>JADZFF010000048.1 GCA_020850015.1 Bdellovibrionales bacterium | reverse complement strand
TTTGGGACGCCGATCCTGGCGGTGAACGAACAGGTGCTGCGCGAAGCGCTGAGCCTGGAGCAGGCCGTGGAGATCTTCCGAGCGCAGAGTTACGCGGGTTCCTGGAGCATCCACCTCTCCTCGGCGAAAGAGCGCAGAGCGGTGAGCGTGGAGGTGTCGGCCGACGGAGTGGAGGCGCTCTGGGCGCCGGCCGCCACCCTGGCGGCCGCGAACCACGTCCGTGGGGGGCTCGCGATTCCGAAGGAGTTCAGCTTTTCGCAGCGTTACTTCGAAGACAGCCGGCTGCGGGCTCGCGCGATGGAAAAGGGGCTGAGCGCCGCAGGCGCGGAGGGCCTGTCGCTCGAGAAGGCGGTGCAGCTGATCTCGGGAGTGGAGCGGGTCGGCGCGGATGGGCAATCGGAGGTGCGGTCGGTTCATGGCATCGTGTCCAAGCTCAACAACATCCAAAGCGTGGTGATGGCGCCGGAGGCCGGTATCGCGCTGATGGGCGTGCCGCGGGACATCGGCGGCAAGCCGACTCAAGGCATCTATCACGCGGTGCCGCTGGCCTGGCCCGGAGCGCTCGAGCCCGAGCTGTTCCTGTCCGCCGCCCGGCGGATGGCCCCGGGGGGTGTGGCGGGATCGGCGGTTCCCGAGAGCACCGTGCGCGCGCACGAGGCCGTGCGCCACGCCGCGCATGCCGCGGCTGACGAAGGGGACTTCGGCACGGTGGTTCGGGAGCTCGAGGAGGCCGTGGCTGAGGAGCCCCGCGAGGTGACCTGGAAGGTGCTCAGGGCGGTGTCGGGATTCCGTTGGGCGGCGGACGCGGAAGACGATGCGTCCAAGCGGGCTCGGCTGAACGATGCCTTCAGCTGGCTCGAGCGGGCCTCGGAGCAGAAGCCGGATGGCTATGTGCGCTCCCTGATCGCGCTCTTCCGCGGGCGCTACCGGGATCTCATGGGCGAGCGCGAGGCCGCCCTGCTTGAGTACGCCCAAGTGAGCGGCGCTCACTCCGTCGAGCTCCGCCATCAGGCCGAGCTGCACCTCCGAAAGCCCTACCGCGCCCGAGCCCTTCGGAAGCTCGTGATCGACACGGTTCACGGCGACATCTACCGGTTCTAGATGAAGTCGAAGAACCAGCCGAGGTGGAAGTAAGGCACGAAGGGGATCTTGTCCGTGAGGGGCTTGAGATCCTCAGGCGCGCCAAGCAGGAATCCCACCCCGAAGCCGATGTTGAGGCCGTAGTTGGTCTGCCACTCGAAGCCCGTGTGAAGGGTCATCAGGCTGGCGTCGATCTCGGAGAGGCCGTAAATGAGATCCGCGATATCCGCGCCCAGGCCTGTCCCCACGAGCTTCATCTTCGAGAAGCCCAGGCCCACGGTCGGCGAGAAGTTCCATCCGGGAATGAAGGTCCAGGCGCTCAGGCCGAAGGTGGTGAGCTCGGCGTCGAGGTTCTCGTTCACCTTGCGCTTGATGCTCCCGAAGCCCGCCTGTCCGCGCAGCCACGGGAAGATCTGATATCCGAAGTTGAATCCCACCGGCACGGCGACGGGCTCTCCGAGCACGCTGACCAGCAGACCGAAATCGCGGCTCGCGCGCGCGCCTTTTCCGGGCGCGGGTTCCTCGGGCGCTGCGACGTCGCCCTTTTCCTTCTCTTTTTTCTGGTCCTTCTTTTCCTCGCTCGCCTTTTTCGGATCCTGGGCCTTCTTCGTGACGTCTTCAGGCTTCGCGGGATCGGCCGCGGCCGTATCCGCTTCATTCCCGGCCGGGGCCTCCTCGGCGAACGCGGGCGAGGCGAGAAGGGCGATCAGGGCAGTGGAAAGGGCGAGTTTCAGAACAAGTGGACGGTGCTTCATGGAATTCTCCGGGGGGTGAACTCCCACGGTAAGTCCTGAGGCCGACCCGGGTCAACAGGCGCGGCTGAGGCTATTCGAAAAGGCGCCAAAATTTGCGCGGCAGATCGCGCCAGGGCCGCGAGGAGTCGGTCCAGGGGTAGGAGGTGATCACGGCGTCGATCGGGTGCGAGTTGTAGGTCAGCCAGAAAAGCATGGGCCGCTCCTCGTTGGAGCTCCGCTCCACGCCCACCTGATCCAGGAAGTCCGCGAAGGACTTGCCGGTGTAGGTGGGTTCGATCACGAGCCCCTCGGTCTCCCTGAGGAGGCGGATCTTCCGATGCACCTCCTCCGTCGCTGCTCCGTACTCGGGGCCGGCATGGGTGGTGTCCACCACGAGCGCCCGCTCATCGCCGAGGAAGTCGCACAGCGGCGCGCGCTTTCGGTCGTCCGCGTCCATGAGCGAGACGAGATGCCGATGGAGTTTTGCGGCGTCCTTGCGAAGCTTGCGCTCATTGTAGAGGAGGGGATCCACGACGCGCTCGGCGTGGATGCGCACCTGGCCCCAGTGGCCCGAGAGGCATGCGCCTGCGAGCAATCCCGCCGCCGTGCCGCCGGTGCCCAGGGGGAGGAAGATGTCCGAGGGCGGGCGCGCTCCGCGAAGCTGCTCCAGCACCTCGAACCAGGCGTTGACGTAGCCCACGGAACCCACCAGGTTCGATCCTCCGGGCGGCACGTAGTAGATGCCCTTGCGGATCTTGAGCCACTGAGCCGCCATCTGGCCCAGGAGGTCGATGCCCATGGAGAGCTTGTTGCCGTGGTAAACGAGCTCCGCGCCGAGCGCGTGAAAGGCCAGGAGCTTCTTTCTCACCTCCTCGGTCAGAGGCTGCGGTCCGAGGATCAGGCGCGCCTTGAGCCCAAGTTCGCGCGCCGCCTGAGCGGTGGCATAGGCGTGGTTGGATCCCCACATCCCCGCGGTGACGAGCGTGTGCGCTTTCTCCGACGCAGCGTCGGCGAGGAGGAACTCAAGCTTGCGGGCCTTGTTGCCTCCCAACGTGGACCAGGAGCGGTCGTCGCGCTTCACCCAAAGCCTTCCCGCGGCGGCCGCGGGCAGTTTGCCCTCCGCTTTCAGCCTTTGCTCCAGCCGTCGCATGGGTTCGAAGGGCGTCGGCTCGGTGAGGATCTCGAAGCGCTTCAGGCGGGAAGCCAGGCTCGGGTATGCGCGGAAGAGCGGAGTATCCGTGGCTTCGCGGAAAGGCATGGTCGCGGCCTTCAGATCGGAAAAGGGGAATCCCAGAAGAAGGAAGAGCAGCGAGAGGAGCATCTATTAGCGGTAGCCCATGCGCGCGGATCTTTCAAAATGCGCCGTGTCGACACATCATCAATGGTACACCTTTCCCCATGGCTTCCGCGAATCCTCCCGATGCCGGGCCCCTGGCCGGCTTGAGCCGGAGACGGTTCCTTCGTTGGTCCGCGTTGGGCCTGGTCACGGCCGCCACCGCCGGTCGTACGCTCTGGCCCGCGCGCCTGCCGGAAGGCTTGGCGCCGCTCCAGCATCTTTCGAGCACCGAGGCGGCGGTGCTCGCCGCCGCTTACGAGGTGGTGACGGACGACACAGACCCGGCCTCGCGGCTCCGCGCGCTTGCCCGCATGGACGCCTTCGTGGGGAGTTTCGCAGGAAGGCTCCGCCTTGAGCTCAAGGGCGCGCTTCTGCTCGCCGAGCATTCTCCGCTCTTGTTTCAAGGCTATCTGCGCCGCTTCAGCGCGCTGGATCCCGAGCAACGCGCCCACTGTCTGGAGCGCTGGCAGAACGGCTTCGTCTGGGGGCGGCCCGTGTTCGGCGCCATCAAAGAGCTTACTTCGCTCGCCCGTTACTCCGATCCCGCGAGCTGGGAAGCCATCGGCTACTCAGGTCCGCTGGTTCCTCCCACGTCCGAGCGCCCCTGGACCGAAACGGATCGGGCCTACGAGAAGCTGCGTGCTCCCATTCCTAAGGAGGGCGACATCGTGGAAGTGGATGTCGCGGTTGTAGGGAGCGGTGCGGGAGGCGCGGCCGCGGCCTGGGCCGTTGCGCGGCGGGGCCTGAAGGTTGCGATTCTTGAGGCCGGCGAGCACCTGCTGCCGCGGGACCTCTCTCAGCGTGAGGATGAGATGTACCCGCGTCTCTTTTATGATGGCGGAGGTCGTCGCACGGCGAACCGGGCGATCCGCGTGCTCCATGGACACGGCGTGGGCGGATCCACGCTCCACAACATCAACCTCTGCAAGCGCGCGCCGGACGAGCTGCTGCGGCATTGGGCGATCCCCGGCTGGGGCCCCGAGGAGCTTCGCCCGTATTACGAACAGGTGGAACGCCTGCTCGACGTGCGGCCGATCGAGCTGGCCTGGGTGAACAAGGCCAATGGCCGCATCCGCGACGGGGTGAAAC
>JADZFF010000047.1 GCA_020850015.1 Bdellovibrionales bacterium | reverse complement strand
CTGGGCGAGCCTATGGGCCCAGGCCTCGATCTCGGCGGGCCTCGCGTGCGCGTCCAGCCTCTCGAGCGGCGGCGCCGCGAGGCCACAGGCCGCGAAGAGCTCACGTGTCCTGCGCGTATCCTCGCAGAGAACCCGCTCCGCCTCGGCCAGCACCTCACGGGCGCGAGGCGAGAGATCGCCGATGTTCCCTAGGGGCGTCGCCACCACCCAGAGCACGCCTGGGGCGCCACTCTCCGGCGGCAATTCCTGCCTTCTAGATGCCTTCGCCACGCCCGGGCATCATAGGGGAACACTCGGCCTCCGGCAATCGGGACGGCCGCGAAAGGACCACACTCTCATGCGCGCGAAGATCACCCGGAACGGCGACACGGCGGTCATCAGGATGGACGGGAGGCTCGACGTGGAGGTGCAGGAACCCCTGCGCGAGAAACTCCACCAGCTGGTGCGGAGCCACATCGCGTCGTCGGACAGCCCCCCGAAGAAGTACATCTTCGACCTCGAACACCTCGAGTTCGTGGGCTCGAGCGGGATCTCGACCTTCGTGCAGACGCTTCGCGACTTCAACTCCGCTTCCGTCATCCGCCCGCGCTACGCGAACGTGAAGAGCGAGTTCCAGAAGATCATCAAGGCCTTCGACGAAGAGGAAGCCTTCGAGTTCTTCGATACCCTCGAATCCGCGCGCCGCTCCTTCGATCAATAGGTCCGGCCCAGAAGCGCTAGAAGCTCGCAAGTCGCAGGGTAACCCAGGCGGGCGCCGCTGCGCGCCCCGAGGCGCTCCCGCCCGCCTCCCGAGGCACGGCCGTGAGGTATCCGGAAACGGGTTCCCCCCCGCGGTCTGCCCGGTGGGGATTCCCCGGATCGTCCGGCGTGCAGATGAAATAGATCCCGAGCGCGATGCCCAGATAGAGCCCCACCGAAGTCCCCATGACCACGGATCTGAGCTCACCGGTGATGGGATAAGTGGTGAGCCCAAGCACCGTGCCCGCGCCCGCGCCGTAAATCCCGGTGACCAGCACGGTTTTCACTTCCCGGCTCATCGCATGAGCCGGGCGGGGCGCACAGAGCGCGGCCGCGCAGAAAAGCGCCGCGAGCGCCCGGGCCCGCCGCGCTTCCCGCCCTGCTACGACTCGCGCCATGCGTCCTCGATCCAAGTCCATTTCCCCTGTTCCCATGCCATCACGTCCATGCGGACGGATTTCGCCGGACCCCGGTAGCCCGCCAGGAAAACCCTCGCCGCCCGGGCGATCTTGCGCCGTTTCGCCCAGTCTACGCTCTCCAGAGCGGTGGGCCAAGTCGAGCGCCCGCGCACCTCCACGAACACGAGCTCTTTCCCGCCTTCCCCCTGGGTGCACTCGAGCACGAGATCCACCTCGCCCCCGCGGCAACGGAAACGCGTGGCCAGCAGGCGCACCCCCTTCCGGGCAAGGGCCAGATTCAGGGCCTGACGTTCGATCTCGCGGCCAGCGGCAGTGCGTTGCGAGGGAGTCCAGGGAATCGGGGTACTCACGCCTCGGTCAGATTCAAGGCTCGCGCCACGGGCGCGAAGCTTCGTCGATGCTCCGGAGTCACGCCGAGTCTTCGGAGGGCCTCCAGATGGGCAGGGGTGGGATACCCCTTGTGACCGCCCAATCCGTATCCCGGATACCTCGCATCGAGCTCATGGAGATGAGCGTCCCGCCACACCTTCGCGAGAATCGAGGCGCAGGCGATGCTGAGGCAGCGGGCATCCCCTTTCACCACCGCCGTCCGAGCCAGGCTCAGGCCCCGCGGCAGGGCATTCCCGTCCACGAGGAGGTGGCCCGGGAGCGGCTTTAGCCCCATCACAGCGCGCTCCATCGCCAGGAGAGAGGCGTGGAAGATGTTGTGTCGGTCGATCTCTTCCCGCGAGCACTGGCCCAGCGCCCATGCGCCGGCCCAGGCCCGAATCCGTTCAGCCAGCTCGGCACGCAGCTTTGGCTCCACGGCTTTGCTGTCCGTGACCTGCGCGAGCCAGGAATTCGAGTCCCAGGCAAGATCCGCTGGAAGCAGCACGGCAGCGGCCACCACTGGCCCGGCAAGGCATCCGCGCCCCACCTCGTCGACCCCTGCCACGGAGATCGCCGGATACCCCACCTGACGTTCGATCTCGAGACCAGCGCCCATGTTTCCGCTCCCCAGCGGGCAAAAAAAATCCCGCCCCGGAGTTCACCGGGGCGGGAGGAAATTCTGGTTTTTACTCCGCAGCAGGCGCGGCGGCGGTTTCCGTCTTCACCGAGGAGGTTTCCATGCGGCGGTTGATCCGAGCGCGTTTGCCTTCCAGGCCGCGCAAATAATAGAGCTTCGCGCGGCGAACGCGACCTTCCACCACCACTTCCACCTTGGCCACGCGCGGGGAGTTGAACTGGAACACACGCTCCACGCCCACGCCGTGCGACATCTTGCGGACGGTGAAGGAGCCAGAACCCGCGGCGTTGTGGATCTTGATGCACACGCCTTCGTAAAGCTGGATACGCTCTTTATCGCCCTCTTTGATGCGGACGTGCACCCTCAGGGTGTCGCCCGCTTTGAACTTCACGAGGTCTTTGCGCACCAGATGCCCCACGGCGGCGTTCACCTTGGCGGTGAGGCCACCTGAGCGGAGGGTCTTGCCCTTGGTTGCAGTCTTGGCTTTGATCAGCTTTACGGCCATGTGAGTACTTCCTACGAAAAGAATTGGAAATTTGGAGAGAGTTTCCTTACCGCATTCCCAAAAGTCGGTCCAAGATAATCGCCGCCGCCGCCCTGACCGACAGGTGGTTGTAACCCTCGCGCCCCTCGGGGCCATAGAGCGGCACCAATACCCGATCAACCCTCTCGGAAAAGCTCGGGTCGATCCCCCACCCTGTTCCAAAGACCAAAACGACGGGCCGCGTGCGCCCCGGCCGCTCCAATTCGCGCCGGAAGTCCTCGTAGCTCACGCAATCGTAAAGAGGTCGGGCCTCGGTCAGGACGATCTCGGGGCGCTCGCCATGAAGCCCCTGGACCCGCTCCACGACCTCCTCGAAGCTGAGGGCCAATTCCACGCAGCTCAGGGCTTCGGCCCGATCGGGATGATACTCGCGGGCCTGCGCGCTCTTCCAATGCTCCAGGATCCGCCCGGCCACCTCATGCTGCTCAGCGACCGGGCTCACGAGGGTGTAGCCACGCACCGAATAGGTGCGGCAGCTGCGGGAGATGTCGTGGATGTCGAGGTTGGTGAAGGCGGTCGTGATCACCTCGCCGTTCCGATTCGTCACGGGGTAATGCAACAGAACGACGTAGACGGGAACAGCCACGGTGCTACGCCCCCCCTTTTCGGGGCGCTCCGTACGCGGTCCAGAGATCGGGTCTGCGCGCCTCGGTGCGCCTTTCGCGCTGTTCCTGCCGCCACCGGGCGATTTCCGCGTGATTTCCGCTCAGCAAGACATCCGGCACCGCCCGCCCCAGGTACTCACGAGGTTTGGTGTACTGGGGATACTTCAGAAGGCCGCCCTCCAAGCTATCGCCAGCTACGGAACGCTCTTTTCCTACGACGCCGGGCACCCAACGCGATACCGCGTCCATGAGCACCTGAGCCGGCAGCTCGCCTCCCGTGAGCACGTAGTCGCCGATCGAGACTTCAAGATCCACGCAGGATTCCACGAACCTCTCGTCCACGCCCTCATAGTGCCCGCAGACCAGAATGAGACGGGGAAAGCCCGCGAGGCGTTTGGCCAAGTTCGCGTCGAGGGCACGGCCTTGAGGCGACAAATAGACCGTGAGCTGCTCGCCCTTTGCGCGGGAATCCGGCGCGTCGACGGAGGTCCAAGCGGAATGCAGCACGTCCGGGCGCAATACCATGCCCTCGCCGCCCCCAAAGGGAGAGTCGTCCACGGTATGGTGCCGATCGGTCGCGAAATCGCGGATCTGCACCGCCTGAAAACCGATGAGCCCGTTGCGCCGTGCGCGACCCATGATGGATCCGTCGACAAAGGGGCCGAAAAGCTCTGGAAAGAGCGTGAGGACGTTGAACGTCAGCAGGGGCGCGCGCCCGGGTTGCACTGGGATTTCCGGCTTCAATCGAGAGCCGGTGTACCTGACTTACTCGACGATTTCGAGAACCGTGCGTTTGCGCAGCTTCGTCGAGGCGCCGTTCAGGATCGTACGCACGGCACGGGCCGTCCGGCCCTGCTTTCCAATGATCTTTCCCAGGTCGCTCTTAGCCACCTTGAGCTCAATCACCGTGGTGTTTTCACCTATAATTTCATTCACTTCCACGGCTTCTGGCAGATCCACCAGCATTTTCGCCATGTACTCGATCAGGCGGGAGAGCTCCCCGAGCTCCGCGGAACGCTGGGACTTCACGGTCCCACGCCGAGCGGCGCCGATCGCCTGTGGGGGGCCGCTATCGAAATCCTCGTCCGCGTCGGGGTCATGGTCGGATGGTCCGTCAACCGGCCCCGGAATCGAATCGTCGCTGCGTTCGTCCCACTGGATCTCGTCCTGCATTCCCAAACTCCTCGCGTCCACGTCCACCGGCCGACCCCATGGGGAAACGCCCCGCTCAGGAGGTCAGCGAACCCTGCGAGATTTAGTTTGAAAGGGTTTTGACGAGTTGTCTAACGGTTTGTGAGGGTTGGGCGCCCTTGGCAGTCCAAGCACGGTAGCCTTCGAGATCGATCTTGAAGGCTTCCTTCGACTCCTTCTTGAGAGGATCAAAGGTGCCCAGCTTGGCAATGAAGTCCCCGTTCCGGCGCGATTCTCCAGGAATCACCACCACGTGGTAAAAGGGGTACTTCTTAGCGCCGTGTCGAGCCATCCGAATCTTGACTGCCATAGAGCCATTGGGACTATCCGAACTCCAGGGGGGCGTCAAGACTTGGGTTTGGGGAAAGCCGCCCAGAGGCGCTTTCGAGCAGGCTCCCAGCTCCCCGGTGCCTCACCTGGCTTGAGCACTCTTCCCAGGGCGCCCAAAGGTACCGGATGGTCCCGCTCCTCGAGGCTCGTCAGGAGGATCACGGGAATGCCCTCTTCCCGGAGCTCCTCCAAAAGGTCCACGCTCGACTCCCCGGGGAGCACCTCGTCCAGGAGGACCAGATCGGGGCGGTGACGGCGGATCTCTCCCCTCGCCTCCCAGGTATTCCGAGCGCGGAGTACACGCTTCACCGGGCTGGGGCCGCCTTCAGGTGGTCCTACGCTGAGCAGATGCTCCAACGCCTCACGCATGGATTCGATGTCCTCGACGATCAGGATCGTCATGCCCATAGATCCTTTCAGTGGGGCCCGGCGCACTGCGAAAAGTCAAGAAAATCGGACCTTAGACCGAACCGGAGGAAGACCCCTATGGCCGCCCACCCACACTACCTCTGGCGTGATCTCTTTCGCAGACGGAAGTCCAACGAGGACACGATCATCGAAGCGCTCGGTGAAAACATTCTCTTCTGCACCCTGTCCGCCCGGGAGCTTCGCTACCTCACCTCGCTTGTCTACGAGCGGGTCTATCAGGTGGACGAACCCATCTTCAGAGAGGGGGAAAGGGGATCCGGCATGTACGTGATCGTTGCCGGCCGCGTCGCCATCAAGACTCACCATCCCAACTCCGAGGTGCTCGTGACGACGCTCGGCAAGGGCAGCTTCTTCGGCGAGCTTTCGCTCGTCGAACCCGAAAACGTCCGCACGGCGACCGCGGTCGCGACGGAACGCACGGTTGTCGTGGGCTTCTTCAAACCCGATCTCATGGAAGTCCTCGAGAGGAAGCCGCAGATGGGCGTGCGGATCCTCTTCCAGCTCGCGAGCGTGTTGGGACGCCGGCTGCTCGAGACGACGCGCAAGATCACCGAGATGAAGGAGGAGCGGCGTGTCGGCCAGCTCCGAGAAAACAGCGCAGGATAGGCACCTCCGCCGGGACCTCATCAAGCTGAGCTGGGTGCTCGGTGCGCTCGCCGCGGCCGGCGCCGTTTTCGTGGCCAATCCCACGCTCTCCACCCCCACCCTGCTTTCCATCGTTTTCACGATGATCCTCTCGCCCTGGGTGACCTCGCTCGAACGCCGGGGGATCCCCCGCGCGGCGTCGATCGCCCTCATTTTCGCCGCGGTCGGCGCGTTCCTCGCGGTTCTGGGCGTCTGGGGGGCGCAGACGATCTCCGCCGAATGGGGCTCATTCCGCGAAAAAGCGCCCCTCTACTTCGAGGAATCCGTGAAGCGCGTTCAGAGCCTGGAGGCCGAGTGGAAGGCCCGCCTTCCGCTGCTCGAGGGCCAGGATCTCACGAGCAAGCTCGTGGCCTGGGGACAGGGCTTCGGGCAGGGATTCCTGCGCGCGGCCCCCGCCGTCGTGGGCGACCTCCTCGCCTGGATGTTCCTCGTCCCGATCCTGACCTTTTTCATGCTCAACGACGGGCTCAACCTGAAGAAACGCCTCTTCAGCCTGGTGCCGAACCGTTTCTTCGAACCGACCTTCATGATGACTAGCAAGATCCTCAGCTCGGTCTCGGACTACATCAGGGCCAAGCTCGTGGAAGCTTTTCTCGTGGGCCTGATGACCACCGCGGGGCTGCTGCTGGTGGGCGCGCCCTACGCGCTCCTCTTCGGGGTGCTGGCCGGAGTGACCAACATCATCCCGTACCTGGGGCCTATCCTCGGCGCCGTTCCTGCGCTCGCCGTAGTGTGGTTCGATCCCACCAAAGGACACCTGCTCTGGCAGGTGCTCGCGGTCTACGGCGGCGCGAACATCATGGACACCGTGTTCATCTTCCCGGTCCTCGTGGCGAAGCTCGTGAACCTCCATCCCCTGGTGCTGATCGCCGCGGTGATCGTGGGCGGGCAATATGGCGGCCTCGTGGGCATGCTGATCTCGATCCCGATCGCGAGCGCGGTGAAGGTCGTGCTGAGCGAGCTCCATGCCACCCTCTACCACTACGGGCCGCGGGGGAACTGAGGCCTGCCTCAGGCGTCCGAGCGGAAAAGACTCCTGCGACCGAGCCAGATCTCGCCGTAGAGCTTGAAATCGGCCAGGAGCGAGAACCAGGGATGCTTGAAGGTGGCGGGCCGGTTGCGCTCAATGAAAAAGTGCCCGAACCACGCCAGCCCGTAGACGCAGACCACGCCCAGCCCCACCCACTGCACGGCGCCGGACGCGATCCCCCCGAGCGCGAAGCACAGAAAGAGCGAGGTGCCCCCGAAGTGCAGCACTCGGTTCAAGGGGCGGCGGTGCTCCCTGAGGTAGAAGGGGTAGAACAACTTGAAGTCACGGAACCTGCCCTGCATCGACGGCGCTCTTACCCGAAATGGATCCGGGGATCAGGCCGCTTTTTTGCCGGACCAGTGGGCATCCAGCAGCGCCTTCACCTTCGGGTATACGGCGCCCGGGGTTTTCAGCAGCACGGCGTAGCGCTCGGGGCGGATCGCGTACACTTGGAGCAGCACCTCGACGAACTGGTCCGGCAGCAGGAGGTAGGGGTCCACGCTGTTGGGGCGACCGCTCTTGCCGTATTCCTTGCCCTTCAGGCCTTTCATCACGGCCTGGACGTTCGCGGTGTCGGAAGGCTCGAGGAACCCCAGGTTGAGGATCTTCACTTCCTTGCGTTCCACGACCTCGGTCTTGAATCCACAGGGCATGCAGCCCCACTTCAGAACTTCCTCCACGGGGAAGAGGTCCAGGGTGGTGCGAGGGAAAGTCTTGGTGTCGATGTGGAAGAAGTTCACGGCGAAATCCTGGCCGAAGAGCTCCTGGAGCTGCTCCTGAGTCACGAGCCCCATCTCGACGGCCGCGTCACCGAATTTCTTGCCCGTCTTCTCGGAGTAGATCCTGACCTCGCGAACCTGCTCCTGGGTCAGGTACCCCTTTTCCACCAGGAACGTGCCGATCTTCTTGCGCATAGGTCTACCTCGTTTCCGGAGCTGATCTTCCTTCGTATCGGCAGGTCGCCCTGAGAACTAGAGTCCTGGTACAATTGACGGGATGCGCCTCTCGGCCCTCCGCCAGGAGCTTGAAAACCTGCAGGACCCCGACCGGGCCGAGGCCCTGGCGAGCTTCCATGCCTCGGCCGCGGGGGCGGGGGCCGGAGCCCCTCCCCTGCGCTTCCTGGGAGCCGACGTGGCTCAGGTGCGGCGTTTGGCCCGCGCGCACGTGGGCGACTTGAAGCCGGAAAGCCTGCGCCAGCTGTTGTCCTCCCCCACGCTGGAGGAGCGGCTTCTGGCGGCCTTCGTGCTCGTGAAACGCTTCCAGGGGGGCGATGCGGCCGAGCGCGAGGCCGTTTTCCAGGAGGTGCTGGCGCTCCGGGCGCGCCTGAACCACTGGGACCTCGTGGACCTCTGCGGCGAGCACGTGCTGGGCGCCTGGCTCTGGGCTCCGGACGCGCCCCCCCTTCCCCGGGGCCCGGCGAAGCTCCTCCTCGAGCTGGCCTCGGGGCCCACGGCCTGGGAACGACGCCTGGCGCTGGTGGCGGCCATCCCCCGCGCCCGCACCCGCCCGGACGACTGTTTCGAAGCCGCGGCCCTGCTCTGCCCGGATCCCGGCGAACCCGTTCAGCAGGCCCTATCCTGGCTGCTCCGCGAGGTTTCCAAGCGCCTCCCCGACGCCGCCGACCGCTTCCTCCAGGTTCATTACCTCGAGCTTCCAAAGCAGACGCTCCGAGCCGCGATCGAGAAGCTGCCTGACGATCGGCGCGCCTTCTACCTCCGCGCGCGCATGCTCTGAAGGTGCTCGAAAGCGCTGAGCACGTCCGCGATCCCGCCCGAGATCGAAAGCTTGAAGAAGGGCACGAGCGGCGCTTCGTCTTCCTCGGTGGGCAGGTTCACCTTCAGATCACCGTAGCCGCGGGCCGAGCGCGCGAGCAGGCGCTTGAGGTCGCCGCCGTCGAGCTCCGGGTGCCGCGAGAGCACCAGAGCCGCCACGCCCGCCACCACCGGCGAGGCCATGCTCGTTCCGGAAAAAGAGGCATAGGCGTTCGTATCGGGGATGGTGGACTCGATCGCCACGCCCGGGGCGAAGAGATCCACCGAGTTCATGCCGTAGTTCGAGAACACGGCCGGAAGCTCCGGGCCCTTCAGGCTCGCCGAGGCGCCGACTTCCAGCCAGGGCGTGATCTCGTTGGCCCAGGATCCGCCCACGCGGCGGTTCGGGAAGTTGCGGGCGCTGTCGTTGTCGGCGGCGCTATTGCCGGCAGCGTGCACCATGAGCACGCCCTTCGAGGCCGCATAGAGGAATGCCTCGTCCACGGCCGTTTTGCCCGGGGAGTAACCCTTGCCGAAGCTCATGTTGATGACCTTCGCGCCGTTGTCCACGGCGTAGCGGACGGCGTTGGCGATGTCCTTGTCGTACTCGTCGCCGTTCGGAACCATGCGCAGGGACATGATCCGCACGTGGTCGGCCACCCCGTCGATGCCCAGGCCGTTGCCTCGGCTTGCCGCGATGATGCCCGCCACGTGCGTGCCGTGGCTGGCGTCGGGGCCCTTCACGTCGTTGTTGCCGTAGGCGCGGTCGGCGTAGTTCGTGGGGTCGTCGCCGATGATGTCCTTACGCGGGTCGAAATCCTCATTGTAGTAGTACTTGAGGTCCTCGCCGTAGACGTTGATCCGGCGGAGCACGCGGGCGACATCTAGCACCTTCGCGTCCGTGAAGAGCTTCACCATCTCGGCCTGAGCCGCGACGAGCGCCGGCTCGGTGGGGGTGAGCGCCTCCACGTCGGTTTTCTTCACGTCTTTGAACTCTTTCGCCAGGAGCGCGGCGAGCAGGTCGAACTGCACCTGAAGCGCGTCGCGAAGCAGGGTATTCTTGTCCACCTGGGCCTGCGCGTCCGCGCGCGACTCGTCCACGCGGCTGCGAAGCTCCACGAAATAGGCCTCCTGCTCGGGAGAAAGCGCGCCGCCGGCCGCCTCCGCGTCGGCCTTGAGCTTGCGCATGCGCCGGAGCTCGCGGGTCATCTCAAGAGTGAGCGCGTCCACGTTCACAATCGCGCCCGAGGCGTCGCGCGAACCCAGGAAGTTCCAGCCGTGGATGTCGTCGATGAAGCCGTTCGAGTCGTCGTCGAGCCCGTTGCCGGCGATCTCGCCCGGGTTCACCCACATGATGTTCTTGATGTCCTCGTGCTCGGCGTCGACACCGCTGTCGAGCACGGCCACGATCACGGGCTCACCCTGCGGCGCTCCCGCTACGCTTTGCGAGTACGCGAGCTCGGCGCGCACGCCCTCCACCCCGTCGGTGGCGGAGTCTTTGGTGAACCAATTCTTCACTTCGGCCGTCTGCGCCTGAGTGGTGCCTTTGGCGCCGACCCGATCCTCGCGAGCGGGGCGCGCGCCGGGCTCCTTGCCAAGCCCGCAACCGCCGGCGGCGAACGCGAGAGACATCAATGGAAGTGAAAGAACGGAAAGAGAACGACGAGAAAAATGGGGGCTCATGGATGTACTCCTCGAATCGGGTCGGGTCGAACGTTGGCGCCCGATTGAGCAAGGACTATGCCTCGATTTCCGACGCTCAGCTCGAATGGAGGAGTACCGGAACGCGCCTCGCAACGCCCCGGGCGCGAATTGGCCCTCGTCAACTTCGACTGAATCGCACCGCGCTATGCGTCACACTTGATGATTCGGAGCCAGGCTCACTCTCGCTCTCTTCGTCACGCTCGGGCTCCGGTTCCGCCGGCTCTTCCTCGGGGAGGTCTTCGTCGTCCGGCGCGGTCTCATCGCCCGTTCCCTCCTCGAGCGCGGCCCGTTCGAAGGAAAGCGGCTCGGACATGTACTCGTCAAACTCCTGTGGGCTCACCCGGCCCGTGATCACGAGCTTCTCCAGGAGGCGCCGGATCGTGCGCGTGGCGTAGCGGGTGAGGTGCTTGTCGCGGAAGGACTGGCCGTACCGAATGGGGCTCGGCAGGAGCATGGCCAGGAAGGCGCCCTCTTTGGCATTGAGCTCGGAGGGATGCTTCTCGAAGTAGTACCGGGCGGCTGCGCCGATTCCGAAAACGCCCGGCCCCCACTCCACGATGTTCACGTAGATCTCGAGGATGCGGGATTTCGTGAGCTCGTCTTCCATGCGAAGCGCGATGGCAAGCTCCTTGATTTTCCGCCAGATGGATTTCTCCGCGTTGAGATAGACATTCTTCGCCACCTGCTGGGTGATGGTGCTCGCGCCGCGCTTGAACTGGCCGTGTTCGAGGTCCTGCCGAATGGCGCGGCGGATCTCCGCCAGGTCGTAGCCGGCGTGGCTGTAGAAGTTGCCGTCCTCGCTCACGATGATCGCCGCGAGCGCGCCTCGCGAGATCTCGGCCAGGCTCACCCAGCCCGCGGGCCTCGAACGCATCAGCCGCACCTCGAAACGTTGCCGACGATGGCCCGGCTGCGCGCCGGCACGGGGCCGCGCCACGGGAAGCAGGCGAACCAGGGGGTGGTGGGACTTGAGCAGGGTCACGTCCGGCAGGCCGGTCAAGATGGCGCCGGCCGAGGCGGTAGCGGCCAGCAGCATGAGTACGAGGATGAGAGCCACGACACGCATCGGAAATGACACCATATGTCGCAGGCTCGGTCCTCGCAAGGGACCGTGGGCGTGGGCCTTCGCTCGGGCGCTACGTCTCCGAGGCGCCCGGGGTGAATGGACTTCCGGGGGGAAAATGGTTGGCTCGACTGGGGTTGAACCAGCGACCTCTTCCGTGTCAAGGAAGCGCTCTCCCACTGAGCTACGAGCCAACGTCACGTAATGACTGAGGTCCGAGGGATACACCCGGCTCAAGGTCTCAGTCAACCCTCGCGGAAACGATACCGCGTGCCGCGCCGGCTCCCCGAACGGCTGAGCCCGCCCGCCTCCGCGGCGAGCCTCAGCAGCCGCGTGGCCGTGGAAAGGGACACCTTCAGGAACCCCGCCGCTTCCTCCGCCGAGAAGTCACGGGAACTCACCTTGGCCCTGAGCCCCTCGATGCGCTGAACGGCTTCAATCCCCGGCCTTGGGCCGAGACTCACACCGGGGTCGGGCAGACGGATCCTCAGTGGCCTTGCCGCACCGACTTGAAGTTTTCCCTTCCTCCACGCCCATGCGAGCGGGACGCCCTTCTTGCGGCACCACTGCGCCGTCCGAACGAGAGCCTGCCGCACTCGCTTCGGTGAGGACCCGGGATTGTAGTACTCGCCTGGGAACAGTCGCTCATGGAGCTCCACGACGCCCGGCTCCCCGTAGAGATCCGCGAAAAGCGCGCGCAGCACGGCATCCACGCCGGAGGATCCCAGCCGCGCGGGACCCCGGAGATCAAGCGCTGCGGGCTCCCCCCTCTCAGGGCCCTGACCGATCCGCTGTTCCCATTCCGGCGGAGGCGTCCAGCCGGGAATGGCCTCGATTCGCGCCCGCAAAGCCGGATAGGGCGACCCGAAATACACCCGCGATAGTAGCTCCGAATCGCCCGCGAGCCGGCCCTCATAGAACTCGACGCTCCGGAGCACGCGCGCGGAGTGGGGCAAATCCGCCCGCAGCCTGCGCCTCAACTCCAGAAGCTCCGCGCGGATCGCGGCCGTTTCCGCCCGATGCCCCTTCGCCAGGCGAAGCGCCTCGAATCGTTTCCAGCACTCCCAGCCGAGGCCGAATTCCCTGCGCCCGATCGTCTCGAAGTGCTCGTCGACCCTGCGCGCTGCCTTCGCGAACCCTGTCGAGTCCCCCGCCAGATGAAAGGCCTGGGCGGCCAAGAAGAGCCCATCGAGCGCGAGCATCGGGAAACCGGACGCGCGGGCCTCGATGGCCAGCGACTCGAGGCGCGGCGCGGCCCCGGCGGCATCGCCCTCGCCGTGCAGCCGGGCCGTTTCGCGAAAGAGGCGGGCCACGACCCGGGGGCCGCCGACCAGTCTCGGCGCGGCGAGCGCCTGTTCGATGACCGGGATGGCCTCGGACCAGGACCACCGCTTGAAATGAATGAATGCGACGGGGCGGAAGACCCGCGGCTCCTGCGTGGCGTTCACGCCGCTCAGGAGCTTCAGGGCCTCGGCGTCGGCGCCCGAGGCGCTCAGCGCGATGGCGTACTCCACCTTTTCCCGTTCCGTGGGGGCACGGCCCCTTCCGCGAACGGCAGGACTGAGGATCCTCAAGGCGAGCTCCGGCGAGAGCGCCATCATGGCGAGCCTCGCGGCCGATGCCAGGTCACGCCGGCGCAGCTTTCGGCCCGCGCGGAGCCCCTCCAGCGCTTCTCGCGCTTCGGCGAGACGCGAAGCCCGCACCAGCTCCTTGATTTTTCCGAGCTCCATTTCCCGATTGTCGCGGAGGATCGCGGCCCCGTCATCATTTCACGGCGTCGTGCTGGAACCGGAGCTGCCGATCGCAGGCATAACTCACGACGCTTTCTGTCAATACCAACTCGCCCAGGCGGCTCCACCCCGACTTGCGCAGGGGGTCCTGGGTGCGATCGGAGGCGTGAATGTCGAAGATCAGGCCCTGGGGGTAGTGACGAAGGTCGAGCTCTTCCCGGAAATCGGTTTCGTCGACCCTAGGCATGTCCGCCCGCGGCCGGAGCCTCATCCACTTCGGAGCCCGGATGGGCCAACCCTCGGGAGGCCCTGATTTCGCCAGCGCCCGCACCGGGCGCATGAAGATGTCCCGATCGGCGGCATTGAAGGCGAAGAAGATGGAAAGGCTCACCCCTGGCGTGAACGCGAAGCCCGCGGCCGGCTCGTTCGTCAGGGCGACATCCAGGAAATGGCGAGCGCGCGTGCCGCCCAGATTGTCGATCGTCACGAAGTTCGCGGTCGCCACCTGCTCCTGGGGATCCATCGTCGGGAAGAGCTTCCCGGCGAAACCGAAGGGCCTCTTGCGGCCCGCTCTCCACTCGCCATCCGCCGTGGACGCGCGCCCCAGGAACAGCGCCCGCGCCCCTGGAGCGAAGGCCCCGGTGTAGGGGTTCGCCTGATCGATCCGCCAGACCCCGGAAAAGCAGATCCCCATCGGATGCAGCAGCTTCACGATGCGGGCGTCGAAATCGCCGGGCTCCCTCACGGCCCTGCGTGCCGCCTCCTTGAGGAACACCAGTAGCCGCGTCCACCGGAGACGAAAATCCGGGAACTGGCCCGCTCTGTAAATCGCGAGCTCCGCCCGGACGTCCTCGTCCGCGTCATCGGCGCCATCGGGATGTTCGGACCAGAGACGATCGCGGGCCTCCTGGAAGGCCAGGCGGGGCTTTTCGGGAGCGCCCTCCCCGGCGAAACCCAGCAACGCGGTGGCCGTGACGGCGAGCGTGAGCATGAGCAGCAAGGTCAGGAGGAAACCGGGAAAAGCCTCGCGGGATCTCATGATCCCAGCCTAGAGCCTCCTCCTCCCCTCGGGAGGCTACGTTCCGTGACGAATTCTCAAGCCCCGGGGCAGTTCGCGCTCGCGAAGTGTTTCTCAACCGCGACAACGAGCGATTTCCCCAAGAGATCCATCTGCTCGTCGGGGGCCGCCGCCGGCAGGAGCCAGTCCACGGGAGCGTCCAGGCCGCAGGGCCTGAGCCCGACGAAGGCCTGGGGACTCGGGCGCGCGTTCAGCGAAAGCCCGTGCAGAAGCACTCGCCCGCTGACCTGAACGCCGACGGCCGCGAGCTTTCCTCGCGAGCTCCAGACGCCCAGCTCGGCCCCTTCGCGCAGCTCGGCTTCGACGCCTTGCCCGCGCGCTACATCGGCCGCGGCCGCCAGAAGGACGCAAACGGCCTTTCGCACCCCCTTGGAGTCGCCCGTGAGCCGATCGAGCCGATCGACCGCGAACAATACCCACTGCCCGGGACCGTGCCAGGTGGCCAACCCTCCCCTGCCCGTGGGCAGCAGCTCCACGCCCAGGCGCCTCAGGGACTCCTCGGGAAGGGTGAGTTCTGCCAGACCGGCCCTGCGCCCGAAGGTGATCACGGGCGCGACTTCGGAAAGCAGGAGCGCTCCCTCCCCGCCTGCGCGAACGCGCTCGGCGATCTGCCGCTGGTGCCGGTCGAGATCGGCGTAGGTCCAGGGCTGTGAAGGCGAATGGCGCCGAATCTCAAGCTCCATGGGAGGCGTTTGAACACGGCGCGGGCCGGAACTCAAGGAAGGCGCGGCCCCGCAACGCAGGCTAATAGAGGCGAACGGTGTCGCCTTCTTGAAAATTGCCGCCCGTGTGCACGTTCGCTACCGCCCCGTCCTCACCGATGAAATCGATGACCTCCAGGGTACCTTTCACCTGACCCGGCGCGGTGCCCAGGAAGGCCCCGCTCGTGGGATCGTAGATGTCGTCGCCCGGAGTGGTCACCCGCAGGATGTCGCCCGAAACGATGCCCGAGGCGCGGCCGGCGTTCACGTACACCTTCTTGCCGGCCAGGCGGGCCACCCGCCCCTGCCAGGACATCTTCTCCACGGCCTTCACGACGCCGTTCACCGCCCCGCCCATGGCCTCGCGCACCGCGAGCTTGGAGAGCTCAGCGCGATACTCAGGGCTCTGCAGGTGCTCCTTCTCGAAGGCCACGAGCGCGTTGCTGGAACTCTCGCCCGAGCGTCCGAGCGACATGATCTCGCGCCCCGCCTGCACGTCGAAGACCTTGATCTCGACCTCGGCCGCCGCCAGGCTTTGCGTCTGGCGCAGGATCCCGACGTCATCGCCGCGCTGGCGGAACACGAGCTTCGAGATTCGCCCGATCACCACGACGGAGACGCCGAGCCTGCGCCCCTCGCGCACGAGCTGAGCCACTTTCACTTTGTCGCCCTGGAGGAACTCCTCGGTCTCGAGCTGGGCCTTGATGTCGAGAGGGAGAATCACCCGTTCCGTGAGGAAGAGCCCGCGGCGGAGCTCGTCGGCCGCGAAGGCTCCGATCTCGGCGGCCTGCACCGGAGTGTCGTTCCAGAAGTTGAATACGACCACCTTCTTTTTCGGCTGGCCCAGCATCTCCACGCGCTCGGCGGGAGTCTCCTGGGAACCGGGCTTGCTGTAGTAGCTGCGGGCGCCTTCGTCGCTGTATGCACGGTCGTTGACATAGCTCTGCGAACGCATGCAGCCGGGCAGCAAGAGCGGTATCACCGCCACGAATACTACCGCCCGGGCCTTCATCACTGCACCTCCACCGTGAAGCGGTTCTTCGCGAAGCCCACCGACTTCAGCCGCACGGTTTCGCCGAGCTCGGCGCTCATGAGCGCGTTCTGAATCTCTTTGGCCTCGATCGCGGTGCGGAATTGATAGAGAGCGCTGCCCCAGGACGCCCGACGCTTCATCACAGGCGAGCTGCGCTCGATGACGGACTCCACCTTTTTCCGTAGCGCAGCCACCGTACGGTAGTCGCGGAAGCCCAGCACCTCGAGCTCGAACGCGTTTTTCGCGGCCTCGGAGGCCGCCGCCGCGGCCTGCTGGGCCGGAGTCAGCGCCGCGGCGCCGGCCTCCTCCTCTTCCTCGTGATCCTGGGGCACGTCGCGGTAGTTGATCGCCGCAGGCGCGCGGTCTTCGCCTCCCGGCCTCGCTTCCTCATCCACGGATCCGTCCTCGACCACCGTCGCATCGGCTTCCTCTTGCGCAAGCCCCTGCTGGGCCACCGCAGCCGCTTCGGCGGGCGCGGGAGGCGTCTGCCCCTCCTCGGCGCGCAGGCCACGTCCGCTCGCGGCCATCGCCGCGGCGGCAAGAATCACGATCACCGGGTAGAGATTCGATCTCATGGTTGGTCCAGCTCCCTCTGCTCGCACCTAGCTCGAACGCGGTCCGTCCTGGACGGCGCCGAGGTGCTTCTCCCAGTTTATCCAGGGGCCTAGCGCAGGTCCACCACCGGCTCGCCGAAGATGCGGTTCACGGCGGCCACCATCTGCGGCGTACCGCTCACTTGTACGCCGACCGGCAATTTCAGCAGCGTCCGGTAATGGCCATCGAGGAACTCGATCTGCACGGGGCACTTCCCCCGATGCGCAAGAAAACTCTGTTTCAGCTCACGGAGCTGCTCCGGCTTGATGGCGGAGGGCCGCAACCTGAGGAACACCTGCTTCGCGCGCCCCTTCTGCAGCTCTTCGAGCCACTCCACGGAACGCGCCAAGATCTTGGCTTCCCCTTCGCGCTGGTCCATCTCGCCGGTGACCACGACAGGTTCAGCCTCGGCCACGCTGCGCTTGAGCTTTTCCTGGCAGGCCTCGAAGGCCTCAGGGAAGAACACGACCTCCACCTTTCCGTGGAGGTCTTCGAGCTGGGCGAAGCCCATGCGCGAGCCCTTCTTGGTGGTGATCTCCTTGAGCTCGCCGAAAATCCCGGCGACCTGGGCCTCCTTGCGCTTCGGGCGTTGATAGCCTCCGGCGCCAGCCGAGCCCGCGGCCTGCGGCTGCCCCGTCTGGCGCTCGGCCCAGTCGCGCAGGCGCTGGGTGTTGAACCCCAGCCAGTCGTCGCAGATGCGCTGCCAGGTATCCATGGGATGCCCTGAGACGTAGAAACCCACGATGGCCTTCTCGCGGAGGAGCTTCTGGCTCTGGCTCCAGTCGGCCACCTCCTTGAAGACGGCGGCCGCGGGCTGCACGAGCTTCACTTCCGAGGCCGAGAAGGAGTCGAAGAGCGAGCTCTGCCCCAGGCTGCGCTCCTCCTGCTCGTCGGCGGCGTGCGACAGCAGCCCCTCCAGGGACTCAAACAGGCTCGCGCGGTTCACCTCGGCGATGGCGTCGAAGGCGCCCGCCGCCGTGAGGCTCTCCATCACCTTCTTGTTGGCCTTGCGCACGGAAACCCGCCGCACGAAATCGAGCACGTTCTTGAAGGGTCCGGAGGGCGGGAGCTCGGCCCGGCCATCGGGCGGAGTGTTCGCCGTTCCGTCTCGGATCTCCAGGATCGCGTCCACCGCGGATCCGCCCACCCCTTTGATGGCCTCAAGCCCGAATCGCACGGCCTTCACGGACTCGCCCGCGCGCACGGCGCGCTCCACGCTGAAGCGCCGCTGCGAGGCGTTCACGTCCGGAGAAAGCACCGGGATCCCGTGCGAGCGCGCGTCTCCCACGTACTTCGTGATCTTGTCGGTGTTCGACATCTCCGTCGTCATGAGCGCGGCCATGAACTCGGCCGGGAAGTACGCTTTGAGATAGGCCGTCTGGTACGTGAGCACGGCGTAGGCGGCGGAGTGCGACTTATTGAAGCCGTACTCGGCGAACTTCGCCATGAGGTCGAAGATCGTGGCCGCCTTGTCCGCGGGAATCTGGCGCTCCACCGCGCCACTCTGGAAGATCTCCTTGTACTTGGCCATCTCCTCGGGCTTTTTCTTGCCCATCGCGCGGCGAAGCATGTCGGCTTGCCCGAGGGTGAACCCCGCGAGCTCGCGCGCGATCTGCATCACCTGCTCCTGGTAAAGGATCACGCCGTAGGTGTCCTTCAGGATGCTCTCGAGCTGCGGGAGCTCGTACACGATGGCCTGGCGGCCGTGCTTGCGGTCGATGAAGTCGTCGACCATGCCCGAGCCCAGCGGCCCCGGCCGGTAGAGCGCGTTGATGGCGGTGACGTCCTCGATCGAGCTCGGCTTCAGGCGCGTGCAGAGATCCTTCATCCCGGAGCTCTCGACCTGAAACACGCCGTCCGTGTCGCCCGAGCCCAAAAGCTCGTACACCTTCGGGTCGTCGTACCGGATGCGCTCGATGGTGAAGCTGGCATCGGCGCCGCCGCCCATCCGGATAAGCTTCACCGCGTTGTCGATTACGGTCAGCGTCTTCAGACCCAGGAAGTCGAACTTCACGAGCCCGATCTTCTCGGCGTAGTCCTTGTCGAACTGGGTCACCGGGGCGCCGTCCGCGCCCATGTAGCGGGCGCAGTACTCCACCACCGGCTTCTCGGTGATGATCACGCCCGCGGCGTGAACGCCCGGGTTACGCG
>JADZFF010000046.1 GCA_020850015.1 Bdellovibrionales bacterium | reverse complement strand
TGGTTCCTCCCACGTCCGAGCGCCCCTGGACCGAAACGGATCGGGCCTACGAGAAGCTGCGTGCTCCCATTCCTAAGGAGGGCGACATCGTGGAAGTGGATGTCGCGATTGTGGGGAGCGGTGCGGGAGGCGCGGCCGCGGCCTGGGCCCTTGCGCGGCGGGGCCTGAAGGTGGCGATTCTTGAGGCCGGCGAGCATCTGCTGCCGCGCGACCTTTCTCAGCGTGAGGACGAGATGTACCCGCGTCTCTTTTATGATGGCGGAGGCCGCCGCACGGCTAACCGGGCGATTCGCGTGCTCCACGGACACGGCGTGGGCGGATCCACGCTCCACAACATCAACCTCTGCAAACGCGCGCCGGATGAGCTGCTGCGGCATTGGGCGATCCCCTGCTGGGGCCCCGAAGAACTTCGCCCGTTTTACGAACAGGTGGAACACCTGCTCGACGTGCGAGAGATCGAGCTGGCCTGGGTGAACAAGGCCAATGGCCGCATCCGCGACGGGGTGAAACGGCTGGGTTGGAAGGGCGGAGCCCTGAAGCACAACCGCCGCGGATGCGTGGGCAGCGGCTTCTGCGAGCTTGGCTGCGCCTTCGACGCGAAGATGAACGCCTCACGGGTGCTGATTCCGGAGGCCGCCGAGAAGGGCGCTCTTCTCTTTCCGCGGTCACGCGCGGTGACCTTGGAGCTTCTCGACGATGCCGTGACCGCAGTGCGCGTACGCAGCCGCGACCCGCGGAGCGGCGTGGACGCCGAGTGGAAACTCGCGGCGAAGAAGTTCATCTGTGCGGGCGGTGCCGTGGAGTCACCTCTCCTGCTTCAGCGTTCCGGAGTGCCGGACCCTTACGGGCGTGTGGGGCGAGGTCTCAGACTCCACCCCGGCGCCGCCGTGGCCGGCGTGTTCGAGGATGAGGTGCGAGCCTGGCAGGGGATTCCCCAAAGCTGGGAGTGCACGGAGTGGCTCTCATTCGATCCGAAGGCGGATCGTCGCGTGTGGATTGTGGGCGGTTCCGCCCATCCCGCCGGCGCTGCGGGGTTTTTACCGGGCTTCGGTCCCGAGCACGCAGAGCTGATGGCGTTGTATCCGCGAATCGTTCCCTTGAGCGCCATGCTCCACGACGAATCCGAGGGCTTCGTGTCGGCGGGGCTCGGAGGCGGCGTCAGCATCGACTATGTACTCACCGAGGCCGACCGTGTTCAGCTCGCCACAGGGCTACAGGCCTGCGCGCGAATTCTGTTCGCGGCCGGCGCGAGCGAGGTGATCGTGCCCACCAGAAACCTTCTGCGCCTGAAGAGCGTGACGGACATCGGCCGCATGCCCACCCGCATCGAAGACCACGAGCTCGATCTCGTGGCCGTGCACCCCATGGGATCGCTCCCCCTCGGGCTCGATGCGAAGACCTCGGCCTGCCGTCCGGACGGGCGCCTGCACGGACTCGAGAACCTCGGGGTCGCGGACACGTCGCTCTTCCCGACCTCGCTCGGCGTGCCCCCCCAGATCACCGCCTACGCCACGGGGCTCACGATCGGCGAAGGGGTCGGAGCCTTTTCTGCGTAACGACGCGTTATTTAACGCGTCGTTACGCAGAAAAGGCTCCGACCCCTTTTAGCGCGCAAGCTTCGGATTAAAGTAGCGGGCGACCTCGGGCAGGGGGTTGCCCGCCATGATGTCCGCGAGCAGTTTGGCGGAGCCGTGCGCCCAGCTGAAGCCGTGGCCCGTGTAGCCCAGGCAGGAGTACACACGTGGGCTCGAGGTGTTGCCGATGAAGGGGAGCGAGGTGCGGCTCGCCGCCATGATTCCCGACCAGCTGAACTCCCACTCGATCTCCTCGTTGATCGCGTAGTAGTCCCGCGCGAATTGTTTGAGACCGGCCTCGATGTGCGGGTTCGTCTCGATGGAGTAGAGCCCCATCTCGCGGGTGGTGGAGTGGTGGCGCCAGCCGCCGAGGAGCAGGCGGTTGTCTTCGGTGACGAGCGCGTACTGATACCCGTGATCAAAGGAGTGTGGATACTTCACCGGGAACCGATGCTTGAGAGGCTTAGAGGTGAGCACCTGGCCCCGAAAGGGGTCAACTAGGCCTTCGAAGAACGGAGCGAAGAGGGGAGTGTAAGCGTTCGTGGCGAGCACCACGGCGTCGCACTCAATCGTGCCCCGCTCGGTGGTGACTCTCACTCCGTCGCCGTGCTCGGTGACGTCCGTGACCTTGGCTCCACCGAAGTAGGCGCCGCCCTGCTTGAGAAACGCGCGCACCAGGCCGTTCCTGAATTTGGTGGGGTGAGCCTGGGCCGAGCCCTTTTCGTAGCGCGCGCCGAAGCAGTTCTTGAAGCCCAGTTCCTTCACGCGGCGGGGCGTGATGTAGTCGCTGTGGTAGCCCATGCGGTTCAGGAGCTCCACGGACTCCTTGCACTCGCCGTCCTCGGTCTCGTCGATCGCGACCACGAGGTAGCCGTCCTGCTTGTAGTCGGCGGCGATGTCGAGCTCGTGGATGGTCGTGCCCACCTGCTCGCAGATGTCGATCGAGAACTGCCAGATCTCGCGGGCCTTCTCCTCGCCGTGAATCTCCACGAGCGCCTTCATGCTCTCCACCGTGCCGTAAAGAATGTGCCCGGCGTTGCGGAAAGTGGCGGCCTGTTCGGTTTCGTAATCCACCATCACGACGCTTTCGAAGCCGGCCTTCTGGAGCCAGTAGCCCGCCGAGGCGCCGGCCAAACCCGAGCCGATCACCACGATCCCCGCCTTCGCCGGGAGGGGCTCCTGGGAGCCCGCGATCGGCGGAACTTCCAGCCAGTAGGAGCGGGGGAAGTTGCCGGGGTAAAGGCCATTGCGGTCGGCGTCTTGAGTCATCGCGTCGAACCCTCCAGGAACAGGTTGAGGTAGGCCTCCATCGCCCGGAAAAGCCTGGATTTTTGCAATATCCGACGCTACGGGTGGAGGCGTGACTTCACCTCATATTTGGCTCAGGGCGGAAAGTAAACCCAAGGAAGAGCGCACGGCGCTCACCCCGAATGACGCACGGCAGCTTCTTGCCGCAGGCTTCAAGATCACGGTGGAGCGCTCGCCGCTCCGGGCGTACCCCGACGAGGCTTATGATCGCGTGGGCTGCATTCTGGCACCCACCGGTCATTGGCTGCAGGCTCCGCTCGATGCGTTCATTCTGGGGCTCAAGGAGCTTCCCGAAGCCGACTTCGAGTTGAAGCATCGCCACATCTACTTCGCGCACGTCTACAAGAACCAGCAGGGGTGGCAGCGCACCTTGGGGCGTTTCCACCAGGGCGGCGGAGCGCTCCTGGATCTCGAGTACCTCACGGACGCCAGCGGCCGCCGGGTCGCGGCCTTCGGCCACTGGGCTGGGTTCGTGGGCGCGGGCGTGGGAGCCGCGGTCTGGGCGCACCGGCAGACTCATGGCACGAAGGAGCCGGTGCCCATGCTGAGTTCCTGGCCTTCCCAGGAACAGTGCGTGGCGGATCTGCGCGAACGCGTGGAAGCCGCCCGCAAGATCGCGGGCCACAAGCCCACGGCTATTGTCATCGGCGCGAAGGGCCGCTGCGGCCGCGGCGCCACGGAGTGCCTGGAACGCCTGGGCTTCGAGATCAGGGGCTGGGACCTCGAAGAGACCCGCAGAGGCGGCCCTTTCCGCGAGATCCTGGAGT
>JADZFF010000045.1 GCA_020850015.1 Bdellovibrionales bacterium | reverse complement strand
TGCGGGCTAAGTCGGCCATCATGGCCGACTTACCGCGCCGGACATGCCGTAGGGCATGTCCGGCGCGGCCGCCCTCGCATTCGAGTCCCGTCTCTCCCGCCTCAACGTTTGGTCCTGAAAATAGAAAAGGCTCCCTCTCGGGAGCCTTTTCTATTTTTCCAATTAGATGTGAATGGCGGGAGAGACGGGACTCGAACCCGCGACCTTCGCCGTGACAGGGCGACGTTGTAACCAACTCAACTACTCCCCCGCGGAAATAGCTGACCTAAAAACAGAGAACCCGGAATAACCCGCCCCCAAACGGGAAGTCAACGGGGTTTCGGGAGGGGCGCACGCTCAGATGCGGGCGCTGAGATCCAGGAGGTTCATCCGGCCGCCGCTTCTCACGAGCAGCTCGCAGGCGGCGTAGCCCGCGATCGAGTGATCCGGCGTGAAGGAAATCAGCAGATCGTCCCAGCGTCCATCGCGTGAAGTCATCACGGCCGCCACCTGGCACTGCGCACCGGTTTCATGTTCCACGTCCACCTCGGCGCGTGGGTTTCCCTCGCCGCGCTCGGCGCGCACCAGGAGATAACTCTCGCGCGCGGGCATGCTGACGTGAAGCATGAGACCCGTTCCCGCGCGAAGCATCAACGTCTTCACGGCGGGCGCCGCCACCGGGGCGCTCTGAGTGGGATCGGGCATCAACCCAAAAGCCGTGGGCACCTCATCTTCCGCGCGGGCGGTGCTCAGCGTGATCATCGCGCTCAGAAGCGCCAGAGAAAGCGCTGCGAGCGCCGTCGTTCCCAGTATCCAACCGGTTCTTGAACCTTCCATACGCGTCCCTCCGAATGACGCGTGGCATATCGAATGAGACGCAGAGAGTCGATCTTTCCGTTTGAGCGGATTAATTGATTCCGTTTACAAGCAAATCAGGCCGGCAAATTCTGATCCCTGGGATCAAATCGGGCGGAGCCTCAACCCACGATCGGGTACTTGCGCCTGGCGTAGCCCGCGGTGACGGCGTCCTGAAGACGGCCCACGACGAGCTTGTACAAACGGTCGAGGGTCTCGGGCTTCGCGCCCTCGGCGTCTCCCCAGCCCGCCGCGAGCCCGCGCACGTCGATCGGCTCCAGGATCTTGAAATCCATCTTCGCGGGAAGCGGCACGAGCGTGGAAGCCAGGGCCGCCGGCGCGAGCAAAAGCGGGAAAAAGGTCAGGAGCCCGACACTCATGCACCAGAAGAAGAGGAGCGAGCTCGGGGTAATCGGTACGCCGTGGAGGCGAAATTTCTCCTTGAGGCCCAGCCGCTCGGCGAGCTCCTCGCCGCGGTCCAGGATCACGTAGGTTTCGTGCGCGCCGATCGAAGCGATAGGCACGATGGGCGCGCCCGTTTCGAGCGCCACGCGCAGGAAGCCCTGACGGCCGTAGAAGTCCACTTTGGCGCGCTCGGAATAGGGCCGGAAACTTTCCTTCTCGCCGCCCGGGTACACCATGAGGTCGTAGCCGCGGCGAAGGGCCTCGCGCGCCACCTCGGGGCTCGCGGGCACGGCGCCCACGCGCTGGGTGAGCCAGGAGAACAGCGGGTTCGTGCGCGCGATCTCGTGCGCGAGGCCCACGGCCGGGCGCTTGCCGCCCGTGTGTTTGCGCCAGGCGTGGAAGAGCATCAGGATCTCCCAGGTCAGGAGCCCGTTGTGGTTGCCCACGTAGAGCGCCGGCCCCTTCTCGGGCACCTGCTCCCAGCCCTCGATGGAGCAGCGGAAGTACACGGTGTAGAGGGCGTCGAGCAGGGGCTCGAGCTTCTTCACGAACTTCTCATCGATTTCGCCCCAGCCCTTCTCCCAGCGGCCGGCAGGAATCTCGGGGCGAGGCGTGGCTGATCGAGCGGCCGCGCTCTCACTCGCCGGGGCCGCCGTGGGTTCCACGGGCTTCCGCGCGGGTTTTGGGTCGAAAGGGTTTCTGCCGAGGCGGGTGGTTTCTTTCACGCGCAGGGAGCATAGCACGACCGGGCCAGAGTCACAGCGCGTCGTCGCCGCCGCCGCGCGCCCACTCGCCCGTGAGGCGGCACTTCAGGTAGCTCTTGATGAGCCCGTCGAGGTCGCCGTCGAGCACACCCTCGGCCGTGTTCTCCACGTGGGCCGTGCGGTGGTCCTTGACCATCTTATAAGGGTGGAGCACGTAGGAGCGGATCTGCGAGCCCCACTCGATGGCCTTCTTCTTCCCCTCGATCTCGGCGGCCTTCGCGCGCTGCTCTTCCAGGTGGCGCTCGTAGAGGCGCGAGCGCAGCACCTTCATGGCGAGCTCGCGGTTCTTGATCTGCGAACGCTCCTGCTGACAGGTCACCACCAGGCCCGACGGCCCGTGCGTGATGCGCACGGCGGAGTCGGTGGTGTTCACGCCCTGCCCGCCCTTGCCGCCGGAGCGGTACACGTCGATTCTGAGGTCGGCGGGGTTGATCACCACCTCGAAGTCGTCCTCGATCTCGGGCGAAACGTACACGCTCGTGAAGCTCGTATGCCGGCGCTTGGCCGAGTCGTAAGGGGAAATCCGCACCAGCCGGTGCACGCCGGCCTCGCTCTTGAGCCTGCCGTAGGCGTAAGGGCCCACGATGTTGACCGTGGCGTTCTTGATGCCCGCGGCCTCGCCCTGGAGCAGGTCCACGATCTGCACCTGGTAACCGTGGGCCTGGCCCCAACGCTGGTACATGCGCAGGAGCATCTCGGCCCAGTCCTGCGACTCGGTGCCGCCCGCGCCCGCATTGATGGTGACGATCGCGTTCCGCACGTCCTCCTCGGAGGACATCATCTTCTTGAACTCCACGGACTCGGCCTTGGGCCCGAGCTCCAACGCGAGCTGCGCCGCCTCGGCGAGCGAGGCCGGGTCGTTCAGCTCCTGCGAGAGCTCGAAGAGAGTCTGCGAGTCCGAGAGCCCGCGCTCGAGCTCCTCGAACTCCTTCACCTCGGACTCCAGCCGCGACTTTTCCTGCGTCGAGGCGCGGGCCTTCGCGGTGTCGGCCCAGAACTCGGGCGACTGGGACAGATGGTTCAGCTCTTCGATGCGGCGCTTTTTGACCGGGAGGTCAAAGCGACCCCCGGATGAGATCCACGCGTTCTTTCATCTCGGAAAGGCGCGCGCGGAGTTCGTTCGGAGTCAATGCGGATTCGGCCATACCCTGGGCTTACCGCAGGCGGGCGTCCCTTGCCAATCGGGCCGCGTGGGGGGCGTAACAGATTGTTTCATTTTGAAATCAGACGCGGGCATCTGGCGGCGAATTGAAACAATTTGTCACGATCTACCCTTGGAGCCCGATCCGCCGCGGCCGCGTACGACCAGGCCGCGCGGCCCGCGTTCCGCCGCGCCCGGCTGCGTGGCCAGGAGGCGCGCCTCCCAGCGCGCCTGCGCGCGCGCGGCGGCCGGGCCGCGCTCGTGGTCGAAGCCCAGGAGGTGCAGGAGCCCGTGCACCAGCAGCACGTCGAGCTCGCGCGCGGGCGGGTGGCCCTCGGCGCGGGCCTGAGCCCGAAGGACGGGAAGGCAGACCACGAGCTCGCCGAGGTGCCCCGTCACCGAGCGCAGGGGCGCGGGCGACGGAAAGCTCAGCACGTCGGTGGGGCTGCTCTTCCCCCGGTAGCGGCGATTGAGCGCGAGCATGCGATCGGCGCTCACGAGCAGCAGATCCGCCGCCCAGGCGGGCCCGCGCGCCCGGCGTTCGAGTGCGGCTTCGGCGCGCGCAGCCCTCAGCCATCGGGCCAGGCGGCGACGTGCGGAGGTGGGCGTAATCGTTGCTGAACGCGAGGCCATTGCGGCGAGTTATAACATCCCCTTTCCGCGGGCGCCCGTGGTAGGAGTGCGCATGGCCAAAAAACCCTCAAAAACCGTGAAGAAGTCCTCGTCGTCCGCCAGGAAAGCCGGGACGAGGAAATCCTCGGCGAAGAAGTCGGCCGCCAAAGGTGCCAGCGCCCAGGCCCCGAAAGCCCCCGCCTCGAAGAACACCGCCGCCGCCGGCCGCGCGCAGGTTCTGCTCGACCTCATCCAGACCGTCTACCGTCTCCGCGCCCCCGGTGGCTGCCCCTGGGACCGCGAACAGACGCATCAGAGTCTCCGGCCCTATCTCGTGGAGGAGGCCTATGAGGTGCTCGACGTGCTCGACCAGATCGACTCCGCTGAGAAGCTCAAGGACGCCAAGGTTCGCGAGCCTTTCCGCGAGGAGCTCGGAGACCTGCTCATGCAGGTGGTGCTGCACTCCGAGATGACCCGCGAGGCCGGCGCCTTCGACATCTTCGACGTGGCACGGGGACTGAACGAAAAGCTGATCCGCCGTCACCCGCACGTGTTCGGCGACACGAAGGTCGACGGCGCCGACGCCGCTCTCACGAGCTGGGAGAAGCAAAAGCAGAAGGAAAAGGGAAAGAACCCCGACTCCAGCGTGCTCGACGGCCTGCCCAAGGGCATGCCTTCGCTGCAGAAGGCCGCCCGCGTGATCGACAAGGTCACGCGCGTGGGCTTCCAGTGGGACGACATGGTGGGCCCGCTCGACAAACTCACCGAGGAGCTGAACGAGCTGCGCGACGAGATCCTCGCCGTGGAGGGAGCGCGCAACGAAGATGAGCGCCTCCGCCTGCGCGGCCGCGTGGCCGACGAGATCGGCGACCTTTTCTTCACGCTCGCGAACGTTTCGTACCTCAGCAAGATTCAGCCTGAAGACGCGCTCCGGGGCACGCTCACGAAATTCGAGCGCCGTTTCCGGCATGTGGAGCGCAGGATCAAGGAGAACGGCCGCTCGCTCGAGCAGTCGAACCTCGCCGAGATGGACAAGTACTGGAACGAGGCCAAGGCCCATGAGCGCGCGCCAGAGTCCCGCCCGCGCAGCTGATCGTCCCTGGCCGGCGGAGACCCGCGTCTGGGGGCTTACCGGAGGCATCGCCTCGGGGAAGAGTTCCGCGGCGAGGGTCTTCGAGCGCCACGGGATCGTGGTGATCGACGCTGACCGCCTCATCCGCGAGCTCTCCATGCCCGGCGGCCGCGCGCACGAAGCGATCGTGAAGCGATTCGGCACCGCGGACCGCGCGGCGCTGCGAAAAATCGTGTTCGCCGATGCCTCGGCCCGGCGGGATCTTGAGGCCATCCTCCACCCTCTGGTACGCGAGGAGAGCCTGACCCGCGTGCATGAGGCCCTGGCGCGGGCCCGCGCGGAGGCGGCGGCCAGGGGCGAGGCCTTTCGGCCTCCGGTCGACATCCTGTACGAAGCCGCCCTTCTGGTGGAGACGGGACGCTACCGGGACTTCGACGGGCTGATCGTGCTGCAGGCCCCGCGCGAGCTGCGCGCCCAGCGGCTCATGAGCCGCGATGGGATTGCGCGTGAGCAGGCGGACGCGATGATTCGCGCCCAGGCCTCCGACGAGGAGCGGCAATCGGCCGCCACGGCCATCCTGCCGAATTCCGGTGATCCTGCGGCCCTGGAGCGCGAGGTCGATGCGCTCGTGAGCAGGATTTTCCCGCGCTGAGCGATCGGGATTGGAGTCGTCCCTGCCTCGTCCTCAAGGAGTCTGCGCTGTACAAAGGCGCATCCCCCCCCTACCCTTGAAAATCGCAAGGAGCCCCCCCGATGACGACGCGTATCCACCTCTTACGGCGCCTCGCCGCCTTCGCAGGCCTGGCGCTTCTCCCCCTGGTTTTCGCTAGCTGCAACATCTTCTCCTTCATGGATCCGCCCTCGGGCGACGAGCAGATCCTCGACAAGGCCCGCGCCTGCTTCGACCAGGGCGACATCGAGTGCGCGCGCGAGTATTACGGGCAGCTCTCCGACTCCAAGATCGACGTCCAGCTCAGCGAGCTGGCCTTCGTGAAGGTCTACGAGATCGGAATCGGCATGGCCGACTTCATGCTGGCCTTCGGCGGCGGCCTGGACGGCTCAGGACTCACCGTCATGGCCAACCGCCTCGTGGGCAAGGTGGACTCCACGACGCGCCAGGAGCTCTATGACGCCTATGACTCCATCCTCACGATCGACGACACCGCGCTTCGCGGCCTCGCGCGCTTCGTGACCGCCTCGGCCTTCGCGGCGCACATTCTCGCGGAGAACGCGGGGGCGGACGAGGTGTTCACCAGCGCCGACCTCCTCTCCGACTCCCCGAACTGCACGCCGGTTCCAGGCACCTGCAGCAACATCGCCGCCTGCGCGCCGCTCGTGGCGAACGACTTGGACGATAGCGGCGCCGTGACCGACTTCGACAACGGCGTGATCGCCGACCCACATCTGGCGCTCTTCCGCGGCGCCGTGATCGCCATGGACACGGGGCTCGACGAGCTCGACTCAGGCGGGAGTTTCGACACGGGAGGGGGGTCGCTCACGCAGACTCTCGGGGCCATCGACCCCACCGCCAGCTTGAACGATGCCGCCTGCTTCCGCGCGGAGATGGTTGCCCAGGGGATCGGCCAATGAACGTGCAAGTGAAACGCTTCTTCAAGTATGGATTCTATCTCGCGCTCGCGGGCGTGCTCACCGTCCTGGTGATGGGCCTGTTCCGGCGCGCCGAAGCCAACAGCCAGATTTACCGCCCATTCCAAAGCATGCGGTCGATCTCCATGGGCGGCGTGCGGTACACGCAGGGTCTTTACGCCGAGAATTTCCACGGAAACCCGGCCCGCGTCACCGCCAACCCGCAGTGGCGCGTGCAGCTCCCGGACGTGATGGTGGAAACCACATGGGCCACGTTGGAGAATCTCGACCCCCTGCTCGAAGGGGGCGACATCATGGAGGCCATCTCCGCGTCGTCGGGCGACAACCTGCATACGCGCATTCAGATGAGCTTTCCCTCGGTCTACGTGCCGAAAGAGAAGTGGGGCTTCGCCGTCGGCCTGCTTAGCTCCATGCAGAGCGACATCTCGCTTCGCAACTCGTACCGGACGGAGAACCAGACGATCGCGGACGTGGACCTGGCCATCACCGTGGGCCGGAAGCTTCTTGAAGAGGATCGACTTTCCGTGGGCGGTACTGTCCGGTACGGCAGCCGCCTTTCGTCGGACTCGGGCTTCACCATCGTGGACTTCTTCCAGGGCGCCTCGCTCAGCCCTCTGAAGAACGGCGCCGCGGGCGCGCACGCGGAGCTCGACCTCGGCGGCACCTACCGCATGCCCTTCACGCTGTGGGACTTCGCCTTCGACGGCGCGCTTTCCATGAACAACCTGCTCACCGGCGGCACCTACGGAATGGTGAAATACAATCTGGAAGGCGGTTCGAGCGGCAAGCCGCTGAAGCAGCCGCGCACGCTGAGCTTCGGCATGTCGGCCAAACGCGAAAGCATCTGGAAGTTCACGGATCTCATCGTGGCGCTCGAGATCACCGAGCTCGGCTACACGACGGGCGGCAGCCTCTTCAAGCACATCCACCTTGGCACGGAGGCGAAGTGGTCGGTCTTCCGGCCGCGCCTCGGCATCAACCAGGGTTACCTCACCGCCGGGGTGGGCATGGACCTGAAGGTCTTCACCTTCGAGCTGGCCACCTACGGCGAGGAGCTCGGCAAGACCGTCGGCTCACGCGAGGACCGGCGAGTCGCCATGCGCTTCTCATTTCAGATTTAAGCGAGGCAGGAGCCGAGCTTCCGTCAGTGCGCAAGCACTGTCCCGTAGCAGGATGCGGAGGGAAGGGCGAGGCAGGAGCCGAGCTTCCGTCAGTGCGCAAGCACTGTCCCGTAGCAGGATGCGGAGGGAAGGGCGAGGCAGGAGCTGTGTCCGCGATGACCTCTCTCAACTCGACCTGAGCGCCTCGCCAGGGGTTCCGGCGTTCTGTTCCACGGAATTTGTTGCTCTCGTGTTTAACGCGTCGCATAATTCAAATATCGGGCTTTGAGGGGGCTTGGGTGCGCGAAGGGAGTTGTCCTTCAAATGTGGCATTCACCATACGCTAAGCGGCGAGCCGCTACGGCGTCCAAGAAGCGCAACAAGTTGCGCCTGACGCTCCAACGCGTGCAGGCCGAGCTCAAGGTCTCAAACGGGACGCAGATCTCGGGGGGCGCTCGAGGGCAAGTCATTGCGGCCCGGCTCGTGCTCAACGATTTCGGACCCAAGGGAATCGGCGCCTATTCGCCTGAACCCGTGATGGTCGGCCAAGAGGTGGCCGTGACCATCGAAAAGCCCACTCGCTTCTACTGCAAAGGGCGCGTGATCTGGTGCCAACTCGAGGAATCCCACATCATCTCCCAGGCGCCGTTCCAATACCGCATGGGGATCGAGTTCATCTTCGGCAGCGACGACGAAAAACGCGCCGTGGAGGACTACTGCAAAGATCTCAGCGCATCCCACATGTTCAAGAAGCAGGCAGCCTAGGGGTAGCCGGGGTAGCTGCGGTA
>JADZFF010000044.1 GCA_020850015.1 Bdellovibrionales bacterium | reverse complement strand
CCGACTGCATCACGTAGTATTCCCGATCGACCTTGGGCATCCCCGCCTTGGGCTCGACCATGATGAGGCCGTACATCCCGTTGGCGATGTGCATGCCCACCGGCGCGGTAGCGCAGTGGTAAACGTAGAGGCCCGGATTGATCGCGGTGAAGGAGAACACCGAGGTCTTGCCGGGCGCCGTGAACGAGGATGCGGCACCGCCGCCCGGTCCGGTAACGGCGTGCAGGTCGATGTTGTGCGGCATCTTGCTCGAAGGATGGTTGTGGAGGTGAAACTCCACGAAGTCGCCTTCCCGCACGCGAATGAATTTGCCCGGCACCTTTCCGCCAAAGGTCCAGAAGGTGTAGTCGACGCCGTCGGCCAGCCGAAGTTTTACCTCGCTCGTTTCGAGGTGCACGATCACCTTCGTGGCATGGGTTCGGGTAATCGCTGGCGGCACGTTGGGCGCGTCCGTGAGGACCGCCGTTTCCTCGCCTTTGATCTCGTCGCCCCCGTTGCAACCGGAAACGAGGGGCGTAAGAGCGATGAGCGCGACAAACGACCAGTTCAAAATAGACCTGCCAACAAACATGCGTAACCTCCACGAGTTGATGATCTTCGATATCCGACCAAGCAATAGAAATGCCGAACGAGGCAACTAGGCGCCGCGTTAAAATCGAACAATCTCAAGATCTTACCTGAACAGCAGATTGCTGTCGATTTCGATCTGGGACAGGATGGCCCACTTGGACGACAGTTTGTTACTTCGAATTTGCCCAGCTTAGGGTGTCAGGGCCCTTCAGGGTGAGGAGCTCGATCCGCCCAGGGCGGATCTTGGCCAGTCCCTCGAAGGTCAGCCGGGTAGCCTTGGGAGCGTCTGCACGCTCGGGTGTGAAGGACACGGAAAGCGGATAGTCGCCGGCGCGAAGATCTAGGTCACGCTCGACATACAGCGGACGGTCGCTCCGAAGGCCCGAGGGGCGGAAGGATTCCTCAAACTCACGGACCGTGGCCCCCGATCCCAGGCGAATGTGCAGCCGATACGAAAGCAATTCCCGCGTACAGGCCTCCGGCGTCCGCATATGGAGGGGAAGGGTGGCCAGCTCCTCTTGCGTGCGCTTGACGCAGGTTTGAACCGCCTGCCCCGGCAGGCGCCAGCTCAGGCGAAGAAGACCTTGATCGCCCGATGGCTTCCCCAAGCTGATCCCGCTCAACGCGGCGATGCCGAGCATAAGGACGAGCGACACTACCGCCGCCGCGGCGCGGGCCATCGGTGCTCGGACCTGATCTCCGGGCACTGCGTCGCGCCCCTCGCGCAAGGAGACAAGCTGTCTAAGTGCCCAAGCCTCTTCGCCGTCTCCAGTGGGAAGGATGAGAATCGGGGCCGATCCCCGGCGTTTGCTCAGGGTGGGGGTGCGCTCACCGGAAAGCCTTTCGCTGAGAGCCTCGATTCCTTCTCTATGGATTGCGTTTTCCGGGGGACAGCAGACCATCGCGATCGCCGCATAGGACTTCGAAAGACGGTCGAAAACCGCAGCGTGCAACGTACCCGCGCACTCGGAGTCGCGCAACTCGAAGCCCGGGTCCGAGGCCAGTGCAACCCGCAGCCGCGCGGACACGGAAGGTTGGGCGGTACACAGAAGCACCAGAACCTTGCCCACCGGCGCGGGAGGAATCCATGCCTTGAGCGCGGCGAGTTGCTCAGGCGCCTTTCGGCCCGGCGGTCCGATAGTGAAGGATTGACATGATCCTGCGCAGATTCCGCAGCTTACGCAGATAGAAGGATCCACCAGCGCCACTGTCGGAGATCCCTTCGTACCCTCCGGCCGCGGCACCATCTCTACAGCCTCGTAAGGACAGTCCGTCACGCATTGCCCACATCCCTGACACAGCTTCGGATCGCTGAATGAAGCCGCAGGGCGAAGCTTCCGCGCCGGCCGAAAGAGATAGGGAACGATCAAGAGGAAACCAAACACGGCGACCCACCCAAAGAGCGCCCAACGGGGAGCAGCGGAGGCAAACGGAAGCCAGAAGGCAAAAAACGCATCAGCGGGGAATATGGTCGGCAGGGCGAAAAAGTCCGCCTTATCGCCGAGCGGTGCCGGCATGAGGAGCGAAGCCGCTACTACCGCGCCCATGACCAGCAGGAACGAGCTTCTATCCAGGAACCACCTCGCGCGTGCCAGGCGCGCGGTGTGAACCCACATTCCGACGATCATTCCGAGCGGAAGCGCCACGTGAAGGAATAGATTCATGAAGAAAAATGACTGAGGCGGCGATGCGGATACGGCTCCGGTGAATGATCGGCTCACCGGCTCCACGAAAAACGGGAGCGGATCCAGCATTCTTGCGCCCGTGACGGCCAGCGAGTGCCCGAAGCTGTCCCAGACCATCACGTACCCGGTCCATCCCGACACGAAAAAGAGCAGGAGCAGCAGCACCCCCGTGAGCCAGGCCATGAACCGAGGCCCCCAGCTCTTTCTCTGCGAAAACATTCTCAGGACATGCACTAGGAGCGCGATCGCCGCTGCATCGGAGGCATAACGGTGGGCGGCTCGGATCCAGCGGGCCAACCAAACCTGTTCCTGAATCGCACGCATGGACTCGTGAGGCGCGGCGATGCGATAGAAAAAGATCAGATAGAGCCCGCTGACCAGGACAAAAAGCAATAGTGAGAGCGCGAGCGTACCGCTCTTGTACAGCGGATTGTGCCGAGAGGAGTAGATTCGATTGAAGAGCCGGTCCACCACGCGGAGCGCGGCAGAAACGGCGCCAGTGCTACCGTCGCGCATGCCCCACAAGCCTTCTGACGGCCTCGGCAATCCAATCTGGGGCGGCGTTGTTGAGAGCATACGCAATACGGCCGTCGCCGCCGAGCACGTAAGTCAGGGCGGGGTGGGCGATGTCTCCCGTCTTCTCGTCGCGCTTCCAGGGGATCTGGTAGGCGTCTAGCGCTCCGGTAACGCGCGCCACATCTCCGGATAGCAAGTGCGCGTTCGAGGGGAGCTTCCATTTGCTCGCGAGGCCGGGCAGGGCGTCCGGCGTATCGCGCCAGGGGTCCAGGGTGATCACGACGAGCACGGTCGACTGAGGATCGAGCAGCGTCAAGGCGTCGAGCGATTGCTTGACGAGCGCCGGACACACCGTCTGACAATGGGCGAAGGCAAAGGTAAGGATCACGTTCTTGCCGTGCAGGGAACCCAGAGTGATGCGCCCGCCGGTCTGATTAACAAGCTCGAATTCAGGCGCCTCGCGGTCCAGGCGGGGATAGGTCTCCGGCATGCTCTCGTCCGCCCGGGCGGAGAAATCAAATCGCGCGATCTCGAGCTGAGTGCGAATCCGGCCTGCCGTCCATGCCGTTTGCCAACCAGCGGCCAAGACCAGAAGACTCAGAGATGCCGCGAGAAAAGGCCGGCGCGGAATGGACCTGAACCCATCGATGAGATCGCGACGCCACCCCGTGAGGATCACCGCGAGCAGCATAAGAGGCGCCCCCACGAGCATGAGCCAGCCTTGGACGTCCGGCAGCCCATCGATGTTCCGGCCAAAGCAGGCCACTCTCGCTGCCTCCAGCCATTCCGGCGAGGTGCCCGGAAGCGAGGCGAACGCGAAGGCCCACCAGAACATCGTGATCGCAAGCCAGAACGCCAGCAGATAGACGGCGCCGGGGCGCCCAACCCGCGGCGCGATCATCAACCCACCTTCCAGAGGAACGAGAGAATCTTCCAGTTCGTGAAGAAGTAGAGCGCGAAGCACGCGAGGAAGATGCCCACCAGAATCACGGTGCCGCGCGCACCCGCTACGTGCACCGCAGCCACGTGAGCCCCCTCATGCGCCTGAGGCGGCAGCTTGAGTACGCCCTGAGGAACTCCCATGAGATTGGGGTTCTTGAGGTCGGCCTCCTCGAGGCGCTTGCCAAAGAACACTGAGGTCACGGCGATGAGGACGAAGATCAGAACGGCGGTCGCGGCCAGCAACCCGCCGATGCCGAAGGTGGCCTGGAAGACCTGCACCACCGGGTGGAACTCGACCGGGAACGGAGCGCCCGCAAAGGAGGAATCCCAGTGCCTTCTGGGCATGCCGAAGATGCCCATGAAGATCATCGACATCGACATCACCACGATGCCAACCCCGAAGAGGTAGGGCTGGATCTGGGCGAGCTTCCAGAACGAAACTCGCTTCCTGAAGATGAGGGGCAGCACGTAGTAGGTTACGGCCATAAAGGAGAGCGCCGTACCGCCCACCACCGTCGTATGGAAGTGGCCAGGAATCCGCAACGTGTTGTGGGCAATGATGTTGATCTGCTCGGTACCGATCGTAACGCCGGTGATGCCGCCCAGGAAACCGAAGATCACCAGTGAAAGCACGAGACCGGAGAACCCTGGGTCGCCCCAGGGGGCTTTGCGCAGCCATTCAAAGCGGCCTTTGGTGAACCCCCTGAGCCGCTGCCCCATCTCGATTCCGGCGGGCACCGTGAACCCATGGATCATGCTGGCCAACACCGCGAGATACATCGCGTAGCTGGTGTTCCACACTTTCCAAGCAGGCCCGAATCCAGGGTCGACAAGCAGATGGTGCGCCGATGCCATGGAGATGAAGAGGATGTAGAGCACGAAGGCCAGGCGGCTGATCTTTTCGTTGAGGACCACGCCCCCGACGGTGACGGCACCCAGGAAGTACCAGATCGCGACCATGGCTGAGACGTTGATCTGCTGCGTGGAATGCCCCAGAGCCCAGAACAGCAACCGATAGACCTGGGGGTCGATTTCGATGAGTCCGAGCGACCACAGAAACGTGGGAATGTAGGTCGCGGCCCCGTGGATCAGCGAGATTGCCGCGATGATCGCGGCGGTGAGGCCGCCGAAGGTGACCAAGGGCATCGACCCCGTGTAGGTCTTCTCTCGTTTTGCCACCACCAGAGCCATGAAGAAGTGAGTAGTGACGAGAATGGCCCCGACGGCGAAGAGGATCACTCCCAGGTAATAGATTGGATCTGCCCTGAGCGGCGGATAGGACGTGAAGAGTACGTCGGCCTTACCGGCGAAGACCATGACGTTGACCATGAGCATCCCGACGACCATCAGGACGAACGCAACCCAGCCCATCTTCGGGAGAGGCAGGCGCGAGTTCAGGAGCACCGGCCCGGCGAAGTAGAGGATCGCCATCTCGAAGAAGAGGATGAAGAAAATGAGCATGTTGAGGCCATGCGCGGTGAGGAATCGGTAATAGAGGTGAGCCGGGAGAAGGTGCACCGCCTGCCATCGGGTGAGCACGAGCCCGATCGCGGCAAGCACGCCGACCAAGAGGCACACCACCGCGACGACGGCGTTGAACTTGATGAGATTCTCGGCAGTTCGATCGACCTTCAGCCCAGTGACTGGGCATTTGCGAAAGATCGCCTTGAGGGCATCGACGGGCTTGACGGCGGCTGCAGTCGTCATTTTCAGTTACTCCTTAGTCTTCGACGATGATCTTGCCGACCATCGTGTGGTGGCCGATCCCGCAGAACTCGTTGCAGATGATCTTGAACTCGCCCGACTGGTTGGGAACGACCCGCAGGGCGTAGTCGTATCCGGGCACGACCTGGAAATTGAGATTAATCGGAAAAAGGCTCAACCCGTGATTCACGTCCATGGACGTGAAATGCAGCGTGTATTCGGTGCCCTTCTTGAGTTTAAGCACCGGGTACCAGCTCCACATCCGGCCTATGAGGTAGAGGTCGCTTCCGGCCGGAGCCTGCACCACCGGTATTCCCTGGTCCGTACCGACCTGGTACTCCTTCACGAAGCGGTCCGTGCGCGCCTGAAAGTCCGCTGCCGCCACTTTCGCGCGGATGCCGGAGGGATTCTGCCCTCCTTTGAAGTGCCAGAAGGGCATGGATGCGAAGAGAATCATGCACCAAACGAATGCGACTGTGACCCAAACCCGCTCTTGCTGAGCAGCAGGTTTCCACCAGACGCCCTGCGGCGCAACGATTCCTGAATGGAGCTTATCCACCGACATGGTTCATCCTTTCCCGACTCTCAGGGGAGAGTGGCTTTGGGCAGAGTCATGATTTCGACGAGACCCCAGCCCGTGTAGAATACCGCAATCACCACGATTCCAGCGATCAGAAGAAGGAATGGCCGATCGAACAGCCGCTGACCGAGCGGCACCTTCTCGCTTTCGTCCTTCTTCTTTCCTGCCTCGGTATTGGACATCGCTCACTCCTCCTTAAGGGCGTGCTCGCTCGCTGATGGTATGCCTGTCGCTTTGCAGGTTTCCGGCCAACGTCGCCTCCGATAAAATGCCAGCTCGGATGCCGAGCGCCTTCGTCTTGAGACAAAAAAACTCCTGCGCGTGCGGCTTTGTCTCATGAAGCTGTCGGGCTTCGCCTCGCTGTGAAGCGTCGGCCTTGCGGGACGGCGAGGGTTTTGCAATTCGTCGAGGCATGAAGACATCATGGCTTGCGGTTGCGTTGTTGACGGTTCTTTCGCTTCCCTCGACCGCGCGGGCGGAGTTCGAGGTCAAGGGTCAGATGCGCGCGCGAACGGAGGTGCAAAACGACACGGACTTCGCCGGAGATCGGGTGTTTCACCTGCTTCGATTCCGTCCGACCATTGCCTTTCTGGGCCCGAATGAGCGGCGATTTGTCTTTGAGCCGCAGTTCGCGCAGGCCTTTGGCGCGCTGCAGGGCGGCGCTACTCAGACCAGTGGCGCCGCTGTCGACCCCGGGCTTGGCCTCCATCAGGCCTACGCAATGCTCCCGGCCGGCGACTTTTCGTTTCAGATTGGGCGCCAGGTCTTTGCTTACGGCGATGAACTTGTGTTGGGGGCACTCGAATGGAGCGTCGTCGGACGCGCGTTTGACGCTGCGCGCGTGCGCTACTCGACGGGCGAGGGATTCACGGACCTCTTCGCCTCCATGCTCGCGGAGACTGGGCAGTCGGCCGCCTCCGACGGCGATTTCGACATCTTCGGGATCTATCATTCAATGAACCTGGGCGAGTCGCTCCGGGAGTTCGATCTCTATGTGCTCTACACGCGAGACGCGCGCGGAGGGGGCCCGCTGCCTGTGGACCTCTGGACCGCGGGCACGCGGGCCAAGGCCGATCTCGGCACGGTGGACTATCGCGCCGAGGTAACCTACCAGTCGGGGAGATTCCTTGGCTCGCGCGAGACCGCTTACCAGGCGGACGCCGAGCTCGGAGTTGAACCCTTTGAGGGTGGCCGGGTGAACGCCGGCGCTTTCGTGGCTAGCGCCGAGTACAGGCAGCTGTTCCCGACGGCGCACAAGTGGCTCGGCACGGCTGATGTTTTTGGTCGCCGTAATATCCTGGGCCCGCGCGCCGGGATCCAAGGGCTTTTCGGCAAGCTCAAGACCTCGCTCGATCTCCACTACTTCCTTCGCGCAGACGGGGATGTCGCGCCTTTCGCACTCAACGGCGCTACCGCGCTCGGTGATGGCGGGGGCCCGCGCGGACTCGGGACCGAGGTCGATCTGACTCTGAGTTATCCGGTGGACGACGGCCTCACCCTGTCGGGAGGCGTTTCCACGCTCTTCGCAGGCCCCTACCTGCGGCAGAGGCTCAATGCCGAGAACCCACTCTTCGGGTACGCGCAAATTGACCTAAAGTTCTGAGGAATTCATGAATCGAGCCCTGCTCGCTAAATACGACGTCCCCGGGCCCCGCTACACCAGCTATCCCACCGTGCCCTACTGGGAAGGCGCGATGAGCGAGGCGGTCTGGGTAGAGCGACTTCGGAGCGCGCTTGATCGTTCTGCGGCAGAGGGTCGCGGGGCGGCACTCTATATCCACATCCCGTTCTGCCGAAGCCTCTGCACGTATTGCGGCTGTAACACCAGGATCAGCAGGTACCCGGGAGTGGCCGACCCCTATGTTTCGGCCCTTCTCCATGAGTGGAAGCTCTACGGAGAGCGCCTTGGGAGCGCTGACCCGATGCCCGTCGCTGAGATTCACCTCGGCGGAGGTACACCGACTTTTTTGAGCCCGGAGGGGCTGCGCTCCTTGCTCGAGCCCTTGCTTCGAAACGTGCGCCTCGTGCCTGCGGCAGAACTCTCAATTGAGGCCGACCCGCGCGTAACCCTGCCGGCGCATCTCGATGTGCTCGCCTCCCTGGGGTTTCGCCGTATCTCACTCGGCGTGCAGGACTTCGATCGCAAGGTTCAGGAAACGGTTAATCGTGTTCAATCCCGGGAAATGGTGCTTGCCGTGACCCAGACCGCCCGCGCCCGTGGGTTCACAAGCGTAAACTACGACCTCATCTACGGCTTGCCCCACCAAACTCCGGAGAGCGTGGAGCAGACGGCGCGGACCGTAGCTGAGCACCGCCCGGACCGCGTTGCCTTCTACGCCTACGCCCATGTGCCTTGGATCAAGGCCGCGCATCGTCGATTCACGGAGGCGGATCTCCCTTCAGGCGCTGAGAAGAGAATCCTTTACGAAACCGGTCGCCGAGTGCTCGAGGAGGCTGGGTATCGAGAAATCGGAATGGATCATTTCGCCTTGGAGACCGACTCCCTTTGGAAGGCGAGCCGATCAGGGGCCCTGCACCGCAATTTCATGGGCTATACCCCGGAATTTATCGCGCCCCTCTTCGGACTAGGTGTTTCTGCGATCGGCGATGCGGGCGACGCCTTTGCTCAGAACGAGAAGAAGCTCGAGGACTACTACAGACGCCTTGAGCGGAATGAGCTCCCCCTTTCGCGCGGGCACTCGCTGACGCCGGAAGACCGCTCGCTTCGAGACCACATTCTCGCGCTCACGACTCGCTTCTCAACGCGTTGGAAATCGGATGATTCAGCTCTTGATGAGCTCAATCAGGTGAGAGACCGCCTCAGTGAGGCGGAGAAGGACGGTCTGGTGCGAATCGGGCCCGACTCCTGCGAAATTACAGCGGCTGGTCGCCCCTTTCTCCGAAACATCTGCATGGCGTTTGACGCCCGCCTGGCCCGATCGAAGCCCGAGTCGCAGATCTTCAGCAGGACGGTGTGACCATGCTCCGCGACCTGGGGCTTGAGCACCAGAAAATCCGAGAGATGCTCGAGGTGCTCAGCGTGATGGCGGAAGCGGCCGCGGAGGGGGCTCCACCCCCGCCGAAGGAGCTCGAGAGCCTCGTGGAATTCTTCGGCGTCTACCTGGAACGCTTTCATCACGGGAAGGAGGAGGAACTGCTCTTTCCAGCGCTCAACCAGACGGGGCGGGTAGACCAGGGTGGGCCCTACTGCGGGCTATTCATGGACTACTGGATCACCAGAAATCCAATCCCGGAGATTGAGGCGCGCGTGGCTCGGGCGGGCATCGGGCCCGTTGGACCCACAGAAGGTGTGCGGGAGATCCTCGGTCAGGTGAACTGCATGCGAATTCCGCTCCAGGAGCATGCGGCTGGGCACGCATGCCTGGAGGTGTTGCGTGGGATCTCTCGCGCCCACAGCGGGGGTGGGGAATTTCCGAAGGCCGACTTCAGCGCCGCAGTTCGCCTGTACTGCGAGCTTCTCCATCTGCACATTCGCAAGGAAGATGAGTGCCTCTTCGTGCTAGCCGCAAGCGCCCTTGGAGACGAGAAACTCGCCCTACTGAGCGAAAGGGAGGGGGCGATTCGACGTCGAATTGGCGAGCAGATGATCACTTCCGCTTTGGACACCGCGGAGGCCCTGAGCAGAAAATATCGGAAGTCTCGTTAACAGGTGGACTTGCCCGCCGGGCGCAGCCTCGGCACGAGCAAGGTACTCCACACGACTACTCCAAGAATCCAGCAAACGGCCGCATACGCGAGATGTGTAAGGTAACCGGAAGGAAGCCATCCCGCGCTGACCCGTGTCAGCGCGGCGAGCACCACAAGCACGCCGGTGAGAATCAGGGCCCGAGAGCCCGCCTCCAGCGCCATGTCATGGCCGCCGTGTGCGAGCGTAACCCGTGTAGCCACCATCAAGGTCATCAGCCCCATGCCGCTCACATACACCAGATGCATGAGGTGAAGTGCGTAACGCGGGAACAGGGCAGCCGTCAGCAAGCCCAAGACGATCGACCACGCGGAAAGCCAGATGAGAAAAGGCTGAACGCCCTTTCGAGGAGGCAACTGATGGAGGCGCCAGAACCGGAAGCCAACCAGGAGCGCGCTCGCCGCACGCAAGGCGGGCCCCGTGTTTGCGAGGCCCAAGGCCAACGCCAGATAGGAGCCCAGAAGGAACGCAAGCGCCATCCAAAGCGCGAGTGGAATACGGCCAGCCGCGGGGTCGCTCACGGGGGCGGCGGAGTGCCCGAGAAGCATCGGCAGAAGCCTGCCCCCCACGCCGATCACAAGCCCGAGCATCATTCCGGTGAAGTAGAGAGCGCGAGCAGTGGGTATCCAAGCGGCATCAAGGCCTGCGGAATCGGTCAGCGCAAGGCCCAGTGCCCCCAGCAGCCCGCTGAGCAATCCCACTCCCACAAAAACGAAGAACGGAGGGGGATTCTGCGTTCGAGCGAGCAGACGCCGACCAGCGAATCCGATCAGGCAGGCGATTCCAGAAAAAGAAACCCAGTGAAACGCGGTGGTGCTCTCCGAAGCCGTGCAGACGCCAAGCGCTGCGGCGATTCCTACTCCGACTCCGAGCTCCCAACGCTGCGCCGAGAACGACCTCGTGAACTTTGGAACGGCCGTCATGAGGAATCCCGTTGAGAACAGGAAAAGAAAACCGCCGACCATGCCATCCGCGTGAAGCTGTCCAGGATACGCGCGCGCGCTTTCGGGCGCCACTCCGAATGCGATCCAAACCGCCGCGGACCAGATGGCGAAGCCTAGGCCCAGAGGAAAGAACAGCCGAAATGGGTTTTGTGTCAGCATCGAAAACCTCGCCTTCTGAATGACCTGTGTATGGCCCGAGCGCAACGCAAAAAACGGCGCACGCGCGGCCGCCCCGTCGCGCTCGAGTATTTCAAGGTGGGACAGTTGCACCGAACGACGTGACAACCTGTCTCGCTTGACTCGCCGAGCGGAGGCGGCGCGCGCGTTTATCGGTGCCTCCGCCGTGGCATGTTCATTGCTATTTTGTGCGCCGCTGGAGCATCGACCATGGACCTGGCCACCCACAAGGACGAGTCGCCGCGAGTAGCAGAGCTTCCCACGTTCGATGTGGCGGATTTCTCGTCGCGCTGGAAAAGGGCCCGCATTGCAGCTCTCGCCGCCGAATCTCAGCTAGGTTCAAGCGCCGGTCTTCCGAGCGAAGTCTCAGAGACGGAGCTTCTTTCGCGAATCCCCGAAGCTTCCCGCGCTGCTCTTCTTCGCCGAGTTTTTGACAACAGCCGGG
>JADZFF010000043.1 GCA_020850015.1 Bdellovibrionales bacterium | reverse complement strand
GGAACTCCTCGCGCGTGACCTTCTTGTCTTCGGCGGCCTTCCAGCCCCCTCCGGTCATCATGAGGCTCCCGGGAGCGAACTTCACCGGCCGCTCGCCGCGAGCGCGCATGGCCTCCACGAACTCAAACAAGAAGGCCGGAATGCCCGTGATGCGCACGGGAAGCCCCTCGGCCTCGTACTCGCGCACCCGCTTGAGCAGGCGATCCATATCGAAGCGCCACTCGCCTGAGGCATCCTTCTTCAGGGCGAAGAAGCTGCTCTTCGCGGGGGCGAAGCGTTCCTCGTTCTTGCACGAAAACGCGATCCCGAGATCGTCGGCATCGTCCGGATCGTACACGAATCCCAGGTAATTCGTGGGCTGGTCGGACATGAGCCCTTCTTGAGTCCAGAGCGTGTCGAGCGTGGACTGCACTCGGTCGAGGCTGTCCTGGTCGAACCAGATCCGGGTCTTCTGCCCACGGGTGCCGCTTGAGGTCAGCTTCAGAACGGCTTCCTCTTCCGGCATGGAGAGCATCAGATAGTGCTTCATGGCGTGCACGCCTAGGAAGGGAATGCGCGCGAGGTCCTCCTCCGAGCGTACCGTCGAAGGATCAAAGCCCTCGCGGGCATACAGAGCCCGAACATCTGCGGACGCGCCCGCGTGGAACTCGGCCATCTCACGGCAGGCGTCGACCATCAGGGCGCGCTGCTCGGCGCTCCAGTCGAGCGGGTTTGCAATCCTGCAGAGCCGGTCGGCGGCGGCGAACTTCATAGGAGCTGATTCCTCTCGCAGTCGGCGCGAATCACGTCACGAAGACGCTGACCCTGTTCGCTGAATACCTTGATCTTGTCCCAGGCCACGCGCGTGGGCCCGGTGGCCTGAAAACGCACGCAAAGACGGGCGGAGTGGCGCCAGGGCAGGAACCCCGACACGAAGAAGCCCTGAGCGGCAAGCAGGTCGTGCACCTGGCCCAGGCCCGGCGGATCGAGAGGGACGTCCACCGCCGCGTACTGGCACCCCGTCTTCAGGGCCTGCGCCCAGTCCTCGAGGATCGCGGTAACGGCCTGATGTCCTGGCTCCGGCAGCTCGAAGTAAATCGAGCGCTGCGCGCTCTCGGAGCGGGCCGAGAAAGAGCCGGACCTCGGAAGAGGGTTGAAGCGCGGCGCGGGCGCCCAATCCAACCCCAACGAGGGAAGTAGGAAGCCCAGCATCTCACCCAGGTTCCCCGGAAGAACAACCTCCGCGCCGAAAGGGTGCTCCACGCGCGGGATCACCGAGTACAGGATGGAATAGCGGTCCATGTCCTCGGGGTCTCTGCCCAGACCGAGCTTTACGAGTTTGGCCTGCGTCTCCTTGCTCTGCGAGCCCACGAAAAGCGCGGTGTCCACGCCGCTGTAACGCGCGACAAGACGCTGACTGAAGTCGATGTTCGTGACGCAATCCGAGAACGCGTACTGCATGGGCGTTTGGGCCACGCGTTTCATCGTCACTTCGAAAAGACGTTTGAAAGTCCCGCTCGATTTCACGCCTGGATCCACCACCCCCATGCAGGGCTCGTAGACCGCCGGACTCGAGGCCCGCCGCACCAACCCCACGTGCCCGATGAGGCGGCCGCCAGCCATCTCGGCCACGGTGGAAGTCAGCGAGCCGTCCTCAAGCATCGCGCGCAGCCGCTCGGGGTAGTAGACGTAGTCGCCGATGTAGTCGTAGCCGTAGACCGAGTGGAAAAGACGACTCAGCGCCGGAGCTTCTTCGGGACGCAGAGCCCGAATCACGAGCTCCTTGCCGGCCACCTGGACCACTGGGCGCGTTCCCGTCTTGAGCACCTCGCCCTGCGGAATCCCGAGCTTCACCTCGAGCGTGAGGCTCTGCCCGTCGCGGCCCAGGTTCTCGATCACGATGCCGTCTACTTTCGGGCCGCTCGCGCCCTGGAGACGCAGGCGCTCCAGCCGGGCAGCAGCCTCGTCCTCGAACACGGGTACGCCCCGGTTCAGGATGCGAATGCCCAGGCCCTTTTCACCGCGAAACACCTGGATGGCCACGGATCCGCCCACTCCGGGCGACTCCACGTTGCGCTCCAGCACCACGGCCATCGCGTCGCCCACGGCGAACCGAAGCGAGCGCCGGCGCTCCTCGGTGAGGCCGAGCTGCGCGGCGTAGGAGAGCACGAAGTCCACCGCGGGTTTGATGAATCCCGCCTGGATGGGGATCTCCAGATGCGCCGACTCGGCCGGGCAGATCGGCGCGGGTGGAATGGGGCGCGCGGCCTCCGAGCTGACGGCGGAAGCCCCCGCCGCGGGAGCCGATGGAGTCACAGGGAGTCCTCCACGCGGATGAGCTTGCCCGTGCGGGGATTGCGGGGAAGCGTGCCCGGATCCACCAGGTCGATGCGAAGGGGCCACACCGTGCCCTTTTCCACGAAGCTACGGAGCGAGGGGCGCTTCTCGAGCATCACGAGCTCGAGCGCGCGGGCCGCGTCAGGACGGATTCCGTTGGGCAGCTCGGTCTCGACGCGAATCTCGAGCCGGTCGCGGCCCTCTTCGCGGCGCTTGCGCATCTGCACCGTGCCCGAGAGCCCCTGCACCGCCAGCACGGCCTCCTGAACGAAGCCGTAGTCCACGGAGTCGTAACCGATGCGAAGCACGTCGTCGCCGCGCCCATGGAGGCGGAACAG
>JADZFF010000042.1 GCA_020850015.1 Bdellovibrionales bacterium | reverse complement strand
GGGTAAGCCGCGCGCAGCAGGTGGTTGGCGTAAATGATGATGTTGGCGCCGGCCGCCTCAAGCTCGCTCTCGAAGATGGTGTTGTAGCTCGAGGGCACCACCACGAGCGGGGGTTTCACGCTGAAGGTCTGGTAGATTTTGCAGAACTCGAGGATCTCGTCGGGCGACTTCTGACGGCTATGGATCATGATGCCGTCCGCACCCGCCACGGCGTAGGCCCGCGCGCGATCCACGGCATCCTGCATCCCCTTGCCCAGGATGAGGCTCTCGATCCGGGCGATCACCATGAAATCCTTCGTAACGCGTGCGCGGCGACCCGCCTCGATCTTGGCGCAGAACTCGGGGATGGAGTCCTGCGTCTGCTCCACATCCGTGCCGAAGAGCGAGTTCTTCTTCAGCCCGATCTTGTCCTCGATGATGATGGCCGAAACACCCAGGCGCTCCAGAGTCTTTACCGTGAAGACGAAGTGCTCGGTTTTCCCACCGGTGTCGCCGTCATAGATGATGGGCTTGGTCGTGACTTCCATGATGTCGTTCACCGTCTGCAGGCGCGAGGTGACGTCAACGGCCTCGATGTCCGGCTTCCCCTTGGCCGTGGAATCCGTGAGGCTCGAGAGCCACATTGCGTCGAATTCCCGCATGGATCCGTCTTCAGCCTCGGCCGAGGTCGTCTCCACGAGCAGACCCGTCAGCCCGTTGTGGGCTTCCATCACGCGGATCGAGGGCTTGTGGGCGAGCATCCGGCGCAACCGGGAAAGGCGCACGTTCGGAGTGACGCCGATCTCCTTGAGCGCGCTGTTGAGCTGCGAGGACGAAATCCCCTGCGTATAGGGGATCTCGATGAGCGCCCCGCCCCATTCCTTGAGCTTCTCGATCACGCGCCGCCGGACGGGCTCCTGTACCCCGGTCTTCCAGTCGTCGCCGTGCACGACGTAGTGGGGGCGGACCAATTCGAGGTTGGCCGTGTAGTCGAGCGTCTCCTGCGGGATCACCTTCGAAACCCCCACGATGTTCTCGACGACGATTCGGCGCTGCTCGTAGGTCATGTAGGGCAGACGCCGATAAGAGGCGATCGCCGTGTCCGTCAGGAGTCCGACCACGACCTCCCCGTACTTGCGCGCCTCCTGGATCACGTTGAGATGCCCCGGGTGCACCAGATCCGCGCTCATCCCCACATACACCGTCTTGGAATTTGCTTGTCCCATGGAGGCCACCCTACGCCATCGGCGCTCGGATCCGCAAGGACGCCGGGGCCTCGGCGGCCTTGACCGCCTCCCGCCCGCCATGAAAGTCTCCCGCCTCAGGAGACCCGCCCGATGATTCATGCCGAAGACTTTCTGCGTCCCGCCTCCAAACGCGGCTTCACCCTTTGGACAGGCGTGCCCTGCTCGTATTTGACGCCCTTCATCAACTCCGTCATCCAGAATCCTGAGCTCAGCTACATCGGAGCGGCGAGCGAAGGCGAAGCCGTCGGCATCGCCACCGGGTCAGCCATGGTGGGCCGGAAGGCGGTGATCATCTGCCAGAACTCGGGCCTCGGGAACACGGTGAACCCGCTGACCTCCTTGAACCACCCGTTTCGGGCCCCGGTGCTCCTCATCACCACCCACCGGGGAGAACCCGGGGTGCCGGATGAGCCGCAGCACGAGCTCATGGGCGAGATCACCGAGCAGCTCCTGGATACGATGCGGATCCCGCACGAGACTTTCCCTCAGGACCCGGCGGACTGCGACGCCGCGCTGGAGCGAGCCGAGGCCTCGATGCGCGCCACCGGCCTTCCCTTTGCGCTCGTCATGAAAAAGGGCTCGGTGAAGGACTTTCCGCTGGCCGCCCAGCCCCGACGGACCACGCGCTACGCGCACGAGGAAGGGCGGCTCCAGGGTAAGTTCACGACCGAGCCCGCGCAATGGGCGCCGCGACTCGACTACATCCGAGCCGTGAAGGAGCTTCTCGGAGGCCATAGCGCTCTCGTGGCCACGACCGGGAAGATCGGCCGTGAGCTTTTCACCGCCGGACACGGCCCGGGCCAGCTCTACATCGTGGGCTCGATGGGTTGCGCCTCGGCCATCGGGCTGGGCATGCACGAGGGCGGTTCCGGAACGCGGCACGTCGCCGTGCTCGATGGTGACGGCGCCGCGCTCATGAAGCTGGGGGCTCTCGCCACCATCGGCCACTACGCACCGAAACACTTTCTCCACATCATCCTGGACAACGAAGCTCACGAATCGACGGGCGCCCAGCCGACCGTCAGCTCCACCGTCGATTTCGCGATGGCCGCCTCGGCCTGCGGCTATGCCCAGGCCTGGCGCACGGACCGGCTGGACGATTTCCGGGAGCTCGTGAAGAAAGCGAGAGACCTGAGCGGCCCCTGCCTGATCCACGCGAAGGTGGGGATCTCGACGGACGCGAAGCTTGGACGCCCAACAGTGACCCCAAAAGAGGTGAAGGAGCAATTCACGCAGTGGTGGACCGGGAAATGAGCGCACACCGGATCGAGCGCGCGGTGATCGTGGCCGCGGGCCGCTCGTCGCGCCTTTATCCGCTCACGCTCGAGAAACCCAAGGGCCTTCTCGACCTGAAGAATGAAACCCTGCTTGGCCGGTCGATGCGCCTCCTGAGGGAGCGCGGGATCCGGGAGTTCGCGATCGTCGTAGGCTACCGGCACGACCAGATGGAGCGGGCTCTTGCCGGGCCCGGTGTCACGTTCGTGCCGAACCCCTTTTACGAGCAGATGAACAACGGAGGTTCGCTCTGGTGCGCCCGCCACTGGGTCGGTGGCCGCCCGTTCCTCTACCTGCACAGCGATCTGGCCTACGACGGCGGGCTCCTCGACCCCATGATGGACGTGCCCCAGACGGAGGCGGCGCTCCTCACCGACTTCGGGGCAACCGACGAAGAGGCAATGAAGGTCGAAGCCACGGCGGATCGAAGGCTGATCGCATCGAGCAAGCAGATTCCGGCTCCTCGATCCGCGGGAGAGTGGGTGGGAATCGCGGCGTTCTCTGGCGGCATCACTCAGGCGCTCTTCCAGAGCCTGGAGCAGGTATTGTGGGATCGTGATTTCCAGGCCTATGACACCGAGGCCTTCACCCGCATGGCCAGGGCCGGACACAGCTTCCGGCTCGTACCGACCGATGGAAAACCTTGGGCTGAGATCGACACCCAGGCGGATTATGACCGAGCCTGCGGCCTTTTTTAATCCCGTCCGGCTCTGGATGGGCGCGGGCAGCCTCGGCGGGCTGCCTTTACGCGCCGGGGGGAAGCGGGCGGCGCTCCTCGGCACTCGGGGCTCGCTCGAGCGCGGGCTCGAGGCGCGGGTGCGGGGCCTCCTCGGTACTGGTCTTGTGGCCGTGCACCGGGGAGTGATTTCGAATCCCACGGTGGCCTCGATTCAGGAGGCCGCCCTGGAGATCCTTCCCTCCCGCCCCGAGTTGCTGGTGGCGATCGGCGGAGGAAGTACGATCGATACCGCGAAGGGAGTAGCCGCCGCCCTCTGCGCCTCCGGGCAGACTGGGCCCAAGTGGGTCTCTGATCACCTGAGACAGTCCATCCCCTACCCTGTCGGATTCTCGCCGTTGCCAATCATTGCCGTCCCAACCACCGCGGGGACCGGAGCCGAGGTCACCCCTTTTGCCACCGTGTGGGACGAGAGGACCGGCGCCAAGCACTCGCTGACACACGACCGTCTATTCCCCACGGATGCCCTCATCGACCCCGAACTCACGCTCACGCTGCCCCCTGATCTCACCGTGTTGACCGGGCTCGATGCCTTTTCGCACGCATTGGAGTCGCTCTGGAACCGCAACCGGAACCCGGTCTCGGAGGCCCTGGCCTCACGGGCCGCAAGGAGTCTGCTCGTTTTCCTGCCGCGAGCGATGATTCATCCCCAGGACCTCGGAGCGCGAGTGGGCGTGCAGGAGGCGGCCGTGCTGGCGGGGTTGGCTATCAGCGGCACCCGCACGGCGTTGGCGCATTCAATGTCTTACCCTCTGACAGCTTCGCTCGGTCTGCCCCACGGGCTCGCGTGCGGCTTCACCCTCGCCGAAGTGCTGGCCTGGAATGGAGCCAACGGATCTGAAGCCGTGGCACCGGTGCTTGCTGCGCTTGGGGCCGACGGCGTCGAGAGCGGCGTACGCCGTATTTACGAATTCTTCGCGGAGTTGAACCTGAAACCCCTCCTACGGAAGCACCTCCATTCTCCCGAGCCCCTGCGCAACGTCCCAGGCACCTTGATCCACCCGGGCAGGGCGCCGAATAACCTGACCCCTATCGCTGAAGAGGCCGCCCGCGAGCTCCTGGTTCGGGCCTGGAACCGCATATCGGACGCCTAGGCGCTTGCCGAACGCGGGGATTATTCGTAAGAATTCTGTGAGAAAAATCCCGAGGAGAGACACCTTAATGCGGCATTTCCTGACTCTTGCACTTGGACTTTGGGCCGGCCTTACCCTGATGATCCCTTCGGATGCCCATGCCTATCTGGATCCGGGCACCATGGGCATGGCCATTCAGGTGATAGTCGCCGCCATTGCCGGCGGGTTCATGTTCTTCCGCAGCGGATTCACTCGTGTCCGCGACTTGGCGCTTCGAATCGTGGGCAGAAAGCCCGCGAAGTCGCCGGTGGAACCCCCCAAGCCCTGACCTCCGCGATGCTGTCCTTCTTCCGCCGACTCTCCGCCGAGTGGCGGAGCCTTTCCGAGCTCGGCCGTCTGGGCGCCGCCGAACGCGAGCTCGTCGTCTACGCCGAAGGCCCTGGCGACTGGCCTCACCTCGAGCCCGTGCTCCGCGAGCTGGCGGCGAGCCACGGCCAGCGCATGGTCTATCTCACCTCAGATGACCACGACCCCGTGCTCCGCGGCGAACGCCTGACCCCGGAGCTCCAGGCGCTTCTGCGACCGCTGTACATCGGCTCGGGAACCGCGCGCACGCTCGCATTCCGTGGATTGGACTGTCGAGTCTGCCTGCTCACCCTACCGGACCTCGAGAAGTATCAGCTCAAGCGCTCGGTGAAACCCGTGCGCTACGTGTATCTCTTCCATTCCATCAATAGCAGTCATCGCGTGTACCGTGAGGGCGCGTTTGATCACTACGACACCATCCTCTGTGTTGGCCCGCACCACACCGCTGAGATTCGGAAAACCGAGCAGGCTTATGGGCTGAAGCCCAAGCAACTCGTCGATCATGGTTACGGTAGGCTCGACGCCTTGCTTGAGCGCCAACGCGCAACCCGCGAGCAGTATCGTCCTACGGAAACGAAAACCAAACGCGTCGTGCTCGCGCCCTCCTGGGGCACGGGGTCGATCATCGAGGGCTCCTGGGGCGAACCCCTGATCCGGGCACTCCTCGAGGCCGGGCACACCGTCGACCTCCGACTGCACCCCATGACCGTCCGCCACCACCCCACGCTGGCGGGGAAGCTTGCCGCCTCGTATGGAGCCGGGGGGCGCTTTCGGGTGATCACCGACATGTCCGAGCAGGATTCCCTCGCCCATGCGGACGTGATGATCAGCGACTGGTCGGGCGCATCCTTCGACTTCGCCTTCGGCCTCGAACGCCCCGTTCTTTTCGTGAACACGCCACCCAAGGTGAACAACGCGCACTGGGAAAGGGTTGGGCTCACCCCACTGGAACACTCCATCCGCAAGGAGATCGGCGACGTACTGGAGCCCTCCGACCTTCATCTGGCCGGGGAAAAGATCGGCCAACTCACGCGTGATCACGCGCGATTCGTGGAGGCGCTGCGAGCCGCGCGCGAACGTTGGATCTACCACGTGGGCCGGAGCGGCCGCGCTGGAGCCGACGAGGTCGTGCGGCAGATCGAGGAGTCGAGAAGCCCGCGTTCCCAATCCCAGCGCGGAGCCGCCGCCGGAGCCACAGCATGAAAGCCTTTCTCTCGCGTTACCCCTTCCACGCCGGGCTGCTTGCGGCCTACCCCGTGCTCTACATGGCGGCCGGAAATCCGGGGCAGGCCCCCGCGCCCAGCGTCGCCGTGGCCACGGGCATCGCCTTGCTCTCGGCTTTGTTGATCCTGGCCGCGTTTCGGCCCCTCGCCGGGGGCTGGCGGCGCGCTGCGTTTGGAGTCGGCGCGGTCGTGGTCGCCTTTTTTTCATACGGCCCGCTCCTGGATTTTTTCACCGCGTTGAAGCTCGACCACTTCGCCGGAAAGATGGGGATCTGGGTGCATATTGGAAACCTCCTCACTTACCGAAGCCCGATCCTCGTTGGGGCGGGTGTCGTCGGGATCGCCCTCGCGCTCCGGCAGGCCCGGAAGACGCGGGAGGACAGCGTCGTGGCGGCCACGCTGAGCCTCAACGGCATGGCGATCCTCCTGCTCGCGATGGTCGGCGCCCAGGCGGCCTTCTCAGGAGCCGAGGAAGGAACCATGACGTCGGCTGCTGAAGCGGCCGCTGGTGGCGATGCCTCGAGCACCCCCTTGGGCTACCAACCCGACATCTACTTCATCGTTCTCGACGGCCACGCGCGGGCCGACGTTCTCAGGGAGTACTACGGATACGAGGACACCAGCTTTCTCGGCGAATTGAGTGAAATCGGTTTTCGGGTGAACCCGGCAAGCACCTCGAACTACTCCTGGACCTATCTTTCCCTGTCCTCCACGTTGAATTACGATTACCTGCAGGCTCTGCTCCCCGAGTACGCCAACACCGCGAGCCGATCCCGCTCGGCGGCCTACCAACTCCTGCGGAACAACGCGGCCTCACGCTTCCTCAAGAAGAGGGGCTATCGCTTTGTTCATTTCGCGACGACCTGGGGCGCCACGCGCATCAATCCCCATGCCGACGAGCTGGTACGCTGCCATGAGGGCGCCTTCCAGGACGATTTCTATCGGGCCGTCTCCGAAGAGACCTGGCTTCGGCTCCTGAGTCCCGGGATGGGCTTGGATATCGCGAACTGCCACAACCAGAATTTCGACTCTCTCGCTTCCCAAGGCGAGAGACCCGGGCCGAAGTTCGTCGTGGCCCATTTTGTTCCGCCGCATCCACCTTACCTCTTCAACGCGAAAGGGCAGGTACAGCAAGTAACGACGCTAGCTAGCCAGTTCGCCCTCCAGACGCGCCTCTGGGAGGAACGAAACCCCTACCTCGAGCAACTAAAGTACGGCGACCGTCGAGTACTCGATGCTGTACGGTCGATTCTCGCGAACTCTCCAAGGCCGCCCGTGATCTTCGTGCAGTCAGACCACGGTCCAGCCCTCGAGAAAGGACTGGGTAGAGCGAAAAAAGACCATGTGCGGCACTCCACGCTTTTCGCGGCTCATGTGCCAGGCGCTCCCGACCTCTATCCCGAGGGCGCCTCACCGGTGAATCAGTTCAGGCGTCTCTTCAATCACCTTTTCAATGCGGGCATTCCACTTCTCCCCGATCGGTATTTCCGCTCGGCCTATTCTACGCCCTTCCTGTTTGAGGAGTTTGAGGTGCCCGGTGGCGCCTCAGTCCCGAGGGTTGCAGGGAAATGAACCAGGCTCTCGGACGTATCCCTTACTACGTCTGCCTTTTCGCGCTGTATCCGGCCCTCTACCTCGCAGCGACGAATCCCGGACAAGCGCCGCTCGCTTCGGTCCTCGCCGCCGCGGCCTCCGCCGCCACGGCAGCCATCTTCCTGGTGCTCCTGCTTCGCGCCGTTCTCGGAGACTGGGATCGAGCCGGCATCGCGGTGCTGGCTCTGGTGCTCCTGTTTTACGCCTACGGCCCCGTGCACTCCTGGCTCGAGCTTCGAGCCATTTCGGGGCTCGCTCGTACCGGGGAAGACGGCCGTTACGCCAAGCGCGCTTTCTTCAATCTCCACCGGAATGCGACGCTCGTGTTCGCTGCGCTCGCAGTGCTCGTTCCGGCCGCGCTTCGCTTCCTGCTCCAAGAGAGCTCGGCGGCCCGGGCCAGACGCACGCTCAACCTGATTTCCGCGCTCCTCGTGGGAGTGACCTGCATTCAGCTCGTGGTGGGTTCCCCGTGGGCACGATCATCGACCGAGCCGGCGAATCCCGAATCCGCCGCCCGCTCGGGAAAGAGCCCGGAGGGGAACGCGCGCCGGCCGGACATCTACGTCATCGTACTCGACGGATATGCGCGCGCGGACGTGCTCAAGAGCCTTTACAAGTTCGACAATTCCCCGTTCCTGGACGGGCTCAGGCGGCGTGGGTTTGCGGTGGGCGAGCGCACGGTCTCCAACTACTACTGGACGGCGCTCTCGCTCGCTTCTTCCCTCAACTACGATTACATCCCCGAGGCCCTGGGCAACGCCCTTCCCGCCAACGGGCGCGACTACCGCCCCATCTACGAGGCCGTGCGAAACAATGCGGCGGCCCGGTTCCTGAAGGCGCATGGCTACCGATACGTCCACTTTCAATCGAGCTGGGGCGCAACGCTTCACAACGTCTACGCGGACGAGCAGGTGTCCTGCCGTCAGGGATTTCTCAACGACGAGTTCCTGAGGACCCTACAGGAGATGACCTGGCTGAAGGCGCTTCAATCGCGGGCCTCCGTGGATCTCGCGCGATGCGTTCTCTCGCATCTCGACACCCTCGCGGACTCGGGAGGGAAACCGGGACCGAAATTCGTCGTCGCGCACTTCGTGCAGCCTCACCACCCTTACCTGTTCAACCGCGAAGGAAAGATTCTCAGGCAGGCGACGCTCTCCAACCAGATGGAGTTCCAGAAGAAGCTTTGGGAGAAAAAGGACGCATACCTCGACCAGCTCATCTTCATGAACCACCGGATCACGGAGGCGATCGACCGGATCCTCGCCGAATCGACGGAGCCCCCGGTGATCCTCCTGCATTCCGACCACGGCCCGAACCTGCAAGAGGGGATGAGCCTGCTGGACCAACAGAAGATTCGGTTTCCCAACTTCCAGGCCTACTTCACCCCGGATGCCCCCCCCCACCTGATGGATCGGGTGAGGTCACCGGTGAATCAGCTCCGCGTGGTCTTCAACCATTACTTCGGGGCCGAACTTCCCATCCTCGCGGATAAACAGATCTATTCCAGCTATCACACACCCTACAAGTTCAAGGACGTGAGCACGAAGGTCCAATAAGACACACTAGCGCGGTGCGTTAAGCCCCCCTTACACTATGGAAAGGCGCGTTTATCAGTGGGTATTAGGGGAGCTGAGCGATCGATGCTGACGTCGAGAGTGTTTCAGGTGCTGATGTTTTCGTCCCTGCTCGTCTTGTCGCTGATGCTCGTGGGCCGCGCTCATGCGTAACCACGCCGAAAGCCGAAGCTCAGAGCCCGAAATAGGCTCGGGCGCCCAGTAGGCCCGCCAAACCCCAGCGGAACGGAACCAGGCGTGCCCTGCGCGCACGCAGGGCCATCAGCACGAGCCTCCAGGGCTCGGCGAGCTTCGACCAGTCCTCCCAGTCGCGCTCGGGAATGACGGCACCCTGAAAAGGCACCAGGTACTTCTCAGAAAGGTACCGCACCAGATCCTCATCCCCTCGCGTGTCCGTGCGGGCCATGCCGCTCAGATCCGGGGAATGAAAGCTCTCGAGGCGCCCACCGCGCACGACCAGGCAAAGCTCACGCGGCGCGCCCTCCACGCCCCGGGGACGCTCCAGCCTGAGATAGATTCCGTAGTTCGAAGGCAGCACGCGCGACCACCAGCCCTGAAGGCCGTCGAGCAGGAAATGGTGATAGGCCACGGGCCGGGAAAGCTGGGTGCCCCCCGGGTCCGCTCCCAGCCGGCGGCGCAGGCACTCCGCCTGATCCACCACGTGGTCCTTGGCCAGTGCCTCACGGATCCACTTCTGCAGGTCGGCCTCCTCCACCACGCGATGCTCCCGGTGGGCGTAACGGAGTCTGAGTTCTTCGGTGGAGGTGCCAAGCCACTCATCCGTGTCCTCGCCCGACGAGTAACCTGAAATCACCGCCCCCTCACGCGCCACGAACAGGGCCGGACCCGCGTTTTCCGCCAGGGGCACGCCGCGCGCGCCCACCGTGAGGAACTCCTGGTACACCCGCCAGTCAAACCGGTGCTGCATGTTCGCCCTCCGGGGACGGAAGCTCCGACGAGACCGCGACCACCGCGGTGGCCGTTCCCGAATTCAATACGCTCAGGGGAAGCACGCCGCAGGACGGCACCTCGAGCGAAAACCTTCTGGCCGGCTCGACCGGGGGAACCTGCTCAGGCTCGACCACCCCCGGGTTCGGCGAATCCGTCAGGGAAAGCGCCAGATCGGTGACCCGCACGGACTCGGCGAAATGGATGTCAGTGGAGAGAGCGCGGGAGGTCCCGTTCATGATGAAGAGGCCCTGCCCCGACTCGGACTCGAGAGAGATCGTCTGCAGGCGGCCGTCGCCCAGCTGGCATCGCCGCCGGATCCCCGCCTCCTCAATCAAGGACACGGCGAAGTCGCGCCAATCCGTCGCCTGGGGATCGTAGAAATGCACCTTTCCGGCGCCCAGCTCGTAGGTCTGCCGAGAGGCCCCTCCGCGCCCGGCGATCGCCCGTCCACGGCCCTGTTTGACCCCCAGCCGGGTGGAGATCTGGGCCCTTGCCGATTCCGTGACCAGCGGTCCCTGCGGAAGGACCAAGGCGCCTCCCGCTTCGGCCCAGTCCAGGAGCTCCCGCGCCGGTTCCGCCCGAAGGATGAGGGCAGGGTCGACAACCACGAGTTTGGTCTCCGGATGCGCGCGAAGCACGTCCAAGGATGAACAAAGGCGCGCCTCGGGCCCGAGCAGTCGGCTCCATTCCTTCCAGGGCCCTCCCGCAGGCGACCACAGGTGCGGCACGACCTGGATCACGGACGCTCCCAAACGCAGCCGACCCTCGGCGAGCCTCCTGGCGAGCAGGTCAGCGCGTTTCCTGAACGAACGGGAAAGCCGCCGCCACTCGCGATCCTCCAGGAATACCGCCCCCCCGCGCGACGCAACGAGCAGGAGCGACTTCAGCAGGAGAAACTGCCGTTCGGAATCGGAAAGGGTCTGGAACCCCCCGAAACCCGTCCACTGCACGCATGGGCGGCACACCCGGCGATCCACGGCGGTTTCGCGGGTTGCGCAGGCATCGACGAGTTTGGAGAGCCGGGTAAATTCAGCGCGGCCGTCCGCCGCGGCCTGGAGAACCGCAGTGTGGAGATACGCGGGATCGGCCTCGGGCGTGTAGAGCTCAAGATGCTCAAGCGGCACGGGCAGGTACTTCCGCAGCAGGATCTGCTCACTCTGCCGGCGGAACTGATCCTCCGCGCTCTGCGCGAAATGCCTCCGGTTCACGTCCTCGAAAGACTGCGTCTTCCACCGTTGCGCGGCCGCAGCGTCCGGATCGGCGAACTCGCGCTGTGAGTACTGTTCGCTCAGATACTTGAGGAAGGAGGCCGATCCGGATTTCCCCTCGTCGCCCGCGGCGTTCGTGGCGGAGTCGAAGGAGCCGCCGCCCGGCGACCGATAATACTTCCAGAAACTTCCGGTCACGCTCACGCTGAGTCGGCGGAGCACGCCGCTCTGGCTTCGATCCAGATCCGAGAGAAACCCCAGGAATCGGGAGAGAAAAGCCCAGTAGCGCTTCATGAACTCAGCCGAGTGGAGAGACGGCAGCGCGTGCCAGCGCGGCGCGAGCGCCACGACGCAGGGGCCCGAGCCCGCCCGCCGGGCGTGGATCTCCTCGGAGGCCGCCAGATCGCGCGGCACGCCCGAGTGAAGCGCGTGAACACCGACGTCAGGGCTCAGGATAAGCGAGAGGCTCAGCCGGCGCTCCGATACCGCCTGGAGGAACTTCATCAGCTTGTGGGAGATGTCGGACTCGAAAGCCTGCCAGGGAACGAAAGACGAGACGTGCGAAAAGCCCTCGCGCTGAAGCGCATCGAGCCGCGCGCGCAGATCGTCGGGGGCGAGCTCCCAGTAATTGATCAAAATGCGAATCGGGGGCTGTCCACCGAATTCCTGCCACAATTCCACAGCGCGAGTATTTCATGCAGAAGTATACAAGTCACCTTTTAACGCTGCGTATAAACATTGTCCCTGCACGACGTGCGGTGTTACCTCAAAGCCCATGCACTTCGAAGAAACCCCCATTCAACGCGAGATCCGCGAGCTCGCGCGAAAGTTCGCGCAGAAGGAGCTCGCCCCTGTCGTAGAGGCCGACGAGGCCAGCGAAACTTTCCGTCCGGAGCTGATCCGCAAGCTGGGCGCGCTGGGACTGGCGGGCCTTCCGATCCCGGAGGAATACGGGGGCGCGGGCCTGGGCTACCAGGAGTACATCGCCTGCATCGAAGAAATCGCTGCGGTGAACATGGGATACGCGGTCAGCGTCGCCGTGACGGGGTTGCCGCAGCTCATCCTTTCGAGGATGGGCACCGCCGAGCAAAAGGCCAGGTACATCCCTCCGCTCGCGTCAGGCGAGGCCATCGGCGCATTCGGCCTGTCCGAGGCTTCGAGCGGCTCCGACGCCGGCTCGCTCCGCACCACCGCGCGCAAGGACGGCAAGCACTACGTCCTGAACGGATCGAAGCTCTGGATCTCCCAGGGCGACGTCGCCCAGACCCTGATCATCATGGCGCGCACGGGCGGCCCCGGGCCGAAGGGGGTCTCGGCCTTCGTCGTGGAAAAGGGCACCGCGGGCTTCCGCATGGGAAAACGCGAGCACAAGATGGGCTGCCACACCTCGCACACCATGGAGCTCGTGTTCGAGGACGCCCGTATCCCGGCGGAAAACCTCGTGGGCAAGGAGGGCGACGGCTTCGCTGTGGCCATGAAGGCGCTCGACGGCGGCCGCATCACCATCGGCGCCGGGGCGCTCGGAATCGCGCGCGAGTCCCTGCGGATCGCCACCGCGCACGCCCGCGGGCGCGAGCAGTTCGGCAAGCCCATCGGCGAGTTCCAGGGCGTGTCGTTCCTCCTCGCCGACATGGCCACCCAGCTCGACGCCGCGCGCCTCCTCGTGCAACGCGCGGCCTGGCTCAAGGATCAGGACAAACCCTTCAGTCAGGAGGCCGCCATGGCCAAACTCTTCGCCACTGACATGGCCATGAGAGTTACGACGGACGCCGTGCAGGTGCTCGGCGGCTCAGGCTACACCCTCGAGTTCCCGGCGGAGCGCTACATGCGCGAAGCCAAGGTGCTTCAAATCGTGGAAGGAACCAACCAGGTGCAACGCATGATCATCGGCAGGAACCTGCTCGCGGAGGCGCGCCCGTGAGCTCCACCGCAGCCCGCATCGGAAGCTCCCCGCTCACCGCCGACTGGTCCGCGCTTGCCTCGGTGCCCGCGGGGCGTGGCCCCACGGCCCGCCGCCCGCAGATGGACGCCGCCGTTGCCGCGGAGGCGTGGAGCCGCCTCAAGTCGCGGTTCGTCTCGGGAGAGGTCGGCTTCTACGACGCCCCTACCGACGAGAATCTCGCTCACGCGAAGGCTTCCGAGGAACTGGCCCACGCATGCCTCGCCGGAGGTGGGGTGCGCGAGGTGCTGATCCTCGGGATCGGCGGGAGCGCGCTGGGGCCGATCACGCTGCTTTCCGCCCTTCGCACCCGCGTAACCTCGTCGCCCCGGATCCACTTCGTGGAGAATCCCGACGCCGAGGACTGGCGGCACAGCTTGAAGGGCCTCGACCCAGCGGCGACGCTCGTAGTCTCGGTAACGAAATCGGGCACCACCTTCGAGACCCTGGCTCAAACCCTGCTCGCCCTCGAATGGCTGGGACGGGAACGCTGGGCCTCCCGCTTCGTGGCGATCACCGATCCTGTGAAGGGCGAGCTCGCGGCGTTCTGCCGGGAGCAGGGACTGCGTACTCTCCCGATCGCGCCTTCCATCGGGGGGCGATTCAGCGTGTTCTCTCCTGTGGGCATCTTCCCAGCCGCGCTCGCCGGGCTTTCCGTGGCGGACTTCCTTGCAGGCGCGAAACAGGTCCGCGATTACTTCGAGAAGACCCCCGTGGAAAGAAATGCCCTCTTCTGGATCGCCTCCGCGCTCGTGGCCCAGGAAGCCACGCGTCCCGTGCATGTGCTGATGCCCTACTCCACCCTCCTGAAGAGCCTGAGCTCGTGGTGGGTTCAGCTCTGGGGCGAAAGCCTCGGAAAGGACGGCCGCGGGTTCACGCCGATCGCTGCCGTGGGGGCCACGGACCAGCACAGCATCCTACAGCTTTTGCGCGACGGACCAGACGACAAGGTGACCGTCTTCGTGACGGTAGACGCGCCGCGCGATCCCGTGAAGATCCCCAAACTGCCCATCGCCGGGGCTCTTCAGGATGGAACCTTCGCCCTCCTGGCCGGCCACAGCCTGGCTGAGCTCCTGGAGGTGGAGTACCGAGCCATCGCCCGCGTGATGACTAACCGCCAGAGGCCGAACCTGACGATTAAGGTCGATCAGGTGGACGAGCGCGGAATGGGGGCCCTGATGTTTGCGCTCTGCACCCTGACCGCTTTCACCGGAGCCCTGATGGGTGTGAACCCCTTCGACCAGCCGGGCGTGGAAGAGGGCAAGGTCTACATCCGGCAAAGTCTGTCCCGGGACGGCGGGGACTTGTCTCATTGACGGGTCCGCAGGGCCCGGCATAATCTCAGGGTTCATGGCGGCCGAAGACTCCGACAAGACCACCGTTCTCTCCGGCGATCAAACGATCAACCGCGAGATGGAGAGAGCCAGCAAGGCCGAGGCCTGTCTCATTCTCGTGCGCGGGACTCCCCAGGGTCATAAGTACGAGCTCAGCCGAGCGGAAATGACGATCGGTCGTGATCCCACCGCAGACATCTGCGTGGCCGACCAAAGCATCTCTAAGAAGCACGCCAAATTCGTCAAGAAGTCGGGCGCAGTGGTGCTGACGGATCTGAACTCGTCTAACGGTACCCAGGTCAACGGCAAGAAGATCGAGGCGAACGCGGCCATCACGCTCGGCAAGGAAGACATGATCAAGATGGGAAGCTCCATCTTCAAGTTCCTCCCGGCCGGAACGCTCGAAACGCTGCTGGAGGGCGAACTTTCCGACAAGCGCGTTCTCGATCCGATGACCAAGATCTACAACAAGGGTTATCTGCTCGAGGCCCTGGAAGCCGAGTTCAAGCGCGCGAAGGCCCTGCATACGGACTTTTCATTGCTCTTCTTCGACATCGACCACTTCAAGAAAACGAACGACACCTTCGGACACGACGCCGGCGACCACGTGCTCAAGGAGTTCACGGCCATCATCAAGTCCAAGCACGTGCGCCCGAAGGACGTCTTCGCCCGGTACGGCGGCGAGGAGTTCGTGCTCCTGCTCACGAACACCGCCTCCACCCAGGCCCAGACGATCGCCGAGAGCGTGCGCGCGGCCATCGAGGCCCACGCCTTCATCTATGAGGGCAAACGCATCCCTGTAACCACCAGCATCGGCGTGGCCGAGCTGAGTTCGGACGTGGAGTCCTCCGCCACGCTCGTGAAACGCGCCGACAAGGCCCTGTACGAGGCCAAACAGAGCGGTCGCAACCAAGTTCGCGCCGCGTCTTAACGCGCCGCTCTGGCGCACGCCCTCCCCTTGCCAGGATCGCCCCTTCCGTGATGCAGTCCGGCCCGTCATGACCGAGGTCCGCGCACACACTGCTTCTTCTCGCGTTCGCTTGCTCGATCCGATCGTCGCCGAGCGCATTGCCGCGGGCGAAGTCGTGGAACGCCCTGCGAGCGTGGTGAAGGAGCTTGTCGAGAACGCGCTCGACGCCGGGGCCACCGAAATCACCGTCCTGCTCGAGGACGGCGGACGCGGGATCATCGAGGTGATCGATAACGGGCACGGCATGGGCCCCGACGACCTCGAGCTCTGCGTGAAACGCCACGCCACGAGCAAGATCCGCGCGGTGGAGGATTTGGAGTCGCTTGCGACCTTGGGGTTCAGAGGCGAGGCGCTCCCGAGCATCGCGGCCGTAGCGCGGCTGAACGTGCTGAGTCGGCCTCGGGGCGCTGAAGACGCCTACGAGGTGAATCCCGACGAGCGCGATTTCGCTCCCCCTGCGAGTAAGGTCACCTACGGGCATTTCCTCGGCTCGTCGCATGGCACCCGCGTCCGGGCGGAGTCGCTCTTTGTCCAGGTTCCCGCGCGGCTGAAGTTCCTGAAATCACCCCGCGCCGAGGTCTCGCAGGTGCGAGAGTGGATAGAACGCCTGGCGATCGCGCGCCCTGAGGTGGGGTTCCGCCTGGTGAGCGACGACCGGACGATCGTGCAGCTCCGCCCGCAAGACGCCGAAGCCCGCGCGCGGGCCGTGCTCGACGACGGCGGCAACTACCCCGTCGTAGCGAAAACTCAGGAGGCCGGCTCCGCGGGCGTGAAGATCCGCGCGGTCTGGCTGCGAGGGTTCAGCGGCCCGCAGGCGCGGCGCCTCATTCAGGTCGTTAACGGCCGCGCCGTGCGCGACCGCATGCTCCAGCAAGCCGTGCTTTCGGCTTTCCGGCAGGCGCTGCTTCCTGGCCAGTACCCCGCCGTGGCGGTGTGGATCGACGTCGATCCCTCTCTTCTTGACGTGAACGTGCACCCGGCGAAGACCGAAATCCGCTTCGCCGACTCGGGTGCCGTGTTCGGATCCGTATCGCGCTTCTTCCAGGATCTGCTCGCCCTTGAAGGGGCCGCCGCGCACGCTCCGGGTTCTTCGCCCGCTGGCCCGCCCGCATTTTCGCTGACCCCTACCTTCGCGCCGCGTGCGCAGACCTCTTCACCGGGCCCGCTTCCCTTGGGGTTGACTCCGTTTTTCGCGTCCGAAGCAGGTATGGAACCGGAAGGCGATTCACGCTCAACGATCTCACCCTTCCCGCCCGCGCATCCGCTGCAGGGCGCGCCATACGTGGGCTCGCTTTTCCAGACCTACCTGCTCTTCGACCTCGGGGAGGAGCTGGGGCTCGTGGACCAGCACGCCGCCCACGAGCGCATCCGCTTCGAGGAGCTCCGCGGGCAGGTTCTCGGCGGGACCGAAGCGCCTTCACGCCAGCACCTGCTGATTCCGGAGGCCATCCGCGTGAACCGGGAAAACGCGCCCGCCCTCACCGAGCGCCTTCCCTGGCTCGAGCGCATGGGTTTCGAGGCGGAGACATTCGGCGAGGACACCCTGCTCTTCCGCGCGGTGCCCGCGGCCTGGGGATCCGCCAACCTGCGCGCACGCCTGGCCAACCTGGCCGAACGCTTGCTCGACACCGATACCCCGCCCGCAGGAGGCGCGCTCACTTTAGACGAAGCCCTCTTCGAGAAGCTGGCCTCCGAGGCCTGCCACTCCTCCCGCCGCGCGGGCGACCGGCTTGAGCCCGCCGAAGCCCGAGGGCTAGTGGACCGGCTCTTCGCCTGCGAGCATCCCTGGAACTGCCCGCACGGGCGGCCAACCGTCGTGCGCGTGCCGGCGACGCGACTTGAGGAATGGTTCCAGCGGCGCGTGTGATGAGGCGCGTTTCACCCGCTGTTGCGATCCTCACGGGCCCAACCAGCTCGGGCAAGACGGCCTTGGCCGTGGAGCTTGCCCAGGGCCGCGGGATCGAGATCCTCAACGCCGACAGCGTGTCCGTCTACCGGGGGATGAACGTCGGCGCGGCCAAACCCTCGGCCGAGGAACGCGCCCGAGTGTCCCACCACCTCCTGGACCTCCGCGACCCCGATCAACCCTTCACGGCGGGCGATTTCGTCGCGGCCGTGGCCGAAAAGCTCGAAGAGCTTCATTCCGAGGGAAAGCGCGCGCTGATCGTGGGCGGGACCGGCTTCTATCTGAAAGCGCTTCTCTTCGGAACCTGGGCTGCGGGAAAGCCCGATGCGGCATTCCGTGCTTCACTCGACTCGATTCCGGCGGGGCAGCTGCACGCGCGCCTGAACGAGGTCGACCCACGGTCGGCGCTTCGAATCTCGGCCCGAGATCGCTACCGCCTGGTTCGAGCGCTGGAGATCCTCCACCAGACGGGCCGCACACCCTCGGCCCTCGAGGCTGAGATGCCTTCGAAGCCCGTGGAAGGACTCCGCCTCTGGGTGATTGATCGTCCCGAAACGGAGCTGCGCGACCGGATCCGGCTCCGCACCGAGCAGATGATCCGCGACGGCATCCTGGATGAAACGCAGTCCCTGATCGCGCGTTTTCCCGGGGCGAGGGCACTTCACGCCGTTGGATACGCCCAGACGGCCGATTTTCTGGCAGGACGCCCGCCCGAGGGGCGAAAGATCCGCGCCGGGATCGCGGGCCTGGGCGACGAGATCGACCTCGCCACCCGGCAGCTCGTGAAACGCCAACGCACCTGGTTCAAGAACTTGCGGGCCAGGCTTCCCGACCCAGTCAGCCGGGGGTACCTTCTGGAGTCGGAGCTGCCGGCCTTGCGGCGCGACTTCCTTGAACTGTACGGTGCCTGAGAGATGAATCCGCGCCCAAAGATCGTCATTACCCATCCCCTGACCCCTCGAGTGCTCCGAGAGGAGCTCGATGCGAAAGCTCGCGTAGTGCTCGCCACCCGGCGGGCAACGATCCTGCGCGAGCTCCGGGACGCCGAGGGGCTCGTGAGCCTTCTCACGGTGCGTGTGGACGAAGAGCTTCTGCGCGCGGCGCCCCGGCTGCGCGCGGTGGGAAACGTAGCCGTGGGACTCGACAACATCGACCTCCAGGCCTGCGCGCGGCGCGGGATCCGCGTGGTGAATACGCCTCGCGTGCTCACCCGCGCCACGGCCGAGCTCGCGCTCGCGCTCCTGCTCGCGGCGGCGCGCCGGCTTCCCGAGGGCGAGCGCCTGGCTCGCTCGGGAAAATGGAAGGGCTGGGACCCCGATCAGCTGCATGGTCTTGATCTGCGGGGGCGCCATGCCGTCATCGCCGGGCCCGGCCAGATCGGCACCGAGTTCGGACGCATTCTTCGAGCCCTCGGTCTCACGGTGGAATTCATTTCGAGAGCGGAGTCCGAGCCCCGCGTGCGCGCCAAGCTCCGGCGTGCTCAGGTGCTTTCGCTCCACATGCCTCTTCAGCCCGAATCCCGGCATTGGCTGAGCGCCTCGCGCCTGGCCTGTCTCCCTGGGGATGCTATCGTGGTGAACACCGCGCGCGGCCCGGTGATCGACGAGGCCGCTCTGATTCGGGCCCTCCGCTCTCGCAGGATCTTCGCGGCGGGCCTCGATGTCTACGAGCGGGAACCTCGCATTCCTCGAGCCCTGCGCGCCCTCCAAAACGTCGTACTCCTCCCTCACCTGGGCAGCTCCACGAGGGAAACCCGGGAAGCGATGGCGCGTGCCGCCGCCTCCGGAGTAGTGGCTGTTTTGGCTGGCCGCAGCCCCTGGAACCTTGTTAAAACCCCGGTTCGGGAGAGACGTCATTGAGCCAGTCCAAAGGGCCCAGCGGTCCAGACAGACCTGAGAGGATCGAGCGCAGCCCCGGGGAGGACCTCCGCCGCGTCATCATCGTTTCGGACGGCACCGGCGAGACGGCGGCCATGACCATCAAGGCCGCCATGGCTCAGTTCGAGTCGCAGCGCGTCTACTATACCCGCTACAAGAACGTGCGGACGGAGGCCCAGATCGACGCGATCTGCGACGATGCCTCCGTAAAAAAGGACCTGATCATCCTCACGATCGTTTCGCCCGAGCTACGCCTCTATCTGGCCGATCGGGCCACGAAGCTCGGCGTTCCCAGCCTGGACCTGCTCGGCCCCCTGTTGGCCGGCCTCTCCGCGTACTTCAAGGATGAGCCCGTGCTCATGGCGGGCCTCCTCAGAAACGTGAACGAAAAGTACTTCGAGAAGATCGACGCAATGGAGTACACGATCCGCCACGACGACGGGAAAGACCTCACCGGCCTGGAAAACGCCGATCTTGTGATCCTTGGGATCTCTCGCACCTCGAAGACTCCCCTCTCGATGTACCTCTCGCATCAGGGGTTCCGCGTGGCGAACATCCCCCTGATCTCCGGCTTCGAACTCCCGCAGGAGATCTTCGCCATCGATCAGCGGAAGATCGTGGGGCTCACCATCGATCCCGAGTCCCTGACCACCATCCGCCGATCCCGTCTGCAGCGGCTTGGGTCCGACAAGGGAGGCGACTACGCCGACCCGCAGAAGGTGGCCTACGAGATCGAGTACGCGAACGACCTCTTCCGAAAAAACCGCCGCTGGGCGGTGTTCAACGTCACTGGGAAAGCGCTCGAGGAGACGGCCTCGGAAATCATCAAACTCATCACCAGCCGCCGGATGGCTCCCAAGGATCCTTCCGGCACCCCTAGGTCCTGAAAGGAGCCCCCATGGCACGCGGAACGCACGTCTGGAAAAACGGCAAGATCCTCCCCCTTGAGCAGGCGATGATCAGCCCCTACACGCACGGGTTGCACTACGGCACCGGGGCCTTTGAGGGCATTCGCGTCTACAGACAGAAGGCGGGCGGTGGCGCGGTGTTCCGGCTCCGGGAGCACATCGTGCGCCTCCACGACAGCCTCAAGATCATGGGTCTCGCCTGTCCTTACTCCGTGGACCAGCTCATCGCGGCCTCGATCGAAACCCCGATCGCGAACGGATTCGAGGAATGTTACCTGCGCCCCATGGGCTTCATCGCCGACGGGCCCATGGGCCTCAACCCCGGCAAGGAGCCGCCCGTGGATATCTTGGTGCTCGCCTGGGAGTGGGGTTCCTACCTAGGCGACGAAGGCATCAAGAACGGGATCCGCTGCAAGACATCGAGCTTCATCCGGCCCCACGTGAACTCGGTGTTCAGCAAGGGCAAGATCACGGGCCAGTATGTCACGGGTGTCGTCGCCAAGCGGGAGGCGATCCTCGAGGGTTACGACGAGGCCCTCTTCGTCGATCCCGAAGGCTACATGGCCGAGGGCTCGGGCGAGAACATCTTCATCGTTTCCGGAAACGTGGTGAAGACCACGCCCCTGACCTCCATCCTGTCCGGCATCACGCGCCGGACGGTGATGGAAATGCTGAGCCGCCAGGGCCTCGCGGTCCAGGAGACTCGCTTCACCCGCGACGAGATGTGGTGCGCGGACGAGGTGTTCCTCTGTGGAACCGCGGCCGAGATCACTCCCATGCGCGAGTGCGATCGGCGCACCATCGGCACCGGCAAACCCGGCCCCGTGACTCAGCGGCTCCAGAAGGAATACGCGGAAGTCGTGCGCGGCGCCGGGCCGGACTACACCCGCTCCTGGCTTACGCCGCTAAAAAAAGGGGTCGGAGCCTTTTCTGCGTAACGGCGCGTTAACGCCCAGGAGAGCCCCATGTGGATCGGTGCCGGCAAAGTTGTGCTGGATTTCTATCAAAACGCCGAACTCAGGGAGAAGGAGCGCCGCCTAGAAGAGCTCCTTCGGGACCTCAGAAAAGCATACAATCTGAGCTTCCTGGAGGTGGCTGACTTCGATCAGCCAGATCGCTGCGTGCTGGGATTCGCCGCCGTGATGCCCGAGACTTGGCGCGAATCGTCCTGCAAGAGCCTGATTCAGAAGATCCTCAAGACCATCGACGAATCGAGCTTCGCACGCGTGGTTTCAGACGACTGGGACCTGATCAGCCCGTTTTGAAGGGGTTTGAAGGGGTCGGAGCCTTTTCTGCGTAACGGTGCGTTAGCGCACCGTTACGCAGAAAAGGCTCCGACCCCTTTTTTCACCCGAAGAAGTAGCGCATTGCCTGCTCGATCTCGGCGGGCGTGACAGTGGCGGTGCCCCGCTTGCCCACCACCACTCCGGCGGCGAGGTTGGCGAGCACGGCCGCTTCCACGATCGTCGCGCCCCCCGGCAGAGCGAGGGCGAGAGCCGCGATCACGGTGTCGCCCGCCCCAGAAACATCGAAGACCTCACGCACGGTGGTGGGAACAAGCTGCCCCACCGAAGCGCCGCGCGTGAAGATGGCGATGCCGTCCTTTCCGCGGGTGATGAGCACGTGCTCGGCGCCCGTGGCCTCGAGCAAGCGTGTGCCCGCCCTCAGCAGGGAGGCCTCATCCGTGATCCGAAAACCGCAGAGCGACTCCGCCTCTTTGGTATTTGGAGTCAGCACGTCCGCGCCACGATAGGCATCGATAGGAGTTTTTAGGTTCGGATCCACGAGCACCACGCGGCCAGCCGCCCGGCTGTCGTCAAAGAGCTCCTGGAGGAACTCTCGCGAGAAAAGCCCCTTCGCGTAGTCCTCAATCACCACAGATCGGCACGAGGCAAGTCGGGCCTTCGCGCGGCTCCGCACCTGGGCACGCACCACCGGCGCTGCCTCATGCGTGCTCTCGTAATCCACCCGCAGCATCTGCTGTCGATCCGTGACGATGCGGTCCTTGAGCACGGTACGACGCGTGGAATCCACGACGAGGTCGTCAGAGGGCACGCCGGCCTTCTTCAGCAGGCCCGCCAGGTCCTCGGCGCCGCGGTCCGATCCCACGATACCGGTCATGCGGGCCTTCCCGCCCAGGGCTACGATGTTCTCGGCCACGTTCGCTGCGAGCCCGAGCTTCAACCACTCAGTCTCCACAGCAACGATCGGCACCGGGGCCTCTGGAGAGATACGCTCCACGACCCCCAGGGTGTAACGATCCACGCCCACGTCGCCCACCACGAGCGACTCCACTCCGCCGATGCGGGCGAGCAGATCCTTCAGGCGCGGCAGATCCTTGGACGTGGTCTTTACGGTTTCAAGGCGGTTCATTGGCGGGGCTCCGATCGGGCCTGATTGTCGCGAAAGGGCACCAGTTTTTCAACCTCGGCCAGAGCGTCCGCAAGACTGATGGAGTCCATCAGGGCCCTAGCGTCGGGCGGAGTCAGCACCGCAGCCTGAGCCTCCCCGTGCACGAAATAAGGGCCCCAGCGTTCGGGGCTCTGAACCCGGATTCTCGGGTAGAACGTAACGACGGGGCGCCCCATCGCGACGGCGATATGCAACGGCCCAGTACTCGGCGCGACGACGAGGGCGCACTCGCCGAAAAGCGCCGCCAGATCCACCACAGTCTGACCGGGACCACTCACCCATCGGGCGAGCTTCACTCCTGGGCGCTCGGCCCGTTCCGCCACCCTGGCCACCAGCTGCGCCTCGACCGCGCCTCCGGTGATCACCACCCGACGCCCCTGCCGAGCGAGTGCGCCCGCAAGTTCCACGTAGCGCTCTTCGGGCCAGTTCAGGGCCGAGCCCCCCATCCCGGGGTGCACGGCCACCCAGCCCCCCTCCCCAGCGACTAGACCTTCCAGCGTGCGCAGCCAAGCTCGGGCTGCCGCACGGGCTGCATCCGGGCAGGCCACACGAGGGCCGATCTCGCGCGATCCCACGCGCAGCCCCAGTTGCCCGAGAAGCTCCAGGTTGTAGTCGGCCTCGTGCATACGCACCCTTGAGCGGCGCTGCCTCAATCCACGATTGAAGCACAGATACGTATGGAGCTTGCTCAGCGGACCCACCCGAAGCGGCACTCCCGCGACCCAGATGGCCAGCGAGAGCTTCCGATGGCTCTGGAGCACGAGCGCCGCATCGAACCGGCCCGTGCGGATCTCCTCCACTAGCCTGAAGAAGCCCTTCCAGCCGGCGTGGCGCCCGGAGGGATCGAACTCGAGCACCTCATCGATGCCTTCGAGGCCCCGCACCAGCGGAGCCGTCAGGGCGCGTAGCGCCACCGTGACCGAGGCGCTGGGCAAGGCGCGCCCGAGCGCGCGCAAGACCGGAGTGGAAAGCACCACGTCGCCGATGCGATCAGGACGCGCTACCAGAATGCGCACGCCCGGGCGATGAAGCACGGCCTCGTGAGGACCGCTCACGTCAGCGCCCCAGGCGCGTGCGGATCTCGCCCGCCATGCGCTCCACGACCTCGTCGAGCGTGAGGCGCGAGGTATCGATTTCCACGGCGTCGTTGGCCTTCCGCAGGGGCGCGATCTCGCGCTCGGAATCCTGCTTGTCGCGCTGGGCGATTTGCCGCTTCATCTCCTGGTACGAGGGTGGATCCTTGCCCTGCGCTTCCATCTCCGAGAGACGACGCTTGGCCCGCTCCTCCACGCTCGCCGTGAGGAAAAACTTCGCATCGGCATCCGGGAACACGACAGTTCCGATGTCGCGGCCCTCGAGGATCGAGTCGCCAGCACAGCCCAAGGAGCGCTGCAGACCCAGCAGCGCCGCGCGCACCCCCGGGATCGCAGAGATTTTCGACGCTCCCATGCTGATCTCGGGCGTGCGGATCAGCTCGGTGACGTCTTCACCGTTCACGAAGATCCGGTTCGCGGGATTGAGATCCGAGCGACGCTTGAACTCCAGATGCGCCTTGCGCGCGAGCTCGGTCACGAGTCCCTCGTCATAACCTTCTCGGTCGAGACCCAAACGCGCACAAAGCAGCGCGATACTGCGGTACAGAGCGCCCGTATCCACGTGCACGAAATGAAGCAGCTCGGCCAGGCGTTTCGTCACGGAGCTCTTGCCCGTTCCGGCGGGCCCATCGATGGCCACCACCGCTCCGCGTTTTGGAATCGCCGCAGCCGTCATCGGATGCTTCCCTTCCGGGGTGAGCGCCCCGCTTTCACGTTCCGGCCGCTCTCTGCCGTGAGCACCTCAAGCGCGAATCGATTCTCCGCCGCGGTGCCGATACTGATGCGAAGCCAGCCGTCGAGCCCGTAGTTCGCCACCGGCCGAAAGATCGCGCCCTTTTTCAGGCAGGCCACGTAGACGTCAGAGCCGCGCTTGCCCATTCCCCGCCGCACGTCCGCGAGGAGGAAGTTCCCCTGGCTGGGAAGGTAGGGCACCGAGAGGCGCTCGAGCCCCTTCTCCCAGAAAGCCATGCCCTGGATGTTGGCTTCACGGGCGCGCTTCACGAAGGCCTTGTCGGAAAGGGCCGCGGCCCCTGCGGCCAGCGCTATGACGTTGAGGTTGAAGGGCTGCCGGATTTTATCGAGCGTGGCGATTACCTCCGGCGCTGCGACGCCGTAGCCAACACGAAGCCCGGCGAGCCCGTAGATCTTCGAGAAGGTCCGCAGCACCACGACCTGAGGGAACTCCTTCAGGAGCTCTGCCGGATCCGGAAGGTCCGCGGCCGTGACGTACTCCCAGTAGGCGTAGTCGAGCACCGTGAGCACCGAACCCCCACGAATCTGGGTCATCTCCTTCAGGAAGGATCGAAGTTCCTCGCGAGAGGAGTAGGTGCCTGTGGGATTGTTGGGGTTGGCCACGAACACCATTCGAGCCTTTGGATCCCGGCGCACGAGCTCCGCGATCGCCCCGAGGTCGAAACGCATGTCGGGAGTCAGCGGAGCCTCCAGGCTGCGCACGCCCTGGATTTGCGCGCAGATCCGGTAAGCGATGAAGGCAGCCTGCGAGGTGACTATGGCGTCGCCCGGCTGGCAGAACGCGCGCACCAGCAGATCAATCACGTCGTTCGAACCGTTCCCGGTCACGATCCGCCCCGGGTCGATGCCCAGATGGCGGTTGATCGCGAGCTTGAGCTCGTAAGCCGAGGCGTCGGGATAACGGTGAAGGTCCTTGAGGGCCTTGCGGACGGCAGCCGCCGCGCGGGGGCTCGGCCCCAGCGGGTTTTCGTTCGAGGCCAGCTTCACCACCTTGCGAATTCCGAGCTCGCGCTGGGTCTCGCCGATGGGCTTTCCCGGCACGTAGGGAATGATGCTGCGGATGTAATCCGGAACCACGAGATTCATTGTCTTGGACTCCATCCTCTAGGCCTCCTCAGCCTACCGGCCGAACCTTCACACAGGCCCACTCCACGCCCCGCCACTCCTCGGCAAAGGCCTCCAGACACTCCCGCGCGAAGGCAGGCGCCTCCACCCCGAGCTCAGCCAGCCCTACCGCAGGCACCGGAGCGCCAGCGGGATCAATGTTGATCCCCGCGTGAAGAAGCAGGGAAACCGGCGAGGCTGTCACGATCGAAACGGAGAGCTTGCGCTCCTCCGACCCGCCCCTGGCCGCAACAAAGAGATCATCGCCCTCCCGTCGAACGCTCCAGCGCCCGGCCGTAGCCAACCTCCGGGCCAGGCGGTCACCCACGATCGACATGAAGAGCCTCTGGATCCAGACTCCCTCGGCCAGCGTCACGCCGAAGAACTCGCCCAGGAAGTGGATCATGCGGCGCGCTTCGATCCGGTCAGAGGCCAGCCGATCTTCCCAGTCCACGAGGTGCTCCGTGTCCACCCGGCAGGGCCCCTCGAAGGCCGCGAGCGCCGAGCCTTTCACCCCAAATGTCGCGAGCACGAAGTGCGGGCGCAGCTCAGGGCCGCGGTACTCTCGCTCGCGTTCGTCCCAGTGGGTGGTGATGCCCGATGGCCGCATGAAACTCCCTCAGACCCTTCCGCTCAGACCGTCACACCGTTCGCTTCCAATGCTCGCCTCAGGCGCCCGCAAGACTCACAGGTCCCGCAGGCGCTTTCGGCCCCGTGATAGCAGCTCCAAACCGCGCCAAATGGGAAGCTCGGCGCCTCCCGCAGCAGGCGCGCCACGATCTCCTGTTTGTTCAGGCGATCCGTGTAGCAGTAGGCCGTGACGCGGTTCGCGGTAGAGTACGCCAGGGCCTGGGTGACGCAATCCAAAAACTCGGTGCTGTTGTCGGGGAAAGTGGCCGCTTCCTCGCGATTGAAGCCCACTACCACGCGGGTGGCTCCCCGAGCCTCCGCTAGCGCCGCCGCAACGTTCAAGAGCACCCCGTTCCGGTTCGGCACCCAAACAGCGGCGGCCGACCCGCGGGTCACGCCCGGGTCGTCGAGTTCGCGCCGCTCCAGCTGCGGCACGTCACGCGTGGAGTCGGTGAGAGCGCTGCCGCCCAAGGCTCCCAGCCAACGAAGCTCCATCACCCGGTGCTCCACCCGATAATGGGCGGCAAGCTCGGCGGCCGCCCGAACCTCGCGAACCAGGGCCCTCTGACCGTAGTCCACGGTCAGAGCCAGCACGGGCTCATCATGAACCGAGCAAAGCGCGAGGTTAGCGGCGGAATCGAGCCCCCCCGACAGCAGCACCACCGAACGGGCACGGGTGCTGGCGCCCACGGTCTAGCGCTCCTCGAAGTAGGTCGCGGAGCAGCGGGAGTTCTCCCAGATCGTCACGCGATCGATCCAGGTTTCGTTGTGGTTGATCTGGGCCTTGAGGCGATCGTAGGCAAGTTTGGCGATCTGCTCCGCCGAGGGGTTGATCGTCTGAAAATCTTGGAGCAGGTTCAGGTCCTGGTGATCCCACGGGGCCACCACTTCCTTCACCGCCCGCTTCAGATCCCGGAAGTCGATGGCCATTCCCACCGAGTCCACCCGGCGCGAGCGGGCGTAGACCTCGAGCACCCAATTGTGGCCATGGGGGCGCGCACAATCGCCCGGATACCCCTCAAGGTGGTGGGCCGCGGCGAAGTCGACCTCCACACGCAGCTCAAACACCGGCTTTCCCCACGCCCATGGCCTTGAGCCAGGTCGAAGCTTCCACGGCGGGGCCCCGGCGGGGCTCGCGCAACTCGAAGAGGGCACGGGTGATGGTATCCACGTACCGCTTGGCCCCCCGGAGGCGCAGGCCAGTCGCGGTCATGAGCTCATCGACCCGGCCCGGCCCCAGGTTGTAGGCTGCAAGCATGTGCACGAGATTGCTCTCGTACCTGTCGCGAAGGTAGGCGAGGTAAGCTACGCCGAGCGAGAGGTTCTTGAAGGGATCGAACAGCTCTTCGGGGCCCTTGAGCGGAATGCCCCACCGGTCTGACACATAGCGCGCAGTCGCCGGCATGATCTGCATCAATCCGACGGCCCCGCGATAGGACACCGCATCTGTCCGGAAGGAGCTCTCTGCATGAATCAGCGCGAGCACGAGCGCGGGCTCCAGGGAGTGCTTGCGACAAAGCACCAGGAGGTGCTGCGCGAGCTCGGAAGACCGAGACTTCGGAAACTTCCGAAGATGCCGCCGGAACACCTCTGCCACCCACTCAGGAGCCGTGTCTCCCCAACTCTCGGTCAGAGACGCAGGCGTGCCATCCCAGAATGACTGGGCGAGCCAAGTTCCGGGAGCAGAGCCGGGCACACTGCGCGCGCCCAGGATCGCCATGCCGACTGCCGCGAGCCCAAGGGCAGCGGCCGAATACCGTACAAACTTCTTCATATATAAGAGCGTCGCGGACATTACACAGCGTGTGGGGGGCTGGCAAGCGCTCGATCAGTTCAAAAAGTCCGGCAAAACCCGGCCTTCTCCGAGGAAAAGGTCCATCTGAATTCCATCCTCGCCGTCCGAGTAGAAGGCCTTTCGGACGTGGGATTTCACGAACTTGCACCGCTCATAGAGGGCGATCGCCCCCAGATTTCCCACCCGAACGTCGAGCGTGACCCGCTTCGACTGAGCTCGAAGCGCTGCTTTCACCGCCGCTGCGACCAGTCTACGTCCATATCCTAGGCCCCTTGCGTCAGGTTCCACGGCCACGTTGAGAATCTGGGTCTCGTCGAAGACGACCCAGAACACGATGTAGCCCAGAATCCGTTCGTCGGTTTCATCGTCGGTCAGCAGAATTACCTGACTGTATGGCTTCAAGAATTCCGCCTGAAACTGCTCTCGAGTCCAGGGGGCGGGCTGGCATCGCTGCTCCAAGGCCGCCAGTCCCTCGAGGTCGTCCTCGGTGGCGCGGCGCAAGCTCACGGCTTCCATGCCGTGAGCTATGCCACCACTTCGCTCAGCGCACCACTACGCCTTGGCAGGAGTAGTCGCGGGTGCGGGCGCCGCCGGACCCCTGGCTTGCGCCGAGCTCCTGAACGGCCCGCTCAATGGAAACGCCCGAGGTCTCGGGCGTCGCCGAGAGGATCTGCGCGGCCGAAAGCTGCGACTGGGCCACCCGGAGCTCACGAACGACCGAACCCACCATGCGTGCCCCCTTCCACCTCCAGGTCTGATCAAACTTCACGTTTCCGACCATGAGCATGCGGAACTTGCGCTTCCTTGGACCGCTGACCGCACACACCGCGCCGGCCGGCTCGGCAATCCACTCGAGCGTCGCCGTCTCGCCCGGCGCGAGCTCGATCGAGAGCCAGCCCGGGACATGTACCCCGTTCTCGGCCCCGATCAGATACCTCAGCGCGCCCGAAGCGTGCTCCACCGTGTCCTTCACGTCCTGAAGGTAGCCGTCCTTCGCCTTGAACTTCTGAGTCTTGAGCCAGGAGTCGACCGCACCCGTTCCCGTGACCCTGCTCAACACGCGAACCTTGAAGTTGCCCGCGTTCCGAACGATCTCTCGGTAAACCAGGGTACTCCCGGCGCCCGGAATCCCGCCCACGGGCCCCGAGCCCGAGACGATCTCAAGCGCGGGAGCCTGCATGCGCAGCCGAAACATCAGGTTGAGGCTACGCGTCGCCCCGTTCGCGAGAACGAAGCGAGCCTCAAGAATATGGAGGTCCTCCGCATCCACGGCAACCTGGGCCTCTTCAAGAAGGTCTCCCACCTCCAGAAACCAGCGACCCGAGGGCGCATCATGAGAGAACACGCGCGTGGGAAACGGGCCCTGCACCGAGCTGTCGACCTTCATCACCTTATGGGAGAAATCGGCGTTGGTAATCGGCTGCGAAGCGATCGTGCCGCCCAAGGTGATGAACAGGGGCTGCACCTCGCCCGTCGAGCCCGGCTTGAACTCGAGCGGTTCCAGAAGATTGAGCGAGTTTCCATCGTCCACCAGGGTGAAGCGGATGGCGCGTTCCGTGCTCGGCCGGGTCCCCCCCATCGCTCCAGTCTCGGCATCGGCCGCCGCGGCCACACCGATCTTGAGCCCAAGAGCCAGTTCTTCGGCCTCCGGCGTTCCCGTCTGTGCGCTCCGCACGGGCCCCGCCCCCCGGCTCGCCTTGCTTCCCGCCGGCCCGCAGCCCTGGGAAACTGCCACCGACGCGGCCAACGCCGCCCCCAGACACACACTCAGGGCTTTCGCCCCCAGGCCGTTGCCGGCACCCCACAACACTTTACTGTTCATCATCATCATAAAGTCCTCCTTTCAGACTTCGGGGGTCCTTAGGGCAATTCGCGGGCCAGCCCGGCGTGGAGCGCCCTGGCGACTTGTGCTAGCCTGACGCCGGCATGTCGCAATCGCCGAATTCCCCCCAGTTGGAAGGTTTAGAAGAAGCCGAGATCACCTCAGAGGTGGAGACCATGCGCCACTCCTGCGCGCACGTGATGGCCCACGCCGTGTCGCGCCTCTGGCCCCAGGCCAAGTTCGGGATCGGCCCCACCGTGGAGAACGGCTTCTATTACGACATCGCGCTCGACGTGGTGCTCACGCCTGAAGATCTGAAGAAGATCGAAAAGACGATGGACCACATCATCCGCGAGAACAAACCCTTCGTCCGCCAGGAGCATCCGGTGGACGAGGCGATCGCGATGTTCGAGAAGATGGGCCAGCCCTTCAAGGTGGAGATCATCAAAGATCTGCAGACCAAGTTCGGCGCCAAGACCGTATCAACCTACAGCGAGGGCGAGTTTACGGACCTTTGCCGCGGCCCCCATGTCGAGAAGCCCTCGAAGATCAAAGCCTACAAGCTCACCTCCATCGCCGGCGCCTACTGGCGTGGGAGCGAGAAGAACCCCCAGCTCCAGCGCATCTACGGGGTGGCCTTCCTCTCCAAGGAAGAGCTCGCCGAGTATGTGCACTTTTTGGAGGAGGCCAAGAAACGCGACCATCGCAAGCTCGGCAAGGAGCTCGATCTCTTCAGCTTCCAGCCCGTGGGCCCGGCCATGCCCTTCATCCACCCCAAAGGGATGGTGGTTTACAACAAGCTCCGCGACTACGTGCGCGCCCTGAACTTCAAGTACGGCTTTGACGAGATCCTGACCCCGCAGATCCTGGACGCTGCCCTCTGGAAGAAGAGCGGCCACTACGACAACTACAAAGAGAACATGTTCTTCACCGAGGTGGACGAGCGCGAGTTCGCCATCAAGCCTATGAGCTGCCCGGGCGCCTGCATGGTGTACGGCAACTCCAAGTACTCGTACCGCGACCTGCCCCTTCGGATGGCGGAGTTCGGCTTCGTGCATCGCTATGAGCGTTCAGGCGTCACCGCGGGCATGACTCGCGTGCGCGGCTTCTGCCAGGACGACGCGCACCTCTACGTCACGCCCGAGCAGATCGAGTCCGAGATCGGCAAGATCGTGCGGATGATCCTCGACACCTACAAGCTCTTCGATTTCTCGGACGTGAAGATCTTCCTGTCGACACGCCCCACGAAGCGCGTGGGTGACGATTCACTCTGGGATCAGGCCGAGGCCGCGCTCAAGTCCACGCTCGATACCTTGGGGCACCCCTACACGGTGAACCCGGGCGACGGCGCCTTCTACGGCCCGAAGATCGACTTCGTGGTGCGCGACGCGCTCAAACGCGGGCACCAGCTCGGCACCATCCAGCTCGACTTCAACCTCCCCGAGCGCTTCGACCTCAACTACACGGGGGCCGACAACGCCGCCCACCGCCCGGTGATGATCCACCGAGCGGTGCTGGGGTCGCTCGAACGTTTCTTTGGCATCCTGATCGAGCACACGGGCGGGGCCTTCCCCTTCTGGCTCGCGCCCGTGCAGGCGCGGATCGTGCCTGTGAGCGACGCCCAGCACGACTTCGCACGCACACTTCGCGACGAGATGCGCGCGCTGGGTTTCCGTGCCGAGCTCGACGACCGCAACGAGTCCATGGGCTACAAGACCCGTGAGGCCCAGAAGGCCAAGATCCCCTTCATGCTCGTGATCGGCGAGCGCGAGGTGCAGGCCAACGAGATCTCGATGCGCAAGTACGGCGAGCAAGCCACCGCCACGCTCCCCCGCGCAGGGGTGTTCGAGCTGTTCCAGGGGCTCAACGACGTGTCCAAGCACGTGACGGGGCTTCGGGCCTGAGGCCTGGTAGGCGGACTCCCATGGCGCAGAAACCCCCCGTCACCCGCCTGGCCGAGCACATTCAAAAACCCTCCGTGCCGAAGAACGCGTCCGTGATCTTTGACGTGCTCCACGGCTTCATACCGGTGACCGACTGGGAGGAAAAAATCATCAGCTCGGCCTTTTTTCAGCGCCTCCGTTGGATCAAGCAGCTGAGCTTCTCGAACTACATCTTCCCGGGTGCCGAGCACACGCGCTTCTCGCATGCGATCGGTGTCATGCATTCCATGCACAGGATGCTTCGGGCGCTGGGCCTGGCGGTGACGGACGACGAGCTCTTCGACCCTCGCGCCACAAGCGCGCCCGTGATGCTCCACAAGAGCTTGCGGATCTCGGCCCTGCTCCACGATATCGGCACCTTTCCCTTCAGCCATTCCATCGAAAATGCTTACATCCGGCACGGAAACGACGCGCGCCGGACCCGCGAGGACGGCGAGGGCCGCAGCAAGGATCTGAAGGAGCTCCCCAACAACCACGAGCACCTGGGAAGCTTCATCATCAAGAACACCTCTCACGAGGGCGGGATCACCCGGATACTCGAGGATTACGGGATCGACGTCGCCTTCATCTCGCGGCTGATCAAGGGCGACTCCCAATACCTCATCGCCAATCAGCTCATGCATTCGGACCTCGACTCCGACCGCATGGACTACCTGCTGCGCGACGCGCACTACACCGGCATCCAGTACGGCCAGTTCGACCGCGAATACCTGCTCGCGAACCTGGTGACCTATTCCGTGGGCAAGGATCAGCTCGGCTTCGGCGTGCGGGAGAGCGCGATCCACGCGGTGGAGGATTTCCTCATTTCGCGCTTCCACTGGTACAGCCAGGTGGTTCGCAACCCGGGGACCTCGAAGTTCGACCGCATGAGCACGCGCGTGGCCAAGGCCCTCCTGGAGAAGGATCTGATCCACCAGTTCCAGGATTTGCTCGAGCTCATCGACCAGAAAGATGAGCGCTTCTTCTGGTGGAACGATCACTACTTCATCACCCGCTGCCAGGAGATCCGGTACCAGGGCCTGATTCAGGACCCCAAGGTGAGCGAACAGATCGAGATGCTGCTCTACCGGCGCGCGCCGAAGACCGTCCAGGACCCGCTGTTCCAGCACCGACTCCTGGACGGGAGCAAGGCCAAGCGCGGGGAGCGCGAAAAGCTCATCGCCAGAGTGAAGGAACGGGTGGGCGAGCTTGAGTCGGCCTTGGAGAAACACGGCACGGGCACGGAGTGGATCCTAGCCGAGGTGCCCGAAAAAGGGCTCCAGATGGCGACGGGCATGGATTCGCTGACGGAAAAGGGTTCGAGCGAGAACCTCTATCTTGAGAGAGATCCCGTGAAGCTCGTTTCGAAGGATGGAACCCCCAGTCTCCTGCTGGAGCGGGAGAACTCCCTGATCCGGCACCTAGCGAACCTCTCCCATTTCGTCCCGAGCGTTTACGTGAACGACTCGGCCCTGAAGCTCCTTCGCAAGAAGGGCCTCGTGACCGGTTAGGCTGATGCATTGCGTTAGGACCCCGGGCGCTCTTCTGATGTAATTCGTTGTATTTACTGATTTTTTGCCAAGCTGGCGGAACTCTCCCTCCTCTGATAAACGCTCCGCATCAAGTTTCTAACGGGAGGAGACCCCCAATGAAGTTCCGTAGCCTATTCGTTCTGTCGGCCCTGATCTCGGCCTCGGCTCAGGCCGCGCCGGCCCCCTTCGCTTCTGGCGAGTCGGCAGGGATGAAGTGGGAGGTCCGCTTCAACCTGCCGGACTGCAACCACCCCGGTCAGGCGCCCGGCGCCTGGTGCGACTTCACCGACAGCGGCGCCGCCGTTGAAAAATCCGGCGTGGAAGCGGCCCTTCGCGAAGCGATGCTGGCCCCCACCACCAAATCGGTGCAGATGGCCTACTTCTCGTTCTCGAACAAACGCGTAAAGAAATCGATCTGCGAGGCCGCCAAGGTCGGCAAGAAAGTCACGATCTATATCGACCAGAGCAGCGCTGCGCAGCTCTCGAACCCCGAGTTCCAGGCCGCCGACCCGAACTGCGACATGACCGCTCTGCGCGCTAACCTGCGCGTCGTTCCCCGCGGAAAAGGCCCCTTCGGCACCGAAGGCGCCTACCTCCAGCACATGAAGATCTTCATGGCGAGCCCGCTCGTGAACCCCAAGCCCCTGCATGAGATGTCGGCGGCTGAGGCGAGCGTGGCGAAAGAGACTCGCACCCTCGTGACCTCTTCGAGCGCCAACATGTCGAGCTTCGGCACCAACCTCCACTTCGAAAACTGGCTGTTCCTGGACGCCAAGACCTCGGACCACCTGGCCCAGGCCAACTACTGCGTATTCAAGGCCCTCGAAGCGGCCGGCATGAATGCCGAGTCGCAGATGAAGATCGCGACCACGATCCGCGACTGCCGCGCTCGTATCGCCTCTCCTGAGCGCCGCGACCTGAAGTTCTTCCCAGTCCCCCACGGCAACGTGAACCCCAAGCCCTACCAGGCCCTCAAGACGCTTCTTGAAGGCGCTCGCGAGGAAGTGCTCGTGAACATCCACCGCCTGACTTCGTCGATGGTGACCCGCCCGATGATCCGGGCGATTCGCAACGGCGCGAAGTTCAACATGGTGATGGACGACGACACCCTGCGCACCGGCAAGGTCGACGGTGGCCACGGCCACGACGTGGGCGCGGAAGACGTGAAGTCTCACCGTGACGTCCGTGACGCCGGCGGCGACGTGCGCTTCCTCGAGACCTCGGCCGAGGGCGGCGCGGCTCAGCTCCACCACAACAAGTTCATGGTGGTGGACAACAAGACGCTCTTCCAGGGCGCGGGCAACTTCACGTCAGCCTCGCTGAACATCAGCGCACCAGGAAACTGCGAGCAGTTCTACGTGATCACCGTTCCGGGCATCGTTCAGGCCTACAAACGCGCGCACCAGGAGATCTGGCGCCGGGCGACGCCCGAGGCCAACCACCCCGTGGGCGACCACGAGGACATGCTGATCGTGATCGGAGAGAACGGCCGCCCCGAGCTCGTTGAGCCGGGCAGCGAAGAGTAGTAGTCGTAATCGGATTCGAATGGTTTGCCGCTCCAGGCTGGAGCGGCATCTGGAAGGGCGGCGCCTGGCAACGGGTGGCCGCCCTTACTGCGCAGGCTCATAGAGGCAATTGGCCCGACCCATATCGTTCGCTTGAAGCACTCGCCGCTCCTCGCCGTTCTGGCCGTCCGGGAAGAAGATCGATGGAAAGAGGACGGCCACGAAGTAGGGATGGCTGTCGTTGAGGTCGTTGCAGTCCGGCACGCCTTGGGAATTGGAGTTGATAGCGCAGCTGTGGTCCATGCCGATCAGGTGCCCCATCTCGTGGAGATAGATCGACTCCGTGTCTGGAAGAGGCTTGTTGCTGATGAAGAAGTTCTCGTAGTTGGACTCGATGATGCCGTTCGAGATCCTCTTCAGGGGCTCACCCCCGATGGGGAGGGAACACACGGTGGTCAGCGCGATCACGCCGGACCCGTGACTGCCCGTGCCGGGCCAGTCCGTGCGTTTCAGGATCATCACGTTTCCGGTGTACTCGGTTCCCGAGACGATCGCCGCCGCTGAGCAAACGTTGTTCACGTTCGTAGAGGCCTTCCGGCCGCCCCCGTGATCGAAGAGATCGAATCCCCGGCTCTCCTTGTAGAACTTGTTCCAGGTCTTGGCCGCTGAAACCATCGCGGCCGTTTCGCTCGCATTGAAGGTGGTGTGCCAGGCCAGGGGGATGGGGGTAAGCGGCCAGCGCGCGGTGACCGTGGCCTGCTGGTCGGACTCGAGCACGCACTCTCGAATGATGGGATTTCCTGAGATCGCCCGAGCGCAGCCCACGGCCGCCACACAAAGGAGGACCGCAGGGGCAAAGGCCCTCAGCCAGGCCTCCCGCCCGGCTCTTTCGCCCAGTAGCTCTCGTCCCCTTGGCTCCAAAGGCCCCCCTCACCTCGATATCGGCGTTCTCACTTAATAGTTTATCATAAAGATCATATATTTTTCATTAATAAATACAATTAATTACCCTGTCGATATACCCAGCTTAGCTCTCCCTCGAGATCGGTCCGACGCACTGAAATGCCAAGCCCTTGGGCCCTCGCAAGAACCTCGGGAGAGGGATGACCATGGGGATTGGCGGGCCCGGCGGAAATCCAAATCACGCTCGGCGCCAGCCGACCCAACCAGGCCTCGGAAGTCCCGAACCGAGAACCATGGTGCGAGGCCTTGAGGACCAACGGGGCCCCCTGGCCAGCTCTGGGTGCTGCACGCGAGAGCCAGTGCCGAAGGCTTGGCCACCAATGCTCCTCCTGGGACGCGGACATGTCCCCTCCATTGACGTAGGCGCCGCCCCCCAGGAGCGGCACGCCCAGGGCGAGCATCCGATCGTTGCCGCTCGACGAGCCGCCGGGACGCGGCTGAAAGACCTGGTACGGGACGCAGCCACGATAGGTGGTCATAACGCCTTGTCCGCCGAGCTCCCGCGTCAGCTCCTTTCCCCTTTCAGACGCGAGGTGCAGCCGATCCGCCCGCACGCAGCCCAGCGGGATCAGGCGGGACAGACCCGGAAGCGCCCCCACGTGGTCCTCGTCCAAATGAGTGATCAGGACCCAGTCAATCCGCCCGACTCCCAGTCGTTGGGCCTCTTCCAGGATGCGCGCGGGATGAAAGGCGCGCCCTGAACCGGTATCCACCCAGCCGGCTCCCCCAGGCGAGAGAACCCATGCGGAGTCGCCCTGCCCCACGTCTCTCTGGACCACCTGAGTCGCAAGCGGGAAAGAGGGATTGCCTGCGCGCGACGTTGAGACCAAGCGGCTGCAGCTCAGGAGGAGCAGCACCAGGCCGCCGCCCAGGATCGCTCCCTTGCTTCCCCATCTCGCCCGAAGCGCGGCCCGTGCACCGACCATGAGCGCCGCGCCCACCCCAGCGAAGATCCAGGTTCCCGGCGCAAGTACCCATAACCCCCCGCCCCACCAGACGGCTCGTGCCAGGCCACCGATCAACACGCCGGAGAGCTCACCCATCGCGAGCGCCAGTTCCGCGGCCGCCGAAGTCCACCCCAGAATCTGAAATGCGCAGGACAGAAGCGCGGCAGGAAGCAGAAACTGGGAATAGAGCGGAATGGTCGCCAGACTCAGGGCTGGCGTCCAGGGCGCTACCCAGCCCAAGGTGGCCGCGTCCCAGACCGCGGTGGCCAGCCAGGAGCCCACCGACATCGCGAGATGGGCGAGCGCCTCGGCGCGCCAGGAGTGCGGGCCCCGCTCGATGGCGCGAACCCACTCCAGCGCCGCGAGCCCGCCCCCTACCGCAAGCGCATAGTGCCAGCGTCCGGGCGCCCAAGGGGCAAGCTCAGCTCCCTGAGACCAACGAAGAATCGCGATCGCCCCGTCGAGCGCAAGCGCGAGAACCAGGGGCGCTCCGGGCGCCCAACGCGCTCCGACCCCGCGCGCGGCGGCCCTCAGACCCACGATGATCATGGGCCTGAGCATGCCGGGCCGCATCCCCCCCAAGGTCCAGCAAGCCCCCCAAAGCACGATCGAGAACATCAGGCTCGCGCGCCTCGCTCCTTGAGGGCTCCACCCGCAGAATAGAAGCAGAAACGCGGCGGCGGCGTTCGCACCCGCGGCCAGGGCGTAGAGATGGATCCCCGAGGCGCTCGCGACATGAACGAAACCCGAAAGGCGGAGCAGGTCCACGGTTCCGCCCGGCGTGCGTTGGTCGACCGCGAGCCGAGCAAGGACCCCCCAAGGGTCCCGCTTGCGAAGGTGCTCGGCCGACCACTCCCGAACCTGTTCCACCGACAATACGAACGAGGCAAGGCGGCTGGGCTTTCTCCCAGGGGGCCCGGTGACGCTCCAGATTCGGGATCGCTCGCCCGGGGTCCGGCCCATGCCGGCACGCGAGAGTTTCCATCGGCCGGGCGCCCGGTCCCAGCTCTCTCGCGCCGCATCTTGCTTCAACCAGCGCGCGAAGACTGCCTTTGGCACGCACACCTGGCTCCCATCGGACAGCGCATAGCGCGCCCAACAGGTTTCGTTCCCGGTACGCAGCGCCCAGGGGGAAAGCAGCGCGGCCTCGGCGCCGCTCGCCGCCACGAACATGATCCAGGCTGAAACCGCGATCCAAGCTCTCACGCGCCGGCCCTGCTGCAAACAACGGGCGCACCGCTCGCCAGTCCGAGGATTTTGAGCCAAAATCTGGAACGATGGAACTCTCTTCCTGGGAAACTCGCCTGCAGACATTCGCCGGAGCATTCGGTTGGATCCAGCTGGCGCTGATCTGCGCGGTCCTCTGGACGGCCTGGCGCGTGCTGGGGATCGGGGGAAAGGAATCCGGATTCAAACATCGGGAGGCGGACCGTCCCAGGCCACGCGGGCCCCGCACCGGGCCTGAGCTCGGGGAGTCAAGGATCAGGACTCCCCAAAAGCCCCAACAGCTTCCCGGCCTCTCGCTCGCCGGAGAGCCGCATCAGATCCTGGGGGTGGGCGAGGACGCCTCCGAACCCGAGATCCAGAACGCCTATCGCGAGCTCATGAAGCGATTTCATCCTGATCGCATCGGTCCCGCCGGATCGCGCGAGTGGGAAGACGCCCAGGGAATCGCCGCCGCGCTCAGCCGAGCCCGCGACGAGTTGCTCGCCAAGCGAAGGCGGTCGCGCTAGGCACGCCTGTTGCTCCACGAGCGGCTGATGCCGATCGTCTTGGGCCCGCTACACCATGCTCCAGAACCTGAAGTCACCTGCGTCGAGGTTGCGACCTTTCTGCAGATCCCGGGATTCCAGATCGTGGGTCTCGCCGGACGCGAGGTGGCCGAGGCCCGCGAGCGCGTGCGGGCCGCAGTGGCGGCGATGGATCTTGAGCTTCCCCGGCGCAAGATCATCCTGAACCTGGCGCCCGCGCACGTGCCGAAGCGGGGGACCGGGCTGGATCTTCCCATGGCCCTCGCCCTCCTTCTCGCCGATCGGCCTGAGTTGCGCTTCGCGGCCACCGGCGAACTGAGCCTGAACGGGAGCGTGCGTTCCGTGGGTCGGGCGGTGAGGTCCTTTATCGCGGCTTGGAGGGCAGGTGCCGGACTGCTGATTCTCCCCGAAGGCGACCTTGCGTCGCTTCAGGCCTGCTCCTCCCTGCTCGGGGCCACCGCCGGCCCGGGACCAGCACCCCGCGTCCGCGCGGTGCGCACTCTGCGGGAAGCGATGTCCGCGGCGACCGAGACGCACTGGCCCGGGCAGTGGGTGCCAGGCCCGGAAATGGCCGCTGCCTCATGGCGGGGCATGCCGGGCGTCGCCTCGATCGGGCCCGCGGCCGCCCGCCTGCTCGCGGCCGCCGCCGCGGGCCAGCACCATCTGCTCCTCCTCGGGCCGCGCGGGACGGGAAAGAGCGTCGCCGTGGAGACTCTGATCAGGCTTTGGCCGGAGCCCGATCCGAGCCGCGCCCTGTGCGCGCGCCTGATCCAGGAGCTTCGGGAACCTTACCCAAATGGCGCCCAGGGTGCCGTGCGCAAGGTGGGGGCTCAGTGTACCGCCGCGTCTCTGGTGGGGCGCGCCACTGGAGATGGGATCTTTCCCGGCGAGTTCGCGCTCGCAAATGGGGGCCTTTTGGTGGCCGACGAGCTGCCGGAGTGGAAACGGGACGCGCGGGAGTCGCTGCGCGAGCCCCTGCAGGAGGGCACCGTGACCCTGAGCCGGGCAGCCATCTCGCGGGTGCTGCCAGCGGCCTTCGGGCTCGCCGCCACCGGCAACCTCTGCCCCTGCGGAGCATGGCCCAGGTCGTCGGGAATTGGTGTCTGCTGCTGCGGGCTTGCGGAAAGGCAACGGTACCTCCGCAGGCTCTCCGGGCCGATCCTGGACCGCGTGGACCTGGTCCACGTCATGGCTGGAGAGGTTTCAAGCGGACCCGGGTGGGTGCCAATCGCGGAGTTGGCCTCACGAGTGTCCGAGGCGCGAAGCAAGCTCACCGCCCGCTTCGCCCTTCCGCCCGGGGCGTGGACCGAGGCCCGTATTTCAGAACAGCTCATCGCGCATCCCCGCTGGCGCGTCCTGGCCGAGGGAACCCAGCCGGCCAGCCTCCGCTCCCTGGCGAAGACCCTGCGCGTGGCCGTGACGCTCGCCACGCTCGATGGCCGCGAGGAACCCACCCGCGGACATTTCACCGAAGCGGCCTGTTATCGCCCGGAGCGATCCATTCCCAGGGGCTGAGGGCTCTCGGAGCCTCAGCCCAGGCGCTCAAGCACCTCCCGCACGAGCTTGTGCGAACCGATGGCCTGGAGGGCCTGGGTGATATCCCGGATGAGCTCCTTGGAATCCTTTCCAGGCTCGAGCGTGTCGAGGATGGGCAGCACGCTCGATCGGTCGCGGATCTTCCCGAGCGCGATCACGGCCTGGCGTTTCACCATGGGCTCCGGGTCCCGGAGCAGCGCGACCAGCATCGGGACGCACTGCTGCAGCTCCGCCAGGAACACCTTCACCTCGCGGCCCTTGGCCCGCCATTCCTCCACGAGCTTGACGGCGTCGGCAGTGCGCGCCAGCTCCCCGATCGCGAACGCGGCGCTCGACCTCATCAGCGGGTCGGAATGCATCAGCATGGGTTTGAGGGTCTCGATCACCTCGAGATGCCCGGCGGAAAAAAGAGCCATGGCCGCGTTGGCCTTGACCCGGTTGTTTCGGCTGGAAAGGAGCGGGAGCACCAGATCCAGACTCCTGGGGCTGCGAAGCCTCCCGATGGCCTCCACCGCGTTCGCGGAAATCCGGTGGTCCGGCGCATCCAGGTAGCGGCGCAGATCGAGCAGCCGCTCGGTTCCGCACATTCTTCCAAGACCCGTGATGAGCGCCGAGATCACCTTCTCCGACTTCTCCACCTCCAGCCTCTCGAAGAACGCGTCCACGGAGGCCCGGTAATCCCTCGGGCTGAGGCGCACCAGGGCGCCGGCTGAGGCGACGCGGATCCGCTCGTCGCCGTCTCGCAGCAGGTGGAGCAGCGGCGCGATCGCGTCCGGGTTCTGGGAATGCCCGAGCAGCTCCACGCTCCCGACGCGCAGATCCCGGTCCGCGGTTTCGAGGTTCTGCAGAAGCCCGCTCAGCTCCCGAATGCGGACGAGCTCGTAAACGGCTACATCCTCGGTTTTCCCTCGGATCCTGCCCTCGCCGATAGGCTCGTAATCCACGAGCCCCTTCAGCCGGTCTTCCACGTGCTGCGAGAAGCAGATCCGGGTGTGACGGCCCTGCTTCGAAATCCCCTCGATCCGGCTTGCCAGATTCACCACGTCGCCGATCACCGTGAAGTCCATACGGTCCTTCGATCCGATCGGGCCTGAGATGATCTCGCCGTGCGTGATCCCCACCCCGATCTCCAGGACGTTCTTGCCCGACTGGGCCCTCCGCTCGTTGAAGTCCGCAAGCCGCTCCTTCATCTCAAGCGCGCAGTACACGGCTTTGAGGGAGGTCGCGGTCCTGGGCATCGTGTCCTCGTCGTCGTAAAATACGGCTAGCAGGGCGTCGCCGATGAACTTGTCGACCTCCCCGCCGTGTTTGTGCACGACCTCGACCATCTCCGAGAAATATTCGTTGAGCATCGAAGTCACCTCCTCCGGCTCCATGCTCTCGACGTGCGTCACGAAATTCCGGATGTCTGAGAACAGCACCGTGGCCGCGACGCGCTTGCCTCCGACCCGGGTTTCCGCGGAACCCTGCTGGGCCGCCATGATCCGGCGATAAGTGGTGTCCGAGAGGTATTTCTTGAGCTCCTGCTTCTTCCGAAGCTCGGAGGTCATCGCGTTGAAGGCCTGCACGAGGTCGCCGATCTCGTCCGCCCGGCGGATATGGAGGGTGGACTCGTAGTCGCCCTCGGAGACGCGCCTCAGCGCCCCGACCAAGCGCCGGATGGGTGAGATCAGCAGCTGGGAGAAAACCACGCCGATCAGGAGCCCCAGCGCCATGGACGGAAGCAGATCCATCAGGATCCTCCGGCGGATCGCCCCCACGGCGCGGTCGAGGCTCAGGTAGTGAAACGCGAACTCAACCAGGAACAGGGGCTCGCCGTTCTCGTTCCGGTATACGCGGGTCACGAAGAGCTGTTTTCTGCCCTCCCTCTCCTCGTTGCGCACCACGAGCCCGCGCCCAAGCAGGAGCGACTCCTCCTCATCCGTGAGCTGCGCGCGCTCGCCCGTGCCGGTGGCGCCCGGAACTCCGGCCTGCCCCGAGTGCTCGCTGTCGAAGAGCACGGCCCGCGTGCGGTTCGAGATCACCCGAAGTGAAACCAGGTTCTCGTTCGTGGCCACGATCTGCTTCACGGAGGGCAGGAACTTGTCGCGGAAGTAGAAATAGAAGTAGTTCGAGAAGTCCTGGACGATCTTCTCGGTCGAGAACTGAGTGAAAAGCACGGATTCCCGCTCGATGCGCTCGGCGAGCTCGCGGCTCTGATACTCGCTCAACGTGAAGTAGACGACTCCCCCCGTGAGGGCATTCACGAAAAAGATGGTGAGCAGGAACTTCACGCGCAAGCCCCAAACCCTCCGAAGCCCACGGCCCAGCGCCTTCACGGGCCGGAAAGCCCGGACGTAGAACGCGGCCATGCCCAGGGCGCTCGCGATCAGCAAGCCGGCGCCGAGGAGCGCCGCCAGCCGATTCCTGAGGCCCACGGCCTCGAAGGTGTAGAGAATCGCGTACTGGCCCGCGGGCATGAGGATCCGCACGCGGAATCCCTGCGCGAACACGCCGGGCGCCTCCTTGCCCAGGCGCGCCACGACCTGCCTCTCACCGAAGGGCGGGATGTTCTCTTCCGGGGCGTTCGGGTCGGGCTCGAACTTCTCCGCGGCCGCGGAATCGAAGAGCAGGCCGCCGCCGCCGGAGAGGATCTGCACGCGTTGGAGGCCCGGAGTCTCTTGGATATGCCTGCGCACCCCGGGCAGAAACTGCTCCTGGAAATAGAAGTAGAAGCTGGCCTGAAAGAGGTTTCTGAAGGCGACATGGGGCTCGGCCACCACGGCGAGCTTCTCCTGCGCCAGGGCATCGAGCTCCTTCTGCTTATGCAGGGCCAGCACCGACACGAAGGCGATCCCAAGCCCCAGGGCCGCGAGCGCCGCGCGAAGCGACGGACGCTGAAGCCGAAGAGTGAGCCGCTTCCTGGGCGGGCGGCCTTCCTTTGCCGCAACCATTGGATTTTATTCTATCTTGCGGCTATACGATCGAAAAGCCATGAATCCATCCCGCATCCTTTTCGAGGACGCCCACCTCCTCGTGGTGGACAAACCTGCCGGCCTCTTGAGCCAAGGAGATGCCGGTGGAGACGCGAGCCTGGTGGATTGGCTGCGGGGCTACCTCGGGCGGCCTTACGTGGGACTGGTGCACCGGTTGGACCGGAACACCTCGGGTGCGATCGTGGTCGCGAAACGCACGAAGGCCGCTCAGCGGCTCACGCGCTCCCTCCAGGAGGGCGCGCTCGAGCGCCGGTATCTCGCCGTGCTCTGGGGCTCCGTCGCGGCGCCCGCCCGGTGGAGCCATTTTCTGGTCAAGGACCCGCGCACGAACGAGGTGCGTACCGCGAAGCGTGACGTCCCCGGGGCGCGCGAAGCGGTCCTGCTCGTCAATCCCTTGACCCGCGGCCTTCTGCCGCAGGGAGACGTCACGGTGGCCGAGTTCACGCTGGAAACGGGCCGCTCGCATCAGATCCGGGTGCAGTCCGCCGCGATGGGGCACCCCCTCCTGGGCGATCGCAAGTACGGAGCGGAGCGGCCGATGCCGCTGGGCAGGCCCGCGCTCCATTCAGCGGCCGTTTCATTCCCGCATCCCATGAGCCAGGAGAAGGTTGAATTCACGGCGCCGCTCCCCGAAGATATGAGGGCACTGTTGAACGGGGCGGGATGTTCCATCGAATGAGCGCAGCTTCGAACAAGAAGGACAGCGGACAGGAGCGGCGCCGCGCGAGGCGCGCGGACGTCATGCGGAGGATCCGCGGCGTTTACCTCCACTGCCCGGACCTCGGCGCCGGCGAGTTCCGAGTCGTGAACGTCTCGGAATTCGGGCTTGGCCTCGCCACGAGCGACGTCATCCCGCCCCCCGAGATCGGCACCGCCTTCAAGGGGATCGTCCGCGTGGGCCTCACGAACATGAACGTGGATCTGAAGGTGGTGCGCCGGACCAAGGACATCATCGGAATGGAGTTCGTGGAGCCCACCGAGATGCTCAAGGGCGCCATTCGAACTTTTTTCCAGCCCGAGCTGCTGGGGGCGGCTCTCAAGCCCGCGAAGGGATCGACCTCCTACCACACCGTACTGACCGATCCCGACGGGAACGGGATCGAGGCCCATTTCGAGAAGGGCGCCGAGGGAGACCGAGCAGTCGAGCTTCGCATCGAGGTGCTGGGAAACGAGTTTATTTGGGCGGAAGATACGACGCTTCGCTGGATGCAGAACGGCCAGTCGATCCCGCTCGATGAGTACACCCGCAAGCAGCTTCTCAGGTACGTGGCGAACGTCGGGGCCATGAGCCCGACGAAGCAGAGCATGCTCGAGAAGGTGCTCCGCACCGCCCCATCGGACCACGACCCCACGCGCGACACGAACGCGCCCAAGCTCGCCGGCAGCAAGGACTGAAACCTCAGGCCCCCGCCTCGCCTCCGCTCCGCATCCTGCTCCGCGGGTGTCCACCGGACACCCGGTAGCTCGGCTACTGCCTCGCTATCTTGTGCACCTTGATCATGTTCGTCGTGCCGCGACGGAGCGTGGGAACGCCCGCGGTGACGACGATGAGGTCCTCCGGATCGGCCTTGCCGTGGCTCATGAGCGCGCGCTCCACGGTGACGAAGATGTCGTCCGTGGACTCGATGCGCTCGATTCGCAGGCCCTGGATCCCCCACATGAAGCTGAGCTTCCTGAGGCTCTCCTCACGGTCCATGATCGCGAAGATCGGGGTGCCCGGACGATACTTCGCGAGCGCGCGCGCGGCACGCCCGCTGTGCGTGATGCAGGCGATCGCCACGGCGCCCACATGGTGCGCGATTTTCGAGGCGCTATACTCCACGCTCTCCACGATCGAACCCGGCGTGGGTAGCGCCTCGGAGCCCATGGAAAACTCCGACATCCCTTTTTCCGCCTCGACGACGATCTCGGCCATGGTTCTAAGCGCCTCCTGCGGGTAGGCGCCGGCCGCGGTTTCCCCGCTCAGCATCACGGCGTCCGTGCCGTCGAAGACGGCGTTCGCGACGTCCGAGGCCTCGGCGCGAGTGGGCGTGGCGCTCTGGATCATGCTCTCGAGCATCTGCGTGGCCGTGATGATCGGCACGCCCAGGCCGTTGCAGGCGCGAATGAGGCGCTTCTGAATGCCGGGCACGCGGCCCGCGCCCACTTCCACCGCCATATCCCCGCGCGCCACGAGCAGGCCGTCCGAGACCTGGATGATCGACTCGTGGTCCTCCACCGCCTCCTCGCGCTCGATCTTCGCGATCACGAGCGGCTGATGGCTCGAGTTCTTTCGGATAAGCTCCTGCACGCGCTCGATGTCGGCGGCGGAACGCACGAAGCTCAAGGCCACCGCGTCCACTCCGAGCTCGAGCCCGAGCTTCAGATCCTCGAAGTCCTTGTCGGTGCAGCAAGGGAGCGAGAGCGGGGTACCCGGGAAGTTCATTCCTTTGCGGGAGGTGAGGAGGCCGCCGTTCTCGATCTCGATGAAGATCAACGGCGCCCGCACGGAGCTCACCCGGGATGAGAGCCTGCCGTCGTCGAAGAGGATACGCGCCCCCACGCGCACGTCGCGGGACACGGGGCCCGCGATCTCGGCGGAGATCGGAAGAGGGAGGTATCCGCGCGCCTCCGCCTCCGACGGAGGCGCTCCCTCGGGATGGAGCACCAGCGCGTCTCCCGTCTTGAGCAGGAGGCCGTCCGACGGCAGGGCACCGACCCGCATCTTGGGTCCCTGAAGGTCCTGCATCACCCCAACGAACCGCCCGGCAGCCGAGGAGGCCCGGCGCACGCGCTCGAACTGAGCCCGATGCACCTCGTGGCTGCCGTGGCTGAAGTTGAGGCGCGCCACGTCCATGCCCGCATGAACGAGGCGGGCGACCGCTTCGTCCGAGGAGGATGCAGGCCCCAGGGTGCAAACGATCTTTACTTTGCGAGAAACGAGGGACTCAGGCCTTTTGGCGGGCGGTACGGGCATTGGCGGCTTTCATGCTGTCAAGCTGCTCCTCGTAGTTCTGCGCCAAGCTCCGCTGCTTTTCCTGACTCGTCATTTCGGCCTGCGCCAGCCGCTGTTCGTAGTCGCGGGACTGAGCTTCCATGTCCGTGCGGTGCTGCCGCTGTGCCTCGAGGAGCGCGCGGTTGGCCTCATCTTTAACACCCGCGATCTCGAGTTGGAACTCGTCTTTCTGGCTTTCCAGCTGTTTGCCGAACTGGCGGATCACTTCGGTCATGCGCTGGTTGTACTGCCTCTGCGACACCTTCGCGTTGAACTCGGCCTCCTGGCGCACAGCGGCGATGCGCGTCGACGAACCCTGGTTCGCCGCCTCGAGGATGTCTTCGTACCGCCGCCGCTGCTCCGCGAGAATCCGGGCCTGGGCGCGCTTCATCTTATCGAGCTCGCTGTCGTGATCCAATCGCGAAGACTTGATCGCATCCTCTTTCGATGTCTCGGTATCGTAGATGTGATCCATGAACACGGCGCGCTCGGCGGACACCGACGAGGCGTGCTCGTTTGCCATCTTGGTCTTCTCCACGCGTGAGCTCGTGAGAAGCGACTCGTGGCGGTCCTGATAGGTGTCGCGCATCTGCTCGACAGCCCTTCTGTTGCGCGCCGTCTCGGCCTCGAGGCTTTTCTGATAACCGCCCGCGACCTGCCTGTGGATGGCGTTCGCGGCCGAAGGAGAAACAAGCGAGGAATCCTCGGAGGTCTTGAGCTCGTTCACCTGCTTCTTCAGCACGGACTCGCGCGAACGCGCCTCCTCGCCCTGCCGGGCCATGAGCTCCTTGTAGGTGGTGGCCTGCGCGGACAGCGAGGCGTCCCGCGCCTCATTGGCGCGGTCGAGGCGCCGCGCGGCCGAGATCTGGGCCGAGGCGAGGTCCTTTTCCGAACGCAGCTCCACCTGCTCCTTCGCGCGCTCGAAGTTCCGTTGAAGGTCCGTCACGCGATCCTGCGATTCCTGGTTCTGGCGCTGGAGCGTGCGCGTGAACTGCAGCTCGGCTTCGCCGAGACGCTTCGCATTCGAGGCCGACAGGTGGCGCTCGGCGTCGGCGGCGTCGCGCTCGCCCTTGTAGATCTCGTGGTCGTGGGCTCGGGTCTGAGCCTCCATCTTGTCGACCCACTCCTGCTCCACCTCGGCGATCGCGAACGCCCTTCCTTCGGCCTTGCCGCGCCCGAAGTCGCGATCCTTCTCGGCGAGCACCTCCAACTGGGAGCGCAGGAAATCAGATTCGTCACGGTGGCTGTCGCGCATGGCGTTAGCCTCGCGTTCCCGGTCGCGCGAGTTCGCGAACTCACGCCGTTCCTCGCCCCGTGAGTTCGCCTTCGCCTCCAGGGCGAGTCGATGGTTCGCCTGGTCGGAGATGTCCTCCACCGCCCACTTGGATCGCTGGCGTTCCTCGTCAAGCTGCGCCCTCAGATCGTGCGCCACGGAGGCGTGGCCTTCCTGGATCCGATCGAGGTTTTCCTGATACTGGTCCCGCCCGGAGGCAGTCATGCGATGGATGCTCTCGTTCGCGTTTTGCCGCGCGCTGTCCACCGTCTGCGTCTGTTCGCGTTCGTGGGTCTCGGCCTGTTTCACGAGCTGGCGCTCATGGGCCTTCTGGAGCCCCTCCAGCTTCTCCTCGCTCTGGCGCCGCTCGAGCTCGAGCGCGCGAGCGAGCTGGTCCTTCTCCTGGCGCAGCTCCACGGTCTCGGCGTCTCCGCCCGCCATGCGTCCACGGCGGTTGTAGTTGCCTTCGCGAAGTTGCGTCTCGTAGTCGTTCTTCTGCGTTTCAAGGCGATCGGTGTACTGATCGCGGATCTCGCCCACCGTCTCCTCGTACTCCTCCTTCTCGCCCCGGAGCGACTCCCCGTAGCGCTCTTCGAGATCCTTCACGCGCTCCTCGTTCCCCTCTCGGGATTTCGCCGCCTGCTCGCGCAGCTCCGCCTCGAGTTCACCGAGCGAACGCGCGTACTGGGAGTACTGCTGTGAAGGATTGATGGACGACATGGACTTGGGTTCCCGAGCCTCCTCCCTTAAGAAAGCCATGGTCCGGCCCTATGCGTCGAGTCGGCAGGCCTTGCCGGGCGGCACCGCGTCGCCCGACGCAGTGCCCAGTCCGCGAATGCGCGTTGCAGCATGCGGCCTTCGCACTTGCCTGGGCGCGCTCCCGCCGGGTACTCCCTGCGTTCCTATGCACGCGCAACCCGCTCTCACCGACGATCTGAGCCCTCTCATGAAGCAGTACTCAGAGCTGAAGCGCGAGGCGGGCGACGCCCTTCTGCTTTTCCGCATGGGGGACTTCTACGAGCTCTTCGGCGAAGACGCCGTGACGGCCTCCAGGATCCTCGAGATCACCCTCACCTCGCGGGACCGGAACAAGCCCAACCCCCTGCCGATGGCGGGCGTGCCTCACCACAGCGTGCAGGGCTACCTGCAACGGCTCCTTCAGGCCGGATACAAGGTGGCGATCGGCGAGCAGGTGGGCGAGCCCTCCGCCAAGGCGATCGTCAGGCGCGAGATCACGCGTGTCTTCACGCCGGCCGTGCAGTTCGACCTCGAGGGATCGGAGTCGGCCTACCTCGTGACCGCCGTGCGCGCCGAGGAGGCGCGGCCCGGCACTCAGCCGCTCTGGACCCTGGCCTGCCTGGAACCCGCGACGGGCGAGGTCCGGGTGAGCACGCCTCTCGGCGAGCCGGAGCTGCTCGACGAGCTGCTTGCCCTTCCCGTGAGGCACCTCCTTCGCCTGGAAGACCATCTACCCGAGGATCCTTGCGCCCGTTTCCAGGCGGAGGCGCCCCATGCCCTGGTGGAACGCCTTCCCGCAAACTACCTGAGCGCCGAAAGAGCGGCCGAGGTGGTCCGCGCGAACTACGGCATCGAGAACCTCGACTCCCTCTTCGGAACCGGGCGCGAGGCCCACGCCGTGGGAGTGCTGATCCACTATGCGCTGCGCACGCAGCAGCAGAGCCGCCTCGAGCACCTGGCGCCCCCGGCTCCGCTGCATGCGCCCGACGCGTTGGTCTACGGACCGCGCACCGCCGAGCACCTGGATCTGCTCCCCTCGCCCGCCGGCGGGCCGAATCTCTTTCAGTTCATCAACCGGTCGCGGAGCGCTTTGGGCGCCAGGCGCCTGAAACGCTGGCTCCTGGAGCCGCTCCGCGATGCCGACGAAATCCTCCTCCGGCAGACGGCGGTGCGCGAGCTTTCGCAGGACCTCCCCTCCCAGCAGGCGCTCGCCGCGAAGCTGGGAGAGGCCTACGACCTGGAGCGCATCCTGGGCCGCGTGGCCACGCGGCTCGCGAACCCCCGAGACCTGCTCGCGCTGGCGCGCACGCTGGCCACGCTCGAGCCGCTGGCGGCGACGCTCGAGGCCGCGCGCTCGCCCGCGCTGACCCAGCTGCGCGGCGAGCTGCGCGAGGCGAACGCCGAGGTGAGCGCGCTCTGCCTGACGCTTCTTCGCACGCTTCGGGAGGACGCGCCCCTGACCTCTCGCGACGCCGGAATCTTCAACCCGGGCGCGGACCCCGAGCTCGACCGCCTCATCACGCTCACCGAGGAAGGTCAACGCTGGCTCGTGGAGCTGGAGGCCCGCGAGAAAGAGGCTACGGGCATCCCCAGCCTCAAGGTCCGCTACAACCGCGTGTTCGGTTACTACATCGAAGTCACCAAGGCGAACCTGAGGGCCGTGCCGGAGCGCTACCAGCGCAAGCAGAGCATGGTGAACGCCGAACGCTTCTTCACCGAGGAGCTCAAGAAGTTCGAGGACGAGATCGTCACGGCGGACTCCCGCCGACGGGCCCTCGAGCAGCGCCTCTTCGAAGGGGTGATCGATTCCGTTCGAGAGCTACACGCCTCCATTTCGAGGTCCGCCCGGCTCCTGGGCGAGCTCGACGCGCTTTCGGCGCTCGCACGCCTGGGCGCACAGCCGGGCTGGGTGTTCCCGGCCATCGACGACTCGCTCGACCTGGAGATCGAAGGCGGGCGGCACCCGCTCGTGGACCAGAACGCGGGCGGACGATTCGTCCCGAACGACCTCTCTCTGAATCCCGAGTCGCGCCGCGTGCTCCTGATCACGGGCCCGAACATGGGCGGCAAGAGCACGGTCATGCGGCAGAGCGCGCTGATCGTCATCCTGGGCCAGATGGGCGCGCCTGTGCCGGCGGCCCGCGCGCGCTGGGGCGCGGTGTCCTCCGTGTTCACCCGCATCGGCGCGCACGACTCCATCGCGCGCGGCCAGAGCACCTTCATGGTGGAGATGGGCGAGCTCGCCCACATCCTGAGCCGCGCGGACGAGCGCTCGCTGATCCTACTCGACGAGATCGGGCGCGGGACCAGCACCTACGACGGCATCAGCGTGGCCTGTGCCACCATGGAGTGGATCTGCCGCAAGGTGCGCGCGCGCACGCTGTTCGCCACGCACTACCACGAGCTCACGCGCCTGGATTCGCAGTTCCGCGTGCTGAAGAACGCCCACATGGCGGTGGAGGGAGCGAAAGCCCTCCAGGGCGGGAACCTGCGCTTCCTCTACAAGCTCCGCGAGGGGCCGGCGAACGAGAGCTTCGGGATCCACGTGGCCCGCCTGGCGGGGCTCCCCTCCCCGCTCATCGAGCGCGCCTGGAAGATCCTGGCCGAGCTCGAGCGGGGGAGCACTCAGAACGCGCTCTTGAGCGCGGCCGTGGAGCGCTCGGTGGATCAGCTGAGCTTCTTCGATCTTCCGGCGGCGGCCGCCGGGCCCGTGGAAGCGGACCCGACGGGGCAGAGCTTTCTCACGGGGTTCGCCGCGACGATGGCCGAACCGCCTCCGGCGCCCGAGCCCCCGGCCCCGCACCCCGTGCTCATCGAGCTGCGTGGGATCGACCCCAACGCCCTCACGCCCATCCAGGCGCTGACGCTCCTCGCGGAGCTGAAGTCACGAGCGGGCGAGGACGCCCGGAAACTCTGACCGCACGCGAAGCCAGCCTTTGCGCAACGGCGCGCCGATCGCCACGGGCGTGTCGGCCTCGAGGCTGACCCAGGCGCCGGAGGCGCCCGCGGGTTCGCTCGCTCGCCAGTCCGCGGGGTCGCGCAGGCGGTACACGCGGGTGAGGCGCGTGACCTTGTGACGAGTCACGACGTAGCGGGTTTCGATCTCGCCCAGAAGCTCCGTCGACATCTGAGGAAGGCTGAGCGGCAGGTCCCACAGTCCCGCGCGCCACTGCCCCTCGGGCCGGCGTTCCAGCCAGACCCGGCCCTCGTGGTTCACCAGGCAGTGCGCCACTTCCCGAACCACGAGCCATTCCTTGCGCGGCTTCTTCGGGGGGAAGGCCTCCATGTCCCCAGCGGCGCGCGCGGCGCATCCCTCGGCGAGCGGGCAGGCGCCGCACTTCGGCGAGCGGGGCGAACAGAGCGTAGCACCGAGCTCCATGAGGGCCTGATTGAAGTCGCGGGGCGCGCCCCCCCCGGCGCGGGCTTCGGCCACGGCCTGAGCCGCGAGCTCCCAGAGCGCGCGTTTACCCGTGCCCGAGTCGACCATCCGCTGGAGCCGGCTCAATACGCGCTCCACGTTGCCGTCCAGAATCGCGGCCTCGCGATTGAGTGCGATCGAAACCACCGCGCCCGCCGTGTAGGGGCCCACGCCGGGAACCTCGAGCCAGCCCTCCACGTCCTGAGGCCAGCCCTCGCCGCGCTCCAGGCGCCCGGCCAGCGCCCGCGCCCCGCGCTGCAGGTTACGGGCGCGCGAGTAATAGCCCAGGCCCGCCCAAAGTCGCAGCACCTCGGCCTCGGGCCCGGCCGCCAAATCCCCGACGGTGGGGAATCGCTCCATGAACCGCTGATAGTACGGGATCACCGTGGCCACCTGAGTCTGCTGGAGCATGATCTCCGAGACCCAAACGCCGTAGGGCGTGGGCGCCTCTCGCCAGGGGAGCAGGCGGCGATTCTCGCGGTACCAGCGCAGAAGTTCGGTCCACTTGCCCATGCCTGCCGATCTCCCATAAGCTGGAGGGGTTCGACAAGGGGTTAGGAGGACCCCCCGCCGATGCGACCTCGCACCCTCGCCGCCGCGCTGATGAGCGCCCCGTTTCTCGCCGGGACCTTGAGCGCCGCACCCCTCAAGGCCGACCCCTTTCTCGTCGTGATCGACCCTGGACACGGCGGCGCCGACCACGGAGCCGTGGTACGCGACCAGGGCCGCAGAGTCTCGGAGAAGGACGTCACCTTGAAGCTCGCGCTCGCCGCGGCCCGGGAGATGCGCGCGCGGGGCATGCGCGTCGTGCTGACCCGTGAGGAGGATCGAGATGTCGGCCTCACCGAGCGTACCGCGCTCGCCAACCGGCTCGGCGCCCGAGTTTTTCTCTCGCTCCACATGAACTCTGCCTCCGGCCGCCGCGCGGGCGAGGCCCAGGGCGTGGAGACCTATATCCTCAACGCCTCCACCGACCAGAGCTCACGCCGGCTCGCCGACCTCGAGAACGCCGTGCTCTCGGGGAGCGTGGCCAACAAGGACCAGGACACCCCCGACGTCGGGCTCATCGTGAAAGACCTGCTGATCGACGGAAACCTCCCCGACAGCAGGCGCCTGGCCTGCGCGGTCCAGGGCAGCCTGGTGAACGCCACGTCGGCCCAGGCCGGACGACGCGCGCGGAACCGGGGCGTGCGCCAGGCCCTCTTCTATGTGTTGCTCGGAGCGGACATGCCGAGCGCCCTCGTGGAGACCGGCTTCCTCGATCACCCGCGCGACCGCTCGCTCGTGCTTTCGGAGTCGGGGCGCCGCTCGATCGCGCGCGCGCTCGCCGACGCGATGGCGGGCTTCCGCGACGGCGCGAGCCGGCGAGTGGCTTCGTCGAAGCTGAGCACCTGTCTGATCCGTTGACAGAGCCGACGCGGCTCCAAGGGTTACACGCAGTTCGCCTGGGGCCGTTTCGCGCCTAATTCCCCTGAAATTTCCAAGCTCTGCTCCACGGTGTCAGAAACGACCCACCTTGGCACCCGCCTTGCTCTTACCCCTCCTGAGAAGTGCTCGTGACGCCTTGTAGATCTTGTGTGGAAGCGGTTGGCGTCACTGTTGATGAGTGAAGTGTGGAAGCTGAGTGGAGGTAGTATGAGTCTCAATTTCAAGAAAAAAGGCGCGCAGACGGCCCTGATCGCGGCGCTCGGACTGGTGGTCCTGTCCGGTTGCGGCGGTTCGGGCAGCGGAACGACTGGCATCGGAAACATCCCGGGTGGAACCACCGGCGGGATCGGATCCGGCGGTTGCATCCCGATCCAGAGCCCGGTGGGCTTCGTCGGCCAGAACATTCATTTCGATACCTACAACCTGGTAGGCGGGCAGCTCCCGCCGATCGATACCTGGCCCACGAAGTTGGTCGGCCAGGTGGGCATCGGCTCGGGCGGCATCGGGAACGGCGGAGCCATGGGAAGCACGGCCCTTCAGGCCCAGAGCTTCGACGGCACGATCCAGATGACGGCGTTCCGGCTGAATCAGCAGACGCAACCCTATGGTCAGCCGTACAACCAGCCCTACAATCCGTACCAGCCGAACCCCTACTCCTACAGCACGGTCGGCAGCGTGCAGGGTTCGCTCACGCTGAGTCCCACTACGCAGCAGGAGATCATGCAGAGCTTGGGTTACAACCAGTACAGCCAGCCCTATGGGCAGCCGTACAACCCGTACAATCCTTACCCGACGGTCCCGCAGCCCCAGATCCAGCAGCAGGCCTGCGTGAGCAACGTGGCCTTCAACCTGGGTTACGCGGGCAACCGGCCCTACGGCAAGGTGTACATCTACCTGAACCGTACGCAGCACGGCTTCGTGCTGATGTATTGACCTGATCAAGTTCTCAGAACCCGCTTCGGGCACCCGAAGCGGGACCTAGAAAAAGGCGGGCGCCGAGGAAACCGAGGCGAAACACCCGCCGGACCGCGATAGCTGCGACGAGCGAATGCGACGAGTGACAGCAGATGTTGAGTTGGGGCCTGTTGAGCGGATGTTGAGACGCGGCCCGAGTCGATAGTGATGTGCAGAAGTTGAAGCGATGAGTGCTGGAGCGGTCCGGCGCGCAACACGGAATACCAGAACCCGCCTGGACTCGCAGTCTGGGCAACAGCGAATCCGAAATGAAGAAGGGCCCGGCGGAACCTACCTCCCGCCGGGCCCTTCAAGTTTTTAGATCCGGCAACGGGGACCCGAGACGGGCACGCGGGAACCGGTTCATGCAGGATGCACAAGGCGGTAGAGGCAGCCGCCGGTGCGATGGGCGACTTCTTCGAGCTCCTTCCGGTTCAGGATCTGGATCAGGGCCTGGGTCTCCCGGCACGAGGCGAGCGCGATGGAGTACATGCGTCTGCGTTCCTTGGCCGTCGGCTTCGCCGATCCTTCCGCTGTGTTGAGCACCACGCTGAGCGAAGCCCTTAGGAGCTGTTCTTTGAGGTGATGCGGAGCAGATACCTTTTCACAGCCACGGTACAGCTCCAGGGCCAAGTCATAGGTCCGAAATTTTTTGATCATTGTGAAGTTCCTCACCGCGTTTGGGAGAACCGGGCAACGGGCATCCGGTGACCGCCTCAGGGACCTGTATCTGAACCAGTTGCCAGGCTGCCTTCATGCCGGTCCCGGTCGGCCGACTTGGCTCTGGAACCTGAAGCACTGGCAGACCTAGAGGGATCAGCTGATCGCCTCGGCGCGCACCTCAACCGGCTGTGCGGTCGGTAACCGGTACCGACACCGATCCCCGAACCGGTCAACGGATGCCCGTTGCCCGTTTCCGGATTCTACCTAAACATCAACCGAAACAGCCCGCCCACGTAGATCGACTCGCGATCCTGATCCGAGGCGAAATCGCCGATCGAGTGCGAAGGCACCGACCAGTAGCTCGCGGCCCCGTGCAGCCCGACCTGGCCCATCACGTTGCGCGAGAACAGGAAGTTGTAGAGGAGCTTCACCTCTCCCTCCACGGCGAAGTCCGTGAAGTCGAGCAGGTTGGGGCGATAGCCCGCGTAGCCGTGGATCTCCAGGCGGTTGTTCGCCGTGCGGAGCATGCCCGCGATGCCCATGTTCAGGCGTGGCATCACGGCGGTGTTCGGGTCGCCGCCCGGCACGTCGCCCGGGAACATCGTGTCGAGGCTCGCGCCCAGGAAGGCGGTCAGGCGGTGATTCAGGTACTCGGTGCCGTTGCCGTTGCGGAGGAAATTCACCACCACGTTGGCCTCCAACCAGCGCGCCATCACGCGCGAGGTCTGGATGTCCCACTGGAAGTCGAGCAGCGAGCCGCCGATCCCCACGATGCCCTCGGGCACGCAGTTGTTGAACATCGCCATCAGGGGCGCGTGAGTTTCGCCGGTGTCGGCGTCCCTGCAGAAGAAGAGCACGTCTGAGTCGGCGAGCTTCAGCCGGAGGCGGAAGCCGCCGGCGTCCGGCAGGTACACGGCCGCGAACTGCAGGAGGTCCAGGTCGCCGACCGGAGTATCGAGCGAGATCCCTTCGAGGGAAAAGCGTACAGCGCCCCCGGCCTGGCCTCCCGCGAACATCACCCCGCCCTCGACCTCAGGCTTCAGGATGCGCAGGCCGCGGATGATCTGGCTGATCTGAGACTCGCAGGCGGGATCCACGGGGTCGCAGAGGCCCGGACCCTCGGTCGTTCCACCTCCGCCCACTTCCGCGCCGGGGTTGATCCCGACCTCGATCATGGGGGTGTCGTCGTCCGCAGCTGCCCCCTGAACGAGTGCCAGGGACACCATCGAAACCAAACCCAGAATGGAGAAGACGGAGCGCCTCATGATGACGCTGTGTATCATTCCCGACTGATATTGACAACTTTTCGCCGACCACCCCCTCGACTATCCTAGAAGGAGTGGCCCGCCCCCCCACCCTTCAAACAGCGATCCAGACCTTCCTTGATGCCCGTCGGGTCGAGGCCGGTGCCGCGCCGGCCACCCTGGAGGGCTACGGGAGGGACCTGAAGGCGCTGGCCACCCTCTGCCCCCCCACCTTGAGCGAGGTCCAAGCCGAACACCTGGAACAGCACCTATCCGGGCTCCACGCCCAGGGGCTGGCCCCCGCTTCCCTCGCCCGCAAGGTTTCGGCCTTCCGCCAGTTCTTCCTCTTTTGCTGCGCGGAGGGCTGGCGGGAAACCGACCCCGCTTCCGAGCTCCCCCCCCCCCGCTCCCACCGGCGCCCCCCCACCCCCCTCTCCGAGGACGAGATGAGCCGCCTGATTCAGGCCACGGCACAGGGGCTTGCCTATGGCGGAACTGAAAGCGAAGCCGAGGCGCTGCGCGCCCGGGACCGCGCCCTCGTGCTCACCCTCTACGCCGCCGGTCTCCGGGTCTCTGAGCTGTGCGCGCTCAAACCCGCGCAGCTCGATCTCGCCGTGGGTACCGTGCGGGTGCGGGGAAAGGGCGACAAGGAACGCCAGGTACCCCTGGCCGATTCAGCGGCGCAGGCACTGGCCTCCTACCTTGAGGGCCCGCGCCGAGCGCTCACATCCGTGGCGGGCGCGGTCGCCGCGACGCTGCCCGTGTTCGTGGACTATCTTCCGACGCCCAGGCGAACCCCGGAGGCCGCTCCACGCGTGAAGCCGCTCACCCGGCAAAAGGTCTGGGCCCTCCTCCGCGCGCTCGCGGAGAAGGCGGGCATCCAGTCGCGGGTCACTCCCCACGGGATCCGGCACTCCTTCGCCACTCACCTTCTGCACGCAGGCATGAACCTTCGCTCGTTGCAGCTCCTGCTCGGCCACTCCGATCTGTCCACCACCCAGATCTACACCCACGTCGAGCCCGAACGCCTCCGCGACGTGCACCGCCGCCACCATCCCCGCGGATGAGCCCCGGGCCGCCGCTCCCCCGACTTGTGGTACAACCTCCCCCGTATGCAGGACTTCCAACAGAGCATGCAGATGCTGACCATCAGCTTCATGCCGCTGATGATCGCCATGATTTTCCACGAATACGCCCACGGCTTCGTTGCCAAACGCTGGGGCGACAAAACGGCCGAGGAGCAGGGCCGCCTGACATTGAACCCGCTCCCGCACGTCGACCCCCTGGGCACCGTGATCCTTCCCGTGGGCATGATGCTCATGGGCACCGGCTTCGTGTTCGGCTGGGCCAAGCCCGTGCCGATCGATCCCCGGCGCTTCAAGAAGTACCGCCCCGGCCTGTTCTGGGTGAGCTTCGCCGGGCCCGCCATGAACATTCTGCTCGCGCTGTTTTCGGCCCTGATTTTCGCGGCGATCCTGCGTTTCGTGCCCGCGGATTTCTCGCTCAAGGAGCCCCTGGTGGGCATGGCGCACTACTCGGTGGGCATCAACCTCGTGCTCGCCGCATTCAACCTGCTTCCCATCCCGCCGCTCGACGGCAGCAAGATCATCCAGAGCAGGCTCTCTCCGCAGGCCACGATCAAGTACGAGAGCATGGCCCGATTCAGCTTCGTGATCATCATGGGCCTCATTTTCACGGGCGCCATCCGCGTGCTTCTTTACCCCGCGCAGGTCGTGGGGGATTGGATGCTCCTCGGTGCGGCGAACCTCTTCGGGCTGGGCGGGAGCCTCGGGCTATGAATCGGAAAGCCGTAATGCTCTCGGGCATCAAGCCCACGAACTTCCTCACGCTCGGTAACTCCATTGGGGCCATCAAGAGCTGGCTCAACCTCTTCGAAACCTACGACCCGATCTTCATGGTCGTCGACCTCCACTCCCTCACCGTACCCCAGGATCCCGAGAAGCTACGCGAGGCCACCTACCGCTCCCTGGCGGTGTACGTGGCCGCGGGGCTCGACCCGAAACGCTGCCTGCTCTTCGTCCAGTCGCAGGTGCCCGAGCACGCGCAGCTCAGCTGGATCATGAACTGCATGGCCACGATGGGCGAGCTGAACCGCATGACCCAGTTCAAGGACAAGAGCGAGCGAGCGGGAAGCCACATCCCGGCCGGGCTCTTTACCTACCCCGTGCTCATGGCGGCCGACATCCTGCTCTACCAGGCCAATTGGGTGCCGGTGGGCGCGGACCAGAAGCAGCACATCGAGCTTACGCGCGATCTCGCGATCCGCATGAACAACCGATTCACCCCGCAGGAAGGGCCCGAGGCCGGAGCGACCCCGAAGAAGCCGCTCTTCACGATCCCTGAGCCCTACATCCCGCCTGTGGGCGCGCGCATCATGGATCTCCAGGAACCCACGAACAAGATGGGCAAGTCGGACTCCTCGGAGAACGGCGCCGTGTACCTCTTCGACTCCGACAAGGACATCGAACGCAAGCTCAAGCGCGCCGTCACCGACTCGGGCACTGAGATCGCCTTCAGCGACGACAAGCCCGGCATCCAAAACCTCCTCACGATCCAGGCCGCCCTCACGGGGAAGAAGCCGCAGGATCTCGTGGCTGCTTACGCAGGCAAACAATACGGCCACCTCAAGGTCGACACGGCCGAAATCGTCGTTCAGGCCATCCGGCCCGTGCGCGACGAGGCCGAGCGCCTCCTGAAGGACCGGGGCGAGCTCGACCGTATCCTCGCCGAAGGAGCCAGGCGGGCTTCGGAGCGGGCCGCGCCCACCCTCCGGCGCGTATACGACGCCCTCGGGTTTGCCCTCCCCAGGGCGTAAACTTTCACGGTTTAGCCCCGTTCCCTGGGGGCTCCCGAAGGTTGCCTTCCCTGATCAGTTCGGTATGCTGCTCCCGTGACCACGCTGCACCGCGTACCCATCACCATCCGCCTGGAGAGCTTCGAGGGCCCCCTCGACCTGCTCCTCTATCTCGTTCAGGAGAACGAGCTCGATATCTCGCGGGTGTCGATCGCGCGGATCACGGACCAGTACCTGGCCTACATCAAGCTGATGCAGGAAATGAACTTCGAGATGGCCTCGGAGTTCCTGCTCATGGCGGCGACTCTCCTCTATTGGAAGAGCAAAGCGGTGCTCCCGCGCGAGTAAGACCCCAATGCCCAGGCCGAGGAAGATCTCGGCCCAACGCCGGAAGAGCTGCTGCGCCAGATGCTCGAGCATCAGCGCTTCCTCTCGGCGGGTGACGACCTCAACCAGCTCAACCAGGTCGACCTCGAGGTTTTCCTCCGCCCCTACAAACGCCCCAAGGTCGCGAAGATCTGGCGCGAGATGAGCGTGAGCGACCTGGCGCTGAGCTACCAGGAAACGCTCGTGCGGCAGCGCCGCAAAACGAAAATTCTGAAGAAGGAGACGGTGTCAGTTGCGGAAACCATCCGCGGCCTGGGCGAAGTGCTCGAGGTGGGGCAGCTCACCGACCTGCGCTCGCTCCTTGGCGATAACCCAAGCATCCCACGTGTCGTGGTGAGCTTCCTGGCGGGCCTCGAGCTCTCCAAGCTCAAGAAGATGCGCCTCCACCAAAACCAAACTTATGATCCGATCTACCTTGAGCTTCTTGAGAACATTCGGGCGATCCGCCTTGAACTGGCTTCGGACTTCGATGTCGAAAATTTCAACCGCGACGTTGACGGAGCCGAGAACGGCCGCGCCTCCGACGACGTTGGAGTCGATGTCGGAGCCCTGGGCGGCGCCGAGGCTGACGCTGGTGGAACACCCGGAATCGGAGCCCCCGAGCCCAGCCTCAACGACTGAGACCGAGATTCATCAAATGAGCACCGACGAAACCCAGAAAGCCGACGAGATCCAGCAGACGCCGCCCGCCGCGCCTGAGGAGACTCCTTCGGTGGAGCTGAGCGCCGAGCCCGTCGTGCTTTCGACTGAAGAGACTGACCGCATCCTCGTGGAAGCGGAAGCCGCCGTTGAAGAGGCCCTGGAGACCCTCGCCGCCGTCAGCGCCGAAGCCCCGACTCTGATCGACGTAATGGCCCAGACCACGACTCAGCTTGAGGAGCGCGTGGCTCAGGCTGAGACGGCCCATACCGCCGCCACGGCGGACGACGAGGACGAAGAGTACATCTTCGCCGAGGCCGCGAAGTCGGCCGATATCGAAGAGGAGCCCGCCGAGCTCGAGATCCCCGACGCCGCCGAGACGGCCGAGCAGCTCGAGGAACTGGCAGTGGCGATGGCGGTGGAGCACCGCCGCGCCGAAGCCGACCTCATCGAGGAGGCCGGGGCGGAAGAGGCCGCCGCCCAGGTCGAGCTCATTCAGCAGATCGCCGAAGACAACGCCATCGAGGCGCACCAGCAGGCCGTGGCCGTGCCCGAGCCCGAGCCTGTGGACGAGAACCTGCTCGCCGCGCTCCCAAAGGTGGACGACGAAGGCAACCTGGACCTCCAGGAGCTCGAGAGCTGCATCGAGGCGCTCGTGTTCCTCTCGGAGCGCCCCATCTCGCGCCGCAAGCTGCGCGAGCACCTTGGGCCAGAGATCCGCGAGGAGCTCTTCGACGACGCGATCGCGGCCCTGTACCACAAGTACCAAAGCCCCGCGCACGGCATCGAGCTCGCCGAGGTGGCCGGAGGAATTCAGCTCCGCACCAAGCCGGGCCGGGCTGCGCTCGCCAAGAAACTCGTGAAGACCGCCGAGGAGCGCCTCTCGCGCGGAGCCATGGAGACGCTCGCCATCGTGGCTTACCGCCAGCCCGTGATGAAGGAAGACGTCGACAAGGTTCGAGGCGTGGATTCGTCGCACTTCGTGCGAAGGCTCCTTGAGAAGAAGCTGATCGAAATCTCGGGCCGCTCGGAGCTGCCGGGCCGCCCGATGCTTTACAACACCACGGACCGGTTCCTGGAGGTCTTCGGCCTCAAGGATCTCTCCGCCATGCCGCCGCTCCGCGAGCTCGAGCAGATGATCCCGAGCTCCGAGACGAAAAACCCGGACGACGTGGATCCCAAGATCAAGGAGATGCGCCGCCTCGTGGGCGAGATGACCACGGACCGCACGCAGCTCCAGTACAACTCCGAAGAGGACGAGCGTTTCCTCATGGACATCCGCGAACGGGTGAAGGGGATCCCCGTGTCCACGCCCTACCTGCAGGAGCTGGCCGAGGCCGAGCGAGCTGCCGCCGAAACCGGCGAAAGTGTCCCCGTGACCTCCCAGGGCCAACACGAGATCGCGGCCGTGGTGGATCCGGCCGCGGAGGCAACGGAGACGGCCTCCTCGGCGGCCTCCTCGGCGGCCTCCGACGACCCTGAAGCCTCGCTGTAGAGCCCCTGCAATGGCCTTTTCCGGTTGCCCGGGGTATTGAGCGTCATGCCTATCGAACGCCTTCAAAAGGTCCTGGCCCGCGCCGGGATCGCCTCCCGCCGTCGCGCCGAAGACATGATCCGCCTCGGCGAAGTCACCATCAACGGCCGTATCGCCAAGATCGGCGATCAGGCCGACACCTTCAAAGACGCCATCAAGGTCAATGGTAAGCTCCTCACCCTTCAGGCCAAGAACGTCGGCCAGGTGTACCTGGCCTTCCATAAGCCGCGCGGGGTGATCTCCATGATGGCGCCCGACCCCGAAGGCCGCCCCACGATCGCGCACTACCTCGGCGCCGTGAAGGCCCGCGTGTTCCCGATCGGCCGCCTGGACTACAACGGCGAGGGGCTCATCCTCCTCACCAACGACGGCACGATGGCTGAGTCCATTCTCAAGAGCCCCGACATCATCCGCACCTACCAGGTGCGAGTGAAGGGCCACCCGGCTCCCGAGGCGCTCGACGACCTCCGGAAAGGCGCGAAGCTCGAGAACAAGCTCGTGCGGCCTGAGGCGGTGGAGGTGGTGGAGTCGCGCAAGAGCAAGTCCGTGATCCAGGTGCAGTTCGTGGGCATGGGCGCGCTCGACGTGAAGGAGCTCTTCCAGGCCAAACGGTTCCTCGTGGAGCGCGTGGTGCGCACGCGCTTCGGCCACCTGAGCGTGGAGCGAGTGCCGCTTGGCGGGTTTGTGTTCCTGAAGAAAAGCCAGCTCGAGGCGCTCGTGCGGCAGCCCGAGCTCGGGCGCGTGGCGCCGAAGCCGGAGCGCCAGGTGCAGAACAAGTCGGGCGGACGCCAGAAGGCCGAGGCCCGGCGCGACGTGGAAGCCGCGGCTACCGGCCGCGCTCTTCGAGAAGCCGCGGGGGGCAAGCCCGCGCGCTCGGGTGAGGCGAAGCGGCCCCAGCGTCCGGCGCGTCCTGCGAAGGCATCCCGCCGTGGTCCGCGCGGGACTAGGCGCTAGCGCGGTCCGCAGAGCCTTTGCCTGAGCAACGACTGAGCGGGGGGACCCGGGTGCGCAAGCAGGCACTTCAGGTGGGTATCGACGCCCGAGGGATGGCGGGCGTCCGCGCTCCTCGCACAGTCCAGGGAAAACTGGCTGATGTCCCCGTTCTGAGTGGCCCGATGAATCGCTGAGACGGCGTCGGCGAAGGCCTCCTTCGCCTGCTGCGCGAAACGAGCGTCGCCGCCGGCCGCGCGCGCGGCCGCCACCTGCGAGCGCACCGCCTGGTCGATACAGTCCGCCACGGTCGCCGATCCCGTCAGCGCCACGAGATCGGCGCGGGTTCGCTCCGCCGTACGATCGTCGTTGAACTTGAACCGGTCGAATTCGTCGTTGCGCTGGGGCTCCGTCATGCCGGCCGTAAAATCCAGGTGCGTCCGGCTGAATTGGCAGGCGTGAGAGAGCTCGTGGATCACGAGTTCCTCCACCGACTGCTCGGTGATGAAGTGGGCCAGCGTCGCCTCCGAGATCACGATCCTGTTCCGCACTCCCTGGCCCTGCACGTATCGCGCGTCGTTAAGCGCATACCTGCCTGCCCAGTTTACGTTGGACTCGTCTTCGCGGATGAAGCTCATCGAGGTCGCGCCAAGCGAGCTCAGGCACTCGGCCGAGCCGCCTCCCGTCCCGCAACACTGGCGAGCGAAGTCGGGGGCGGTGCCGCTCCCGGTTCCGGCGAGCGACCGCAGAAACTGGTTTGCGTGCGTCTCCATTCGCGGAAGCAGGTAGGTACGTGATCTCGTCCGCGCCTGCGCGATGGGGTTCGGGGTGTTGGCGTCGATCGGCACCAAAACGCACCCTTGGGCACCGAGGGCCCTGTAACGAACGCAAGCCCCCAAGGCGGCACTGCAGAAGGCCTCCGCCCCGGCTGCGCTTGCGCTGCAGTAGGAGAGCGTCTCGGTAGCCCCGAGCGGGCGCGTGAACTCAAGTCTGGGGTCGAGCTCGGTGCCGCCCGTGGGTGAACAGACCAGGCCATCCGTGCTCCCATCGATGTTCACGAGAACTCCGGACCCCGGGGCCTGCGAGGGCCCCAACTCCTGGAGCGCCCGGTCCACTCTGAGGATCGTGTTGCGATGAAAGTTGAGGTCTTCGATGGTTCGGTCGGTCGAGGTCGCGAAGACCGCCCCCGTAGCCACCCAAGCCACGACCCCCAGAAGCCGCTTCAGGCGCACTGCCCCCATTCCATGATTTTAACATGTTGCGAGTTCTCGTTCAGAACGCTGACGAGAGCTGGCGCGCTCCGGCCAGACTTTGTCCGTCCATCGGAGGCCGCGCCCTCTTGGCCGGTTTCGCGCCCGCAACCCCGGTCCAAACCGCCGACGCCACCGTGGTTTTCGCTGCCTGCAATCTAATCGAGCTCATGCCCGGGCTGGACATCCAGGACTTCGCCCGCTCCATCCACCTCACGGAGGGCCGCCTCTAGGCCAACGTCGACCTCGGGTTCCGCCTCCACGACAAGCTGTTCCGCCAGCCCGTCACCTCCCAGTCCTCATTGGGCTGGCAGAGCGTCGCACTGGCGCTTCAGCTCACGGCCCCCTTTTCCTATCCCGTGCTCGCGGGCGCGGCTGAGACCCTGAACGACGGTCGCCTGCTCGTGCGCGAGGGCGGACGCAGGTGCATCCGAGAATCCCATCAGCTCGACTTCACCGAGGGCGACGGATCCTACTACGAGGATCTCAACTCGGCGGACTCCGCCTGGTGACCGACTAAACCACTTTGCCGAAGGAATCCCCTCCTTCGGTAGAGAACCCGTTTGACTCCCGCTGGGGCTCGGGTCTATTGTCCGACTCGTTCCTCAAAAGTGTGACGCGGGGTGGAGCAGTCTGGTAGCTCGTCGGGCTCATAACCCGAAGGTCGTAGGTTCAAATCCTACCCCCGCCACCAATTTTTCAATAAAAGCGCGGAGTTAGCCAAGGCTTATTCCGCGCTTTTACTTTTAGCGGTCCTTGGGCCGATCTTTGGGCAGGTGAGGATTTCCGGCCCCTCTCTTCTTTCGGGTCTTTCGGGTTGAGTAATCTGAGTCGCGTTGATCACACCCGCTGCGAGCATTGGCACTCCCTGAGCCGAATACAAGGCGATCGGCCAAAACGCTCCTTCGTCGCCCGCCCGACCCTCCTACAAGCTGCATGGAGCCGTTAAGACGGCGGCTAGGTTCAGGAGAATCGATAATTTCAACCGCCTTTTCCAGGGAGCAGGCCTCAAAACAAGATTCTTGACGCTATGCGTTAAGCCGGTATATCTACAGCAACACCATGACAAGGTCCGACAGAAGCACTCGCCGTCCCCTCATCCAATTCCTCGCATTCGGGAGCCGCGTGCTCAAGCCAGGGATCCTGGCGGTCGCCCTGCTCGCGACCACTGAGTCGGCGTACGCCGGCGGCAAAAAAAGGATCGTAGAAGCGAACCTCGGAAAACACGAGGGCAACACCGAGACCTTTGGTCACGTGTCGCAGGCCCTCCCCTGCTCCGTCACCCTGATGAAGCTCTCCGAGCAAACTCATCTCGTCACTCTCAATGCCGGCGATCCGGCTTCGATTACGGATCCGGTTCCGAATTATGCGGTTAGAGCGCTGGATCTGAAATGGTTCCGGAAAATCCAGAACAAGCTGGTGTTCGACGGCTGCCCCATTCCACGCGGCGTGTGCCAACCGGACCCTCGCGAAGAGGCCATGATCGAGTTCTCCCCTACAACGCTCGAGTTCACTTCGTTCCAGTTCGAGACCCTGGCGGGCCAGCAACAGGCCGCCTGCATCTTGAACGAAAAGCCCTAGCGACAAAAAGCGGGATCTCTCGGACCGAGGCGTGATCGATGTGGGGAAGGATTTGAACCGACTTTTTCGGCCGCGAGGGGCCATCTCCTACCCCCGCCCCTTGAGCCGGATCCCGCACTCCAAGTCCGCGTCTCAGCGGGTACGGAGCGGCGAAACGCCTCTTTGGATCGGCACGTTTCTGGCTGAGCCCCGGAAATGCAAACCAAACAACGCCACCCCGTTTTCAGCAAACTCACCCATCCCGAACTCGAGGAGCGCCTCAGGATCCTCGTCAGCACGGACGAGGGCGATGAGGACGACTTCCTCGCGGTCATCAACGAGTACCGAGCGCGGAACATCATCCTCGAAGGCCGAGACGACTTCGAGGATGACTGCCCTCTCTGTCTGATGCTCCAGCGACAAGTCATCCGAGAGGCCCTGCCCGCCCGGCCTCCACGTCGCCGCTCCGCGGACCGAAAGACCCGGAAAAGGTGAGTCTACCTACGCACGTGCCCCCCACATTGGAACGAGTACCAACAGGTTTTCAATGTCCCCCGTTTGACACTCCCTCCCCCCAAGGGAGACGCTCGACCGCGCACCATGACTTCCTCAACTCCCGCCCTCTCCCAACCCCTCGCGCCCGGCGACTCGATCCTCGATCGATTCCTCGCCGCCGTCGAGGCACGGGGCCTGGAGCTCTACCCCGCGCAGGAGGAGGCCATCCTCGAGCTGCTCTCGGGCAAGAACGTCATCCTCAACACCCCCACGGGCTCAGGCAAGTCGCTTGTGGCCCTGGCCCTCCACTTCGACGCCCTCATGCACGGCCGGCGCTCGTACTACACCTCACCCATCCGCGCGCTCGTGAACGAGAAGTTCTTCGCGCTCTGCCGCGACTTCGGTCCCGAAAATGTCGGCATGATCACGGGCGACGCCTCGGTGAACCCCACGGCACCGATCATCTGCTGCACGGCCGAGATCCTCATGAACGAGGCGCTGCGCATGGGCTCCGCCGCCCAGGTCCACGACGTCGTCATGGACGAGTTCCACTACTACTCGGACCGCGAGCGCGGCATGGCCTGGCAGGTGCCGCTCCTCACGCTGCCCCAGGCGCGCTTCCTCCTCAGGTCGGCCACCCTGGGCGACACCACGCTCTTCGAGCAGACCCTGACCCGCCTGAACAGAAAACCCACGACGCTCGTACGCAGCACCGACCGCCCCGTGCCGCTCGATTACCGCTACTCCGAGGACCCGCTTCACGAGGC
>JADZFF010000041.1 GCA_020850015.1 Bdellovibrionales bacterium | reverse complement strand
TCGGCACCGTGCTCGGCATCATCCAGGCTTTCCACAACCTGTCTCAGAACCCCTCGGGCGGTGGTCTGGCTTCGACCGTGACGTCCGGCATCTCGGAGGCCCTCGTGGCCACGGCCTTCGGCATCCTGGTCGCGATCCCGGCCGTCGTGGCTTTCAACCTCTTTCAACGCCGTGTGCGTACAGCGGCCACCGAGGCCGATGCGCTCCGCGCGCATCTGGCCGCCCAGCTTCTGGGCGCAGGGAAGTAGCGTATGGCAGGCGGATCGGGCGGCTTTGGGCAGGACGACGACGTCATCTCAGGCATCAATGTGACGCCACTGGTGGACGTGGTGCTCGTGCTGCTCGTGATCTTCATGATCACCGCACCCGCGATCTACCAAACGGCGATTCAGGTGGAGCTCCCGAGCGCCAAGACAGGCGACCAGCGCGCCGACACTCCGCTTGAGGTCAGCGTGACCAAAGACGGAGAGATGACCCTCGGTAAGGCCGTCGTTTCGCTCGACCAAATCCGCGCGAAGGTGAAGGAGGTCATCGCCTCTAAGCCTGACGCCACCGCCATCATCCATGCCGATCGAGCCACCGCCCACGGGCGCGTGGTTGAGATCATGGACACGCTCCGCGACGCGGGCCTATTTCGCTTCGCGCTGAGCGTAAAAACAAAAAACTAGGTGCCGAGGAAGCCGGAAATGGGCCAAACCAGCATTGCATTTAAGATGGTCGTCGCCCTGCTCGGGCCCGTCGTCGGAATGGGAATCCAATACAACTCCACGCGGCTCGCCTACGCGAAGTACTTCGACGGCTTTCGCGAAAGAGGTGTAATTGTCGAACGTGTGCCCACGTCTTCCCAGTACACGATAAAGGTCAAGCTCGCTTCCCGCCCCGTCCCTCAGGATGTGCTGCTAGCCACCTACGAGTGGAACAAGCTGGCGGTGGGAGCATCCGTTGAGGTGGTTCAGCCCCGAAGTGGAGGAACCCATTGGGTAACCGCCCGGGGCACCTTCCCCTTCCTGATGGAGCTCCTTCTGACGCTTCTACTGCCGGGAATTGCTATGGCTCTGCTCGCCGTCTTTGAGAAGCGACGGGCCGAGGCCTGAGCGCTCCTACCGGCGCCGAGCGTTTACGATACGAGGACGCGCATACGTTAAAGATCTTTTTCAGCTCAGGGCTATCACCGGCTTTTCCTGAAAGCGTCCATGCCCTCCCCTCGCCGCCGCAAAGTCGCCCAGGCGGTGACGGGGGCACGAAAGGGCGCTCCTGGCGACGCCGCGCCGACTCGCTCAAGCCAGGGCGCCCCGGAAACGGGGTTGGGTCGAGGGCAGGTAGCAACCCGCCGCTTCTGGGACGCCCTAGCCTACACGCGGGTGCTGAAGTCGCCGCGCGAGGTGATGGGGCTGCAGAAGTACCTTTTGAAGAATCTCGCGGAGACTCTGGGACTTCCGGATCCGCGCGCGACGTTTCGAGGAGAAAGCGTGGAGCTCGCGATCCCTCGGGGCGCGGGGCCGCCGTTAGACGAGGTTTGGGCGTAGCGGCCGAGGCGACTCACCCTCAAGACTCCGGCCCACGTCACCACGTCTCGCATTTGGTCGCCCAGGGGCGGCCAACTTAATCCTTTGACCGTCCGCGCCCGACCGCGACCCAGGCCCGCAGGGCGAAGGCCCATTTCACGCGTCCGAGCCGAAGCAACAGTCTCGCGAGTGGCAGAGCGAGTTCGGCACGGAACAGGCGGCGCGACCAGTAGAGGGCCACTCCACCCACTGCGGCGAGGGCGATGATCTCCTGAATCTGGGCCGTCATCCCCACCCCAAAAGCACGGCGCCCTGGTAGGCAATGAAGGCACCCACGTAGGCGAGAGCGGTCAGGTAGAAGAGCATGAAGCCCGTCCAAGCCCAGCTGTTGGTCTCGCGCCTGGCCACGGCCAGGGTGGAAAGACACTGGGGCGCGAACACGTACCAGATCAGGAGCGCGAGCGCGGTGGCCAGGCTCCAGGATCCCGCGAGACGGTCGCCCAGCGCCGTCTGGAGCTTCTCTTCGTCCTCAGCCTCCACCGCGTAGACCGTCGCGAGCGCGCCCACCATCACCTCGCGCGCGGCGAAGCCCGGGATGAGGCCCGTGCTGATCCGCCAGTCGAAGCCGATGGGCCGGAAAACGGGCTCCACGGCGTGGCCGATCCTGCCCGCGTAACTGTATTGGATTGCGGGGCCAGGGGCGCCCTCGGGCGACTTCGGGTAGGAGGCCAAGAACCAGATCACGATCGAGAGACTCAGGATGATCGTGCCCGCGCGGCGCACGAACATCCAGGAACGCTGCGCGAGGCCCATGAGCACGTTGCGCCAGGCGGGCAGCTTGTACGTGGGAAGCTCCAGGAGCAGGTGCGGCTGCGGGCCCTTGAGCGCCGTGAGGCGCAACGTCCAAGCCACCGCCATGGCCGAAACCACTCCGAGCGCGTAGAGCCCGAACATCGTGAGGCCCTGCAGGCCGAAGGGCCCCAGCACCTTCCGGTTGGGGATGAACGCCGCGATCAGAAGGGCGTAGACGGGAAGGCGCGCAGAGCAGGTCATGAGCGGGGCCACCATCATCGTGGCCATGCGTTCGCGCCGGTTCTCGATCGTACGTGTGGCCATGATGCCGGGGATCGCGCAGGCGAAGGACGAGAGCAGCGGGATGAAAGCCCGCCCATGCAGGCCCACGCGGCCCATGATCCGATCCATGAGGAATGCCGCGCGCGCCATGTAGCCGGAGTCCTCCATGAGCAGGATGAACAGGAAGAGGAGCACGATCTGAGGAAGGAAGATCACCACGCCGCCCACGCCGGCGATGATCCCGTCCACGATCAGACTCTGAAGCGGGCCCGCGGGCAGCCACGCCGTGGCCGACTCGCCCAGCCAGGCGAAGAGCGCGTCCACCAGGTCCTGCAGGGGCCCAGCCCAGGTGAAAACGGCCTCGAACACGGCCGCGAGCACCACTCCGAGCAGCAAGCTGCCCCAAAGTGGATGCACAACCACGCGGTCCAGGCGTTCGGTCCAGAAGCTCGGCGCGAGCTCGTGACGGCGCGATGCCTTGAGGATGCGGTCCACCTCGGCGAAACGCGCGCTGATGGCGGCCACGCTGTGGTCGGGTTCGGCGGCAGCCACGGCGGCGGCCCGGGGCGAGGCCTCGAGCGCGCGCTCCACCTCGGCGAGCAGCTCGATGATCCCCTGCCCTCTGGTGGCGACGGTGCACACCACCGGCACGCCCAGCCCCTTCGAGAGCGCCTGGAGATCGAGCTCCTGCCCCCTGGCCTTCGCGAGATCGGCCATGTTCAGGGCCACCACCATGCGAGGGAACACGGGCTTGAGCTCAAGCACGAGCGCAAGCGACCGCTCCAGCGCCGTGGCGTCCACCACGACCACGAGGGCTTCGGGAGCGTCCTCACTCGGGAGGCGCTTCAGCAGAACATCGCGGGTGACTTCCTCGTCCGGCGACTGGGGGTCGAGGCTGTACACCCCAGGAAGATCCAGCACCCGCAGGCCCTTGCCCGAGGAGGTGGACAGGCGCCCCTCGCGGCGCTCCACGGTCACGCCCGGGTAGTTGGCCACCTTCTGGCGACTCCCGGTGAGGGCGTTGAAAAGCGCGGTCTTGCCGGAGTTGGGATTCCCGGCGAGGGCGATCAGAGGGAGACGGACGGACTCAGTCACTGGCGGCCCCGCTTTCGGCGCTCACGCGGACGTGTCGGGCCTCCTGACGGCGCAGGGCGAGCAGAGTGCCGCGCACCTTCACGGCGATGGGATCGCGCCCGAAAGGAGCCTCGTGCATCACCATCACGCTCTCGCCCTCGACCATGCCGAGCTCCAGAAGGCGCCGGGCCAGGGCTGGAGGCGCGGCGGGATCGAGCCCGGCCACCCGGCCGGAGGCTCCCACGTTCAGGTCTCCGAGTCTCACTTCTTTCATGGCATCCTCAGTTCAAGGGTCAGTTCAGTAGGTCTTCCACGTGCTCGATCCCCTCGGCGAGCAGGCGTTCGATGTGATCGTCGTCCAGCGAGTAGAGCGACTCGCGCCCGACGCGCCTGAAGCGCACGAGCTTCAGGTTCCGAAGCGTGCGCAGGTGGTGGCTCACCGCCGGCTGGCTCATCTCGAGCAGCGTAGCCAGCACGCCCACGGGCAACTCGCCGTGCGAGAGCGCCCACACGATCTGGATGCGCGAGGTGTCGCCCAGGGCCTGGAAAGTCTCCGCGAGCAGAAGGAACTTCTTCCGCGAGCTGAAGTCGCCCTGGAGCTTGCGGCTCACGGTTTCGGCTGCGCGAGATGCGGGACTGCGACCCATAAACACCTGCTTATGTATTCATGAATCAAATGTCAACGCGATGTCGGCGGGTTGTTGCATGGACCGCTAAATGGCCCCCTTGCTTGTAAGCCCGCTGTCAGGTCGGTAACCTTTGCCTAACTAAACGCCCCTCAACGGAAAAGGAGTTCCGCAATGGCCATGAGCAATGGAAGCTCGGGCGGCCAAGCCGCCCGTATTCTCGTCGTTTCCCTCACCCTCGCCGCCCTGCCCGCCTACGCCAGCGCCCCTCGTGACGGCCTCCGCCTGATCGAGACGGCCCCCGGCCAGGCAAGCTGGATGACGGAGGGCGAGGCCCTGGAGATCTCCCGGGCCCGCCACGCCGAAGGCAAGTGCGGCGGCTACTTCGACATCACCGATGATCCCGCCCCGCCCGCTCCCCGGGCGCTCGAGATCCCGATCGAGATCTACGACGGCCCCGCGAACGAGGAAACCGTGCGACCCCTGCTTGCCGAGGTGAGCGCAGACCGCATCCGAGCCTCCGTGGATCGGCTCTCGTCCTTCCACACCCGGCACTACCAGAGCGAAGGCGGCGCCCAGGCCGCGGCCTGGATCCGTGACCAGTTCATTGCCGCCTCGGCCCATCGGAGCGACATCACGGTGGAGTTTTTCGAACATCCCAGCTGGCGCCAGCCCAGCGTGGTGGCCCGGATCGCCGGCGTGGGCCGCAATGCCTCCGAGGTGATCGTGATCGGCGGCCATGAGGACTCCATCAACCACAGCGGCTGGAACGCCGATCCCGCCGCGCACGCGCCCGGCGCGGACGACAACGCCTCGGGCACCTCGGCGATCCTCGAGATCTTCCGGGTGCTGGCCGAGAGCGGCTACCGCCCCGACCGCACGATCCAGTTCATGACCTACGCCGCCGAGGAGGTGGGCCTGCGCGGCAGCCAGGCCATCGCCGCGCAGTACAAGCAGCAGAACGTGAACGTGGTTGCGGCCATGCAGTTCGACATGACGATGTACCCGGGCCAGAATCCCGGCATCACGCTCATCACGGACTACACGAACCCTGAGCTCACGCGCTTCGCCGCCCAGCTCGTGGACACCTACGTGGGCGTGCCGTGGCGCGAAGACAAGTGCGGCTACGCCTGCTCCGACCACGCCAGCTGGCACCGGCAGGGCTACGCTGCGGTGTTCCCCTTCGAGGCTCCGAACGCCGACATGAACCGCGCGATCCACACCACGCGCGACACGCTGGCGCTCCTGAATCACCAGCACGGCTCGCACTTCGCGAAGCTCGGCCTGGCTATGGCCGTTGAGATCGGCACGGCCCGGTAGTCGTCCCGCTTGAAGTCTCGCCGCCGGGAGCGCGCCCCTGAGTCTCAGGGAACGCTTCCGGCGGAGCGAGCAATCCCGCCTCCAGCGCGCATTCCGCGATATCCAGCGCGATGGTGCTTCCCAGGAACTTCACGAGCAGCTGAGGGAAGGCCACGCGCTCGGGCGTGGAGTGCACGTAACCCGTGCTCGTCTTTCCCGAGCCCGGATCTCTCGCCGTGATGGTATCTGGAATCCAGAACCCTGATCTGAAGTAGGCCTGCACGTTTTCCGAGCGCCAGGGGCCCTCGATCGGCAGCAATCCCGTGTCCGGATCGGCGTCGGCTTTCATGAGGTCGTCGGCCTCATTGCCCGGAACCACCGCGAGATAAAGCGCAGTTCCCCGGTCAACGCGCCAGTACTCATCGTGGTCGTCGATCGCGTCGTCGATCGCCTCGGCGAAGGACTCGATCGGGTTCAGGCCCCAGCTGGCCTCCTGCTCCTCGGGCTTGCGGTAGCGGAAGTTCGAGGCCCGCAGCACAGCCACGCGGCCGGGCGGCCCGGGCGAACGCAGCGCCGCACGGTAGACCAGGCATCGCGTGGCGCGCTCGTACTGGGCGTCTGAACCCACCCGAAGCCCCAGATAGAAGATCATCCAGCGGCGCGAGAGGTCCAGGGCCTGCTGGTCCATGCGCACACCGGCCACCGGCGGGATCGCGGTAGCGGAGGGTGCGGAGGGCGCGCCGGCGGATGCCCCCCAGGCGCCCAGCGGGCTCAACAAAAGGAGGAGCGAGAAACTGTGTCCACAAAGACGCGGAAAGTTGATCGTGCTCAAGCCAGAAGGCGGTGCAAGGAGCGGCCCACCGCCCGTGATCCTGGGCTCGCCGCAGGCGGTGGATTACCGCTGGCGCGCGCTGATATTCCTGCCACGAGGTGGCGAAGAAATGGACGCTGTCAAACGCAGGCCAGACAGAGATGAAGGTTGCTGAGCGGGTGAAGCGCCACCTCCGCGCCCAGCCTGGCTGGGATGAAAGCTCACGGCATACTCCAGCTCGCGCCTGTTCAGGGGCGTGAGCTTACTCTATGATGGGCGGCATGGCGTCGTCCCTGCGCGAGCTCGATGTGTACCTCCGGGAGCTGGAGAGCTACCTTCACCGGCTTCCCGTGGCCCGGCGAAGCGAGCTCGTGCTCCAGGCGCGAGCCCGGGCTGTGGAACAGGGCCTGCCAGCCCTCGGACCCGCACGGAAGCTCGCGGGCGAGTTCCTGAGCGCGGAGGGGTTTCCGCCCCCCCCGGCCGGCGGCGAAAGAAAGAAGTGGGTTCTGGGCTTCCTCGCAGCGGGGCTCCTCGCCCTCGTCGCGATGCTCGTCACGGTCTACCTCATCTCGGCCCGGTTCAGCCCGATCGTGGAAACCGACGCCACGGACGGAACCGTGCGCATCCTGGGCGGGCTGCTGGAGGTCCGCCCCAAGGAGGGCAAGATCACGATCGCCGGGCGCGAGATCCGGCCCGAGGGTGGCAACGTGCAGCTCCATTTCTCGCAGGGTGAGCACACGATCTCAGAAGGGCACATCGAGGCCAAGGGCGTGAAGCGTCTCCGCATGGAGGCGCGCGAGGGCGGCCTGGAGTTCGTAGGCGGAGGCGGCGACATGATCCGGTACCGTTGCCAGACCCGGAACGAGGAGGGCAAAGTCGGCGGCATCGCACGCGACGGTTTCCGCCCGAGCCGAAGCGCCGACGGCAAGCCGATGCTGAGCGCGGACCTCAGGAGCGTCGCGCTGGGCCTCTGCCGTCTCGAGGTTCCCGAGGGCATGGAGATCGAGGCCCGGCTCGAGCGCGGCCAGATCAGCTTCAAAGGGGTGGCTCAAGACGTCGACGCCAAGGTGGCCCAGGGCCGAATCGAGTTCAAGCCAAAGAGCCCCGCCGACTACGAGGTGCGGGCAACCGTGCGGCAGGGGCTGACCTCGCTTCCGAAACCGGGCGAACGCAAGGCCGGCGAGAAACCCCGATTCAACGCCGTGCTCGAGGTGGACCAGGGGCTCATCGGGCCCTGAGCTCAGCCCGGCGGCCAATTCAGGTCGCGGCCCGCGAGCAGGTGCAGATGCAGGTGGAACACCGTCTGCCCTGCGGCGCGATTCGTGTTCACGACGATCCGGTACCCTTCCTCGTCGACGCCCATGTCCCGCGCCAGCTTCGACGCCGTGAGCATGAGGTGCCCGAGAAGCGCCTGGTCCTCGGGCCGGGCTTCGGCCATGGAGCGGATCTCCTTCTTGGGGATCACGAGCACGTGCTGCGGGGCCTGGGGGGCGATGTCGTGGAAAGCCAGGCAGTGCTCATCCTCGTGGATGATTTTCGCGGGGATCTCTCGCCGGATGATCTTCGAAAACAGCGTCATGATGGGCCGAGTATACCCTCCGGGATCCCGACACCAAACGTCACTCGGTTTGAAGACCCGAATACCGTACAACAGTAGTCAGCAATGGCGGGAAGCCAGGCGCCGGACGGGTCAGATTCTGATCCCCAAGAGCGGAGTTGCGATCCGTCCGGTGCCTGGTGATTGCCACCCCCCACCGTCGGCGTTACACCCACCCCATGAGTCCACTTCTCCTGGCCGCGATTCTTTCCTCCCCCTCGTTCGCCCGAATCCTCACGGAAACCCAGTACATCCAGCCCGAGGCGATTTTCGTGAAGGAAAGCACGCACGTCACCGTGCACGTGAAGGCGGAGGGACTGACGGCAGAACCGATTCTCGCGGAAATCGACTCCAACGGGCGCGTGATCCAGTACCTCGGAAATATGAACGACACCGGGCGCTGGGGCGACCGCCTGAAAAACGACGGCACGTACGCCAAGAAATTCCAGGTTCACCGGAAGCTCGGTATGACCCTTCACTACGCCGTGTTTCACGCCGAAGACGCCCGCGACTTCGACCCCACTAAGCCCGAGACGGCTCCTGTGGCGCCCGCTAGCGCCCGCATCGCGCTCGAGGTGCTCGGGCGGCCGAGCTGGCTGCAGGCCATGGGGCAGGTCTGGGAAAAACTCTCGCGCGGCCGCGCGGCCGACGCCCCCGGCTACTAGCCCTTCAATGCGCTTCCGCGCGGGTCGCGCCAGAGGGCGTGGCCCAGAATCACTGCCGCGCCCAGGACGAAGCAGGCCCAAAACTGGTGAAGCGCCGCCAGCGGCACCGGCACCACGTAGACCACCGTGAACGCCCCCAGCAGGAACTGAATGAGAATCGTTCCCGCCAAGGCATGCGAGGCCCGGTAAACCCCTGGCTCCTCCCGCTTCCCGCGCTTCGCCAGGAAAACAAAGGCCCAGGCCCCGATCAGCAGGAGCCAGCCCAGCAGCCGATGGGTGAATTGGATCGCAATGGTGTTGTGAAACAGGTTCATGAGAATGCCGTCCTCACGGGCGATTCCCGTGGGGATCCACTCGCCGTTCATCAGAGGGAAGGTATTGAACCCGAGGCCCGCGCGGAGGCCCGCGGTGAAGGCGCCCCAAAGGATCTGCAGGGCGAGCAGCGCCAGAAGCGCCGCCCCGATGCGCCGGAGCGCGCTCGAAGCGCGGGCGCGTTTCACGCCTTTGAGCTCCCGCCCCGTTTCGAGCCAGAGCCAACCCAGGTATCCCAAGAGCGCGAGCGCGAGCCCCAGGTGGGTGGCCAGGCGGAAGTGGCTCACGCGAGGTTCGTTCACGAGCCCGCTCTTCACCATGTACCAGCCCATGAATCCTTGAAAACAAACGAGCGCGAAGGCCGCGCCGAGCCTGAGGCTCAACGGCCGCCCGAGCCGCCGGCGAACGAGCCAGTAAGCCGGAGGGAGCATCAGCACGAGCCCGATCACCCGGCCGTACATGCGGTGCACGTACTCCCAGAAGTAGATCTCCTTGAAAGCCTCGAGCGTCATGCCGAGGTTCACCGTCTGGTACTGGGGGAACTGCTGGTAACGCGCGAACACCTCCCGCCAGCGCTCCTCGGTCAGGGGCGGAACCATGTCCATGAGCAGGTGCCAGTCCACCATGGAGAGCCCGCTCTGAGTGAGGCGCGTGATCCCTCCCACGGTGACGATCCCGAGGACCAGGAAGCAAACGCCCCCCAACCAGCGGCGGATAAAAGACAACGAGGCGGGGGCGGTCCCGGTCAGAAGCGGGCTGCGAAGGTGACGCATGAGAACCGGTATAACAAAGGCTCAGGGAGTGGGGAAGCGCATGACCCGGTGGTTCGGCGAATCGCCCACGTAGAGGTAGGCGCCGCCGCTCTCCACATGCACGGAAATCGGGGCATTGAGCATGCCGTCGAAGATTCCAGAGCCGGAAGTGCCGCCCGTGCACCAAGCGGGAGTGGGATCGCCATCGGCGGCGACGGCGCAGCCCGCTCCTCCGCCCAGACCCGCGGCGGTCGCGATCCGTCCCTGCCAGCCCACGAAGGCGCCGCCCGCGATGGCGTACTTGCTCACCCTGTGGTTGCCGGTATCCGCCACGAAGAGGTGCGTCGCCGTCGCGGTGACTTCTGCCGGCGAGGTCATGGAGCCATCGCCCGCGGCACCGAGCTGAGCGGTTCCGCTCATGCACCAGTCCGGGGTGAAGTTCCCGCCGACCGCGGCCGGACAGGTTCCAACACCGTTCACACGACCGATCCAGCCACCATAGGTCACCACGTTTCCGCCCGCCGAAATGTCGTAGCGGGTGACGCGGTGGTTGCCGGTGTCGGCGACGTAGAGGAAGTTCCCGCTAATCGCGAGGCCCGAGGGATTGCTCAGGCCATGCGCCCCCAGCGCTCCGTCGGTTCCGGCCTGCGTAGCCCCGCCCTTGCACCAGCCCGGCGTGAAGGTACCCGCGACCAGCCCGTTGTTGCACGGCCCCCCGGTTTGGATGTTGTTCGGTACCGTGGAGCTGAAGACACGGCCTAGCCAGCCCACGGTAAACCCGGTGTGCGCCTGGATCTTGTAGATCCGGCTGTTGTTCGAGTCGGCGACGTAGATGTGATCCGCGGCGTACGCGATCCCGCGGGGGTTGTTGAAGTCTCCCATGCCGCCCGACCCGGCCTGACTCACCCCTCCGGTGCACCAGCCGTCGGTGGACACGTTCAGCGACACGGCCACGCAGTTCGCCGGCGCGGGGGCCGGTAGATTGCTCCCGGTCGGATTCTGCCCGGGCACCGAGCCCACCTTGCCCGTCCAACCGACGGGCAGGCCGGTGAGTGCGTTGTATTTCACGATGCGGTGGTGACCCGTATCCGTCACGTAAAGGAAGGGTGGCGGCGGCGGCGTCTGCGGGCCCGCGGTACCGTTGTCGCCGGTGATACCGGTGGGATTCATGAGGGCTCCGTCCCCGAGCGCGGTGGTGGACGAGCCCCCCATGCACCAGCCCGGCGTGAAGGACACCCCGCCCGTAGCCACGGTGGTGCAGCCAGCCGCGCCTCCGGTGGGACGGTTCGCGCCCACCTGCCCGATCCAGCCCGTGAACTGGCCCGTGCGCGCATTGAACCGCTTGATGCGATGGTTGCCGGTGTCCACCACGTAGAGGTTAAGGCTCGAGTCCACCCAGGTGCCGCGGGGCACGCTAAAGGTGCCGTCCGTGATCCCGGGGGAAGAGGCCGCGGGCAGCAGGCTCGGGTTCCAGTTCTGCTTGCCCACCAGGGACATCCCGCTCCAGCCGTCGAACAGGCCGTTCGCGGCGTTCAGGCGGCTCAAGCGATGGTTATCCGTCTCGGCGACGATCAGGTACCCGCCCGGGGTGTACTTCAGGTCCGAAGGCTTCGAGAACATGCCGTCGCCGGAGCCCAGGCCCGAGGTTCCGCCCAGGCACCAGCCCGGCGTGGACAGACCCACGGCCCGCCCCGCGCACCCCGCGGCGCCGCCCGTGGGCGAAGTCAGCACGCGGCCGCTCCAGCCGGTGAAAGTCGCATCGGCCAGGCCCGGGTCGATGGTGTCGTGGGTGATCTCGTAGCGCATCACCCGGTGGTTGCCGGCGTCGGCGACGAAAAGCGCGGAGCCCGCCACGTCGACATCGACGGATACAGGGTCGTTGAAGGCGCCATTGCCCGTACCGGCCTGGCTTTCGCCGCCGGCGCACCATCCCGGCGTGGGTGCCCCGCCGCCCGCACCGGAGCAGCCTGCGTGGCCCACGCCCACGAACGGCGAGGTGCCTCCGATCCTCCCGATCCAGCCCGCGAACACGCCGCTCGTGAAGTACTTGTTGATCCGGTGGTTACCGGAGTCCGCCACGTAGATGAATGGCGGATACACGGCCACGTCCTTCGGGCCGTTCATCCCGCCCACGGCGAAGCCGTTCGAGAGAAAGCCCCCGGCGGGATCCACGAAGGCGCCGGTGAAACCGCCGGACTGATGGCCCATGGAACCCACGTAGTTCACGTCATCCGTGCCCAGGAGCTCGTAGCGCGAGATCCGGTGGTTCAGCTGATCGGCGACATAGAGCAGGGGCGGCACCGCCGATTCATCCACGAATACCCCGTGGGGCGAGTTGAATCCGGCGCCCGTCGCGGCCGAGGTTTGCGCGGTTCCGCCGATGCACCATCCGCCCTGGCCCGCTCCCAGATACGAGCCCGTGAAGTCGCCGGCTATTTTCGTGCCGCAGCCGGTCGCCCCGCCTCCAGGAACGGCGGACACGATCCCGATCCAGCCCTGGAACGTCCCGGTGTCGACATCGTACCTGAGGACGCGGTTGTTCACCGAGTCGGCCACGTACATCATGCCGTCCGAAGCCAGATAGCTTCCGCGTGCCTGGCGCAGCTCGCCCAGGCCCGCGCCCGCTCCCGTTTCCTGCCGGGCCTCTCCGTCCACGCACCATCCCGGCGTCACGGTGCCGGGAGCCGCGGCGTCGCAGCCGGGATCGCCGCCGAGGGGCATGACGTTGATCAAGCCCATCCACCCCAGGAAGTCCGCGGCGAGGTGACTCAGCCGGCTCAGGCGCGCCCCAGTGGCCTCGATCACCACGATCTCGTCGTCGGAGGCGAAGTAACCCACGCTCTGGGGCTGGAAGAAGGCGCCGCTCTGGCGGCCGCTGGCCGGGTTCCCGCCCAAGCCCCATTTCTCGAACTCGAAGGCGGTGCCGATCCAGGAGGGCTGCTCGGGGATGAAGCTCACCTGCGCGGCCGGCGCCGGCGTGAGCGCGATCGGCGACGTGATGCTGAGATCCTTCAGCTCGGCGACGGAGGAGCGAAGCGTGCAGACCGACACGCCCTGCACGTCGGACACCGAGCAGGAGCCCAGGGTATTGCCGGTTCCGGTGGCTGCGAACACGGGAGTGATGCCTGGCACGACGTTCGTGAAGGCGTCCTGCAAGGTGATCGTGATCGTGGAGGAGCTGGTATTGTCGGCGAACACCGGACTCGTGCCCTCGATGTCGGAGTTGAGGTCCGAGGGCGCACCGGCCACGAAGGTCACGCTCCCTCCCATCTTGTCGAAGGCGGCGTTGTCGAGCTGAGCGAGCCTGAGGTTCTTGATCTCCGCCCGGGTGGAGCGCACGGTGCAGACCGCCTGGCCAGCGGAATTGGTGGTACCGCAGAGAACGGGTACGCCCACCGTCGACACCGGGGTATTGCCCGTTCCGCTCACGGCGATCTCCACGTCGGAGCCCTCGATGGGATTGAAGTTCGCGTCGCGGATCGTGGCGGTGATCGTGGAGGTGGCCGAGTCGTCGGCCACCACGGGGCCCGTGCCCGTGATGGTGGAGTTCGCGAGATCCGCTGGCCCCGCCACGAAGGTGGCTTCGGTCTCCATGGACTCGAAACCCACAGGCTCCTCGATGGTGATCGCCTTCTCCTCGGCCCGGGTGGAGCGCAAGTAGGCCGTCGTTTCTCCGTTAGCGTTCGTGGCCGCGGGCTGCGTGATGGAATTGCCGGAGCCAGTAGCGGCGATCTTGAGCTCAAGGCCCGCGATGGGTTCGCCCGTCTTCGGATCCAGCACCCGGAGCGTCACGGCCTTCACGTCCGTTCCGTCGGCGGTCACCACGCCGGCCGCGGCGTCGATCGTGGGGTCGTAGCGGAGGCGGTTGAAGCCGGAGAGGTCGAGTGGGTTGTTGAACTGCGCACTGCACCCTGCCCCCATCGCAGGGAGGGCGCACACCGCCAGCAGCGCGATCCAGTTCTGGTTCCGCAAAACGTCCCGCATCGATCCAGCCGCGCGACCCGCCGGCACCAGTGCACGGACGGGAGAGCGCATGCTCTAAGTATCGCTTATCTGACCATTTTGATCAAATTTACGAGGACTTAACTGCGGCGCGGAGTCAGCGCGTCATGCGCTCGAAATTGCTATGATTTCAGCGGGTGTGTCAGCGCTGACCGAACTTGCCTGAGTGCTTCCGGCGCCGGAACCAGCGTTTTGCCTGGTCCCAATGGATGGGGCCGAAAAACAGCAGATAGTTCGAGAAGGTGGCCACCATCAACCCCCGCTCGCCCCAGCTCGCGCCGTAGGCCTCAACCGCGAGGAACACCACGGCCAGCACCGCGAGCCACTTCATTTTCACGGGGATCACCATGAAGAGACTCACCTCGAACTCCGGATACAGGGCCGCGGCCGCAAGGAAGAGCGAGCTCTGGAAATGCGAGACATCGAACACCGGATGATCGGCGGCGAAGGAGTAAGCGATCGTGACAAGCACCGAGACGAGCACATAAAGCGTGGCGCGGAAGCTTCCCCACTCCTTCTCGAGCGTGTTCGTGACGAAGTACAGGAACCAGAGCACGAAGATGAGCCAGAAGGGGCTTCGCGTGAGCGGGAGGCTCAGGAAGGTGACGAGACGCCAGGGCTCCCCCGCCATGACGGCCATGGGATCGAGCGTGAGCTGCAGCAGCCAGGCCGGGTTCGAGGCCACCATCAGAAAACCCAAAGCCTGAAGCGTGACGAGCAGGATCGCGATCTGCGGGATCGCGATCCAACCCATTCTCTTTTCGAGCCAGGAGAGCCAGCGCGGGGCGCGTGCGTCCACCATCGCCTACTTCCCGTGCGCGAGCGCGAGCTGCACGAGGGAGGAGGCCATCACGCCGGAGTAGCGAGCCGTGCCGTGCACGCCCGTGTCGCCGAAGATGTTGCCCGAGCCCGCGATGTCGAGGTGCACCCAGGGGGTGTCGCCCACGAACTGGCGGATGAAGGTGGCCGCGAGCATGGCGCCGCCTTCGCGCCCCTTGCCCATGTTGCTGATGTCGGCGACGTCGCTCTTGAGCTCGTCGGCGTGGCGGTAATGAAGGGGAAGCTCCCACACCGGCTCGCCGTTCGCGTTGCAGATCTCGGAAACCTTCGAGGCCCAGGCGCGATCGTTCGTCATGAGCCCGGTGAAGTAACCGCCCAAGGCGATCGCGCAGGCGCCGGTGAGGGTGGCCACGTCCACGAGCTGGGTCGCGCCCTCTTCGCGCGCCACGGCCACGGCGTCGGCGAGCACCAGGCGCCCTTCGGCGTCCGTGTTCTGAATCTCGATGGTCTTGCCGGTCATGCTCTTCACCACGTCGCCCGGGTGGGTGGCCGTGCCCGAGATCATGTTGTCGGTGAGCCCGCAGACGCCGATCACCTCCACCGGCACTCCGAGCTTCGCCACGGTCATCATCGCGCCGCAGACGGCGGCGGCCCCGCCCATGTCGGCCTTCATGTCGATGAGGTCCTTGTAGGCGCCGACCTTCAGATTGTAGCCGCCTGTATCGAAGATCACTCCCTTGCCCACGAAGCCCAGGCGAACTCCGGGGCGCGCGCCTTTCGGCTTGTAGCGCATGACGAGCATCTGCGGCTCGTTGTGCGAGCCCGCGGCCACCGAGAGGAAACTCCCCATGCCCTTGGCCTTGCACTCCTCGCGCCCGTAGACCTGGAACTCGATCGGGAGGCCCTTGGCCCAGGTTTTCACCATCTCCACGACGGCCTTCGGATAGGCGTGGCTCGCGGGGAGGATTGCAAGCTCACGCGCGAAGGCGGTGCCTCGGCCCACGGCTTCGGCTTCAGCGAGCTCGGAGGCGTTGATGCCACGGCCCACTACGCTGACCTGGATCTCCTCGCGCGCCTTCCGCTCGCTCTTCGTCGTGTCGTAGCGGTAGCCCGCCACCACGGCCGCTTCGGCGGCGAGCCTGAGCTCGGCCGGGGTGGCGCCGTCGACGTACATCGCCACGCCCTTGTGTTTGCGGCCGTAGGCCACCTTCATCGCGCGCTCCACGCCCACGCGCAGGCCCGAAGGATCGCGCCGGGTGCCCGCGCCGAGCGAGACGACGTAATAAGTGCGTTCGCCGGCCTGGAACCAGGCGGCCTCGGCGGTGGCGCCCTTGAGGGCGTCGAGCTCTGGCTCACGCTCGAGCACTGCCGAGAGAGCGGGGTCCATGGTCTTCACGGCGCGGCGGAACGCGGCGCCCTGATCGTCGCTGAAGTAGAAGAGCACGCCCAGGCCCTTTCCGGCGCCGGCCCAGTCGGCGGCGTGCGAATGGCGGATGTTCGGCAGAAAAGTATCGGAAGCGTGGATGTAGTTCATATGACTCGCTATACCACAGAAAAGGCTCCGACCCCTTCCTGCATGAAAGCCGGGGCCGGCCGTTGATTGAAAACCGGGCTGACACGTGTGAGAAGGAAGTCATGGTGATGGCGAAAAAGTCTTCGGGATCGCGCTCTTCCCCGAGCGCGCGCCGCCTTCAACGCGGAAAGACGGGCCTCTGATGGCTCGGGCGAAGAAGAAGCCGGCCACGCGGAAGGGCGCCGCGCGCAATGATGGCGGCAGAGGCGCTTCAAAGGCCGACCTCCTTCTCGACGAGCTCGCGCTCTACCTGCGCCCTCCGGGCCGTGGAATTCACGCGGTGTCCACGGGACTGGGCGAGTCGCAGGCCTTCGCCGCGCGCTACTTGGGCGCGACCTTCAATTCCGAGCGCCCCTGGCGCGAGCATCTCGCGGGCCTCGTGTCTTTGAAGGGCCCCGACGCCGTGGCGATTCTGGCGCTCCCACACGACACGGGCGCGGGAATCGTGCGCGGCGCCTCACGCGGGCCCGAGGGCATCCGCGCGCGCTGGGGCACGGCCCCGGCCTTCGAGCTCGGCGACGTGTTCTGCGTGCCCCAGCTTCTGGATGACGAAAGCGCCTCGCCCGCGATGCTCGCGCGCGCGCGAAAGGCCCTCTACGCCGACGCTCCGCCCGCGCTCAAGAAGGGCCTGAAGACCTTGCCCGCATCGCCGATCTCGATCGCGGAGCGCGTGTACGCTCTCCTGCGAGCGCTCAACCCGGAGCTTCGCGTGCTGCTTCTGGGCGGCGACCACACGGTGAGCTGGCCCGCGGTGGCCGAAGTTCTGGGGCCGAGCGCCGGCAAAGGCGAAGGGCGCGCGGATCTGGGCATCGTGCACTTCGACGCGCACACCGATCTTCTGCCCGATCGCCTGGGCGTGCGGTACTGCTTCGCCACCTGGGCCTACCACGCCAACGAGCTCCTGGGCCGCGGCGGACGGCTCGTGCAGATCGGCATCCGCGCCTCAGCCAAGCCGCGCGAGCACTGGGAATCCACTCTGGGCGTACGCCAGCTCTGGGCCGCCGACTGCCTGAAGCTCACGCCCTCGCAACTCGCCGAGGCCGTCGCCGAGCACCTGCGCGCGCGCGGCGTGAAGCGCGTTTACCTCACGAACGATCTCGACGGCACGGACTCGCGCTGGGCCGCGGCCTGCGGCACGCCCGAGCCCGGCGGCCTCACGCCCGACCACGTACTCGCCGTGATCGAACGTCTGGGCGCGGGCGACGAGTTCCAGATCCTCGGCGCCGACGTCGTGGAGCTCGCGCCGGGCCTTTCCCTCGACCGAGACCTCGCGGCCCTGAGCTGTGAGACCGCCGCACGCTACGGCCGCGCCTCCCTGACGCTCTTGCGCAAAGCCGGCCAACGCACCGTCCGAGGCTAGACACATGAACTCCGTGACGGCGGCAGAAGCACTGAAATTTTGTCGGGCCTTTCTCCCGCTCCCGGACCCCCAGACCTTCGACCCAGAGCTTCCACTGAAGACGCCCGCTCTTCTCGACGTGCGTTCCGAAGGCGAGGCCGCGGAGGGTGCGATTGCGGGCTTTGTGAATCTGCCGATCCTCACGAACTCCGAGCGCCACGAGGTGGGCATCACCTACAAGGTGCGGGGGCAGGACGCCGCGATCCGGCTCGGACACCGCTTGGTGGGATCCGAGGTGCGTGCGGCCCGCACCGTTGCCTGGCGGGCGGCCATCTTGCGCTCCGGCACAGGAACGGGAGTCGTAGCCTGCTGGCGAGGCGGGCTTCGCTCGGGCACCGCAGCCGAGTGGATCCGCGAGGCGGGCGCCGAGTGCGCCACTGTCGTGGGAGGTTACAAAGGCATGCGCAGGGAACTCCTTGCCGCAGCGGAAACGCCCCCTCCGCTCGTCGTCATCTCGGGCCTCACGGGCTCGGGAAAGACGAGGCTCCTCCAGCAGATTCCGGGCGTGCCCCGCATCGATCTCGAACAGCTCGCCGCTCACCGCGGCTCGAGCTTCGGACGCAGGCCCGAACGCCCGCAGCCCGCTCAGGCGACGTTTGAGTCGGCTTTGGCGCTTCACTTCTGGGGTCGACCCCTGGGCGACACCCCAATCCTCGTGGAGGATGAAAGTCTTCGGATCGGCCGCTGCGCCATCCCTCGCGCCGTCAAAGCGCGAATGGAAACCGCGCCCCTGATCTGGGTGGAAGCCAGTGTGGAGGAGCGCGCGCGCTCGATTGTCGTAGAGTACGTGGATGAGCCCCTCCGCGGGGGCGAGCCCCCCCTTGCGCTCGAGGCGCGGCTCGAAGCCTCGATTCTCGCCCTGCGCACGAAGCTCGGCGGCGAGCTCCAGGCCCGCGTTTCGAAGAGCCTGCGCGAGGCAATGGCCCAAGGCCGCGGCCACGAGGCCTGGGTCGAGCCGCTCTTGACGGAGTACTACGACCGCATGTACCGCCATTCGCAGGCCAAAACCGAGCGCAAGACGCTCTATTCGGGAGACCTCGAGTCATGCAAGAAGTGGATCCTCGATCGATTCGCCTCACCGAAACGGTAGTCAAAGGCGGCTGCGCCGCGAAGCTCCCCGCAGGAGAGCTCCGTAAATTCCTGGGCGCGCTTGAGCTCAAGCACCCGCGCGAGCTCGCCGTGGGCACCGACACCTTGGACGACGCCTGCCTCTGGGACTTAGGCGACGGCCGCTACCTGGTGCAGACGCTCGACTTCTTCACCCCCATCGTGGACGACGCCGTGGAATTCGGCGCCATCGCAGCGGCAAACGCGCTGAGCGACGTCTACGCCATGGGCGGTCAGCCTGCGACGGCGCTGACGATCCTCGCCTTCCCCTCGAGCACGCTCCCGGGCGAGCTCATTGGGCTTCTGATGAAGGGCGCGGTGGACAAGATCCACGAGGCCGGCGCCTGCCTGGCGGGCGGCCACACCATCGACGACGACACGATCAAGCTCGGCTTCTCGGTGAGCGGCTTCGTGGCGAAAGAGAGGGCCTGGACCAACGCCGGCGCCCGCCCCGGCGACG
>JADZFF010000040.1 GCA_020850015.1 Bdellovibrionales bacterium | reverse complement strand
GAGGAGGCTCAGAACGCGAAGCCGATCTGAATCAGGTGGATCGTGAGGGTGGGCTCGAACTTTCCGTTCCAGTCGCCGGGCGGGACTTCGGTGACGACGCCCGCGCCGATGCGTGATCCGATGTAGAAGCCGAAGTGCTCGGCGAAGCGGCGGATGTACATGATGTCTACCGAGGCCGTGAGCATCAGACCCACGGTGCCGTTTTGAGAACCTTCGCCGTTGAAGTACACGGCGGGGTCGATCCCGAAGCCGAGCGAAAGGAAGTTCTTGCCGTCGCAGCCCCAGCAGGTGGCGTCGGGGCGCCAGCGGATCGAGCCCTCGAACACGGAGGGCAGAAGGCCCGCGCCCGTGCCGAGCTCAATCGTCCACTCGCGCAGGATGAAAATCTCCACGGAAGCGCTCACGAGGTTCGGCAGGCCGATGCCGGCTTTCAGCACGAACCAGGGGCGGCCCCACTCGTCTTCGGCCACGGGCTCGGAGCTGATCTCGTAGTCTCCGCTCGCAAGGATGGCGGCCACTGTCGGGCGGTCGAACACCGCGCGCACGGCTACGTCGCCTTCGGGTTGCGCCACCTCGATGAGGGCCTCATTGGGAAGCTTGGCCTCCGCGCTCAGCGCGGGGAGGAGCATGCAAAGGAGGGCGAAGGCCTGGCGGCGGGACAATGCGGGGCGCATAGTCCGGATTTATGACGCAATGCGCCATAAATCAAGGGATTCTCTGACGGGTCGGGGGACCGCTATTCGTCCGGGTATGTGAAAAAAACCTTCAAATTATGAGGGCACGGCATTCTACGAAGACCTCTTGAGGCCTCGGAACGGACTTCAAATTGTCTTTATGATTCCCGAAAGTTCACCGAAAAGCCGTTAGGATGGGTGGAATTTTTTTCCGACTTTGGACCGTGCTTGCGGTCGTGTCGGTCTCTCAACAGGCACTCGCGGCACCTGACGCAGGTGATGCCTTGGCTCTGGCCAAGGCCGCTGAGAACCGCGGTGACCGCAAATCCGCGCTCGCCCTCTATCGGAAGATCTCGCAGGTGCGGGGCATGAAAGAGGTTGGCCAACTCGGCCAAGCTCGAATTCAACTTGCCGCGGGCCAGCTCGATCAAGCCGACTCCCTGACGGAGGGCTTGCTCACCGATGGAAATCCTTTCCAAGTGGAAGTTCGCCTCCTTCGTGCCGAGGTGCTTCGCCGCAAGGGGCAGCCCGATGGAGCGATGCAGGAGGTTGATCGGGTCCTGGTTCTGCGTCCGGACCACATGGAGGCCGTGGAGCTCAAGACCCAACTGCTGTCGGAAGCGCAGGACCACGAGGCCGTGGTTGAGATCGTCAGTCACTACCTTCCGAGGTACTCGCGGCCCTCGCGCGGACTCCTGCTTCGCGCCCGAGCCTACCTAGCATTGAAACAACCGCGCCCGGCGGTCAATGATCTCAAGGTCGTCGTCGCCAAGGATCCTGGACTGGCTGAAGCTCAGCTCGCGTTGGGTCGAGCTCACCTCGATTTGCGGGAGTGGAAGAGCGCGGAGATGGTCTACCGGAGGGCGGTCGAACATTTTCCGAGCCAGAGCGACGGATGGCTGGGGCTCTCTGAATCGCTGTCCGGCCAGGGACGCAAGAAGGAGTCGGTCACGGCGCTTCGGAAGGTGTCTGACATCGACCCCACTGACGCCGAAGTCCTCTATCAGCTGGGTCGTCTGCACGCCGACACGGGCGAATCCGATCAGGCGCAGGAATACTACCGGCGCGCCCTAAAAATGGACCGCGCACACGAGAAGGCCGCTCAAGCGCTCGTTGAGATTTTCTACAAAGAAAAGCGCCTTGACCTCGCCGGGAGTTTTCTCAACGAGCAGGTTGCGCAGTTTCCCGAGCGTGGATGGGCGGCACTGTCATATCTTCAAATCCTCGTAGCCGTCCGGCTGAATGAACGCGCGATCGCACTTGCCGAACAGATCACGGAGCGCCAAGGCGACCAGCCGCAGATCGATGTGCTGCGGGCGATCGCTCACTACCAGGCCCAGGAGTACCGAGATTCGCTCAAGATCCTTCAGAAGACCCAGGAGAAGCAACCCGGCACTCCGGTAGTGCTTTTCAATCTCGCGCTCGTCCGTGAGGCCATGGGCGACTCGCTGGAGGCCGAGAAATGGTATCGCGAGCTGGCTTCGGACCCCGAGTTTGGCTTCAAGGCGAGCGTAAACCTCGCGCTGATGCTGGAGCGAGAAAAGAAATTCAAGGACGGGGCCGCCGTCCTGAGGCAAGCGCGCGCTCCTGCGTCGCAGCAGGAGCAGGTTCAGGCCAAGATCGCGGAGCTCGAAGCCGCGGCGGGTAGGCCTTCAGCGGAGTCCGCCCATGACTAGGTCGCTTCTCATTTTGGTGGCGTTCGTGGTTGGTGGCGCTGGGGTGCAAGCGCAGGCCGCGATGTCGGGCGGCGCCAGGGAGGAGGCCATCCTTCGGGGTGAGACTCTGGCGGAGTTCTCGAATCGCATGTACGGGTCGCACCGTTTATGGGCAGAGCTGTACGCGCGTAACCGTGACCGAATCGCGAACCCCCACATCGTCGCTCCCGGCACGCGCCTATTGGTACCGCCGATTGCAGCCTTGGGGCTGACCGCGCACAAGCTAAGATATGTTCAGCGAGTCACTCACGTGGAGGGTGCGCGAGAGGAAATTCTTTCGATTCTTCGGGGAGTACCGGTGCTCTCTCGGGTTCCGGTGGCTTCTCATGAGGAGGGAGCGACGACCCGCATGGCTGACGATTCGCAAGTGCCGCGAGTTTCTGGTCGAGCGCTACTGAAATCCGAGATCGAGGTGCTGCCCCTGGTCCCCATGTGGGATACGCCCACCCAGGACCGTCGCCCCGCGATGGCCGTCGAAATGCAAGCTTTGAAGAGCACTCGTGCGGCGCCTCTTCCGTTTCACCAGATTTCCTGGCTGAAGGGGGTTGACCCTAGACACTCGGATCTTTCCGTTCAGGCGCCCGCTTCCCGCGGTCTTCAACCCTTTCGAAGGATGGAATTCCTCCAATGAGGAACTCGGGCGCCACGGCCGTAGTTCTTCTCGTGAGCGTGGTTTCTCTTGTGTCGTTCAGTACCGCGCGGGCCGAGGACGCGTCTCTAGGTGACCTTGGCGGCCTGGGTTCGGATTCCCGCCTCGGTGTCAGGTTGCTCGGGGGAGTCGCCGCGACGACCTATGACCTTTCGGGCACGGGATTCAATCTCTCGCTGCCCGTCACCGTCGGGATCAATTATGGGGGAGAGCTGCGGTACCGCCTCAACAATGAAGGCTTTTTCGTGCGGGCTCGCTTCGAGCGGTCGACGTTCGAATTCGGGGATCTGAGTGGACTCGATCCGGATTCGACCGAGGTCGTGGTCGATTCGGTCCGCTTCGTGATCGGCGGTCCGCTTCTCCAGGCCATCGGTGGGAGCCTCGCCGAGAAGCTGCTCATAGGCCTCGGGGTGGAGTACACCGGTCGATCGGCCACCGATACGGAGCCAAATCAGGCCGTTTCCTCCACGGGAACGAGTTCGCTTTTAGTTCTAGCCGCTGTACCCGGTCAGCTTTCAGACAACTTTTCATTTGAGGCCTCCGTGGCGCTTGGGTTCTCTTTCGCGAGAAACGAAACAGGTCAGAGCACGGGTACGTACAAGAGTGGTCTCTTTGCCGAGCCCGCCTTCAGCCTGGGTTACCCAGTGACGGAAATTTTCGAAGTAGGGCTTTCGGTGATCGCTCGCTACGAGTCCGTGGCGTTCTCGGGTTCGGGAAGTCGAGGGGTTTCAGGGGCGTCGGAGGCATCCTGGGCGTTCAGGGTGCCTGGAGAGTTGAGGTTCAACTTCTAGTGTCTGGGGCGAGGATGACTATGAGAACGGCCCTCTCCATGCTGCTTTTCGCGGTTCTGATTAGCTCGGGCTGCGAAACCACGATTTCAGGCGTCGGCGGGGGATCTGGCGACGACGACTCGGGCGACCTGGTCGCCGTCGAGCGAATCGTCTCTGCCGGGCCCTCGCTCTCCTTCAATCAGTTCACGGGCGGAGTGAATGATCTTGCCCTGAGTCCGGTCACGAAGCTGCCCGGAATAGTCTACTACGACAAGAACTCGGCCATCTCGGGTACCACCACCGTCGGTGGGCTCAAGTTCGCGTTCTTGGACGAAACTGGAAATTGGAACATCGAGGTCATCGACGCCAACTACGGTACCGCGGTGTGCGGTACTGCGCTCGGGATCTGTGTGGGCGCGCCCAACGCCGCGGCCGGCGGAACGGCGAGCATCATGCGCGTCGCCTACAAATCCGATGGCACGCCGGCCGTGGTCTATGTCTACGGCATGAGCGCCGCAGGCGCCGCTGGAAATAAGCAGATTCGCTATGCGGAGAGACAGGCGAGCGGAGAGTGGACGATTCAGGTAGTGTTTTCCGCCGCTTCCACCGCAGGAGCGACGAACGCGGCCAACACGGCGACGGTTGATGCTCTCAAGGGGCTCACGCTGAACTTCGACGCCACCGACCTGCCGCACGTGACGTTTTCCTTCTACGCCCAGACGTTGGTGGGCAACAGCTTCATCAAGTACGCCTACCGGACGGCGGGCGGTACCTGGAACGTGAGCAACATCACGGGTTCCGTGACCGCTGGAACCGTGACGGCCCTCACGCAGGGGGCGATGCAATCGGGTGCGGTGATGTGCCCGGCGAACGGTCGCCTGATCGTGATGAGCACCGTGATCGACGCCGCGGCCGGCGTGGGGAAGCCGGTCTACATCAGATGCACGGCGACGGGCGCAGACGGCGGCTGCACGGCCTGGAGCAGCCTGACTCTCACGAACGGATGCACGGGGGCGACGAGCTG
>JADZFF010000039.1 GCA_020850015.1 Bdellovibrionales bacterium | reverse complement strand
CAGACCGGCGCCTGGGTGGTGGCTACGTTTTCTCCGTTCACGAGCGAGCTCGAAAGGATCGAGCGCCTCACGCCAGGCGGAGCGGTCATGGAAGTCAGGGAATTCCACCGGGACCGGCTCGTCATCGACCGCTTCATTCCCAAGCGCGAGCGCACGGAGGTGGCGATCGGCCCAAGGAAGATGGAGGTGATCGATTACTGGGAGCTCCTGCCCGGCGGCGGGAGAGCCGCGATTCGCAAGCACTCCCGCTGGGGCGCCGCCACCCAGACTTGCCCTCGCCCGCCTGCCCCACCCAACGCCTCGGCGCTGCTCGCCGACCTCTCGTGGCTGAACCTGGCGCCGGGCGCCGCGACCGGCGACTCGGTGGCTCTGGGAAACAACGTCGAGGCGATCGGCTGCAACTCGCGGTATCCCGGAGGCAACGACGCCCTGGCCCGCGAGCTGACTGATGGCCTGCGCACGGCGCTCTCCTGCCTCAGCGAGATGGGGGGCGAGCGCCAGATGGACGCCGCCTCGATGACGGCCTTTCTCCAGCCCGGTTTCGGCAGGCCCGCGCGCATCGCCTGCGGCGTTTCGGGAGGGCCACCAACGCTCGGCGTGTCGATCACCTCAGGAACGGATGCCCAGGCCATCTCCTGTCCGGCGGAGGGAAACCCCGCGATGGTCATCAACAGCACGAACTTCACCCAGGATGCGGCGGCTTACCCCCACGCCTCCCCGGGCATGCGCAAGGCCACCATGGTGCATGAGATGTTCCACTGGCTGGGATACCGCCACTACCACGGTTTTGATCTCACCTACTTGATGGAGAAATGCTGCATGAACGATGGTGGCACCGATTACTTCGTGCGAATCCGAGACGAGTCCTGCGCTCTTCTCCAGAGCGGAGCGGACTGGCGAAGCTCCGCTTACCTCACGGCCTATGCTCGGATCCAATCGGGAACCCCCACGGTGGTTGGGCGAACGGCGCTCGACGCCTACGCGGACACGGCCATGCTGCCTCCCCCCGATTCGGCCACTCGCGACGGACGCCCGGCTCTGGATGCGTTCATGATCATGGGAGAGCCGCCAGCCGGGACGAGCGACGCGGACTGGCTGCGGGAGGGATCGCCGTTTTACGGAGCCATTCTCGGTCAGGCCGCCATGCAGGGTGTGCCGTCGGCGGAACTGCCCACGCGCACCGCGGAGTTCAACCGAAGGGTCCGGAGATTTTACCCCGTACCGCCGAGCGGCGATCTCACCACCGGCAAGCGGGCCTTCGCCAACCAGCTGGGAATGGCGATCGGGCGCGTGATTCAGGGGAGATGGAGCGATTTCGTGAGGAACTGGGACGCGCTGAACGCCACGCGCGCCGCGACCTGCGGGACGCTTAGCGCGAACGAGCGGCGGCAGGTGAACAACGCGGCCGACCTCGTGAACACCCGGGTGATGCATCACGAGGGCGACGGCGTGCCAGAGCGCTGGCTTGAGGACTGGCCGGTCCCCTACTGTCCCTGAGAGGCGCCCGTCGGCGGCTCAGGCCATCCGCACGCGCGCCACGGCCTGAGTCCAGCGCTTGAGCTCGGCCTCGCGCGACTTCTCGTCGGAGCGAGGCGCGAAGCGGCGATCCTCCTGCCAGCTCTTCTCGATGTCCGTGAGATCCTTCCAGACCCCCGCCCCGAGACCAGCCGCGAAAACCGCGCCGAGGCTAGTGGTTTCGGAGTAGCGGGGCCGGTGCAGCTCCACGCCCAGCACGTCGGACTGGAACTGCATGAGCAGGTTGTTCTTGGCGGCCCCGCCATCGACGTTGAGCCGCGCGAGTGGCTTGCCCAGGTCTTTCTGCATGGCCTGAAGGATGTCCACGTTCTGGAAGGCGATGCCCTCGAGCACCGCGCGCGCGATGTGGCCGCGTGTGGATCCGCGCGTGAGGCCCGTGAGCATTCCGGTGGCATGGGCATCCCAATAGGGAGCGCCGAGGCCCGTGAGCGCGGGCACGAACACCACACCGTCCGACGAGGCCACGGTTTCCGCGAGTGCCTCGATCTCGTGCGAGGCTCGGATCAGGCCCAGTCCGTCCCGGACCCACTGCACGGCCGCACCCGCGATGAAGGCGCTGCCTTCGAGCGCGTAGGTCACCGAACGGTCCTTGAGCTGCCAGGCGATGGTGGTGAGAAGCCGGTGACGTGACATGGCGGGTTTGTCGCCCGTGTTGAGAAGCAGAAACGCGCCCGTGCCGTAAGTGCACTTCGCCGTACCCGCGCGCACGCAGGCTTGGCCCAGGAGCGCGCTCTGCTGATCGCCGACGATCCCCATGATCGGGATCCCGTCGGGGAGCCCGGGCACTCCTCGCGTCTGGCCGAAGAGCGACATCGAGGGCCGCACCTCGGGCCAGATCTCCACGGGCACGCCGAGCGCCGTGCAGAGATCCGGATCCCAGCGATGCTTCGTGAGGTGGAAGCAGAGCGTGCGCGAGGCGTTCGAAGGCTCGGTGACATGCTCGGCGCCGCCCGTGAAGCGGGCCACAAGGAAGCTGTCGATCGTGCCCACGGCCAGTCGGCCTTCCTTCTGCGCGCGGCCCACGTTGTCCCAGTTCTTCAGCGCCCAGGCCACCTTCGTGCCCGAGAAGTAGGGGTCGAGCAGCAGGCCCGTGCTCTCCTGGAAGAATTTCTCCATGCCCTTCTCGCGAAGCGCGGCGCAGGCGTCGGCCGTCCGGCGGTCCTGCCAGACGATGGCGTGCGAGAGCGCGTGCCCCGTCTTGCGGTCCCAGAAGCAAACCGTCTCGCGCTGGTTCGTGAGCCCGATGGCCGCGATTTTCTTGACGTCGACCCCGTCGAGCACCTTGCGCAGGCCATGGAGCGCCGAGGCCCAGATCTCGTCGGGGTCGTGCTCCACCCAGCCCGGCTGCGGGAAATGCTGGGGAAAGTCCTGGTAGGCCTCGCGCACCACCTGAAGCTTCTCGTCCATCAGGAGCACCTTGGTGCCCGTGGTTCCCTGGTCCACCGCCAAGATCAGAGTCTGTGCCATAGTGGCTGCCAAGATACCGTCACCCCCTTGGTTTTCCAAGGGTTTCAGCCGATCTGAGAGAGGATGTGGCTTACCCGGTTGCTTCAGGCGCTGGGGGCCCTGGGCCTCGCCGCGGGCATTACCTCCGGCGCCGTGCTCTGGGATGGTTGGCGCCTGCAGCAGAGAAGAACAGAAGAAAGCCTGAAGTGGGCGCGCATGACGGCCGCGATGGTGGACCGCGCGTTCACGGAGGCCACCGCCCAGGGGCGGCAGGACCCTCCGCGGGCCGCGGTGGAGCAGACCGCGGCTTGGCTTCCCGAGCCGCTCAAGCTTTTTCCGGCGCGCGTGGCCCAGCAGGAGCAGCGCGCGGAGATCCACCGCTTCGACCTCGAAACCGGCGATTTCGACTACATGCGCACGATCGCGCTCGCGGGCGGCGCGGGATTCCGGCTTCGCGTGGCCTCGGGCTATGAAGGGTTCCTGGGCGCGCGATCGAGGGAATCCTCGGGCGCGTTGACCGGACTGCTCTTCACCTCATGTTTTCTGATCGCCTTCATGTGCCTGCGCCTCCTGGCCACTGGCTGGCGCCCCGCCACCGTGAGCGAATACGTGGGCCGCTGGAGCGCCGAGGTGAATGATCACTTCAAGCGCTTCGCGGTTCATCTGCGGGATTTCATCCGGGAGGCGAAGGCGCTGATCGAGCGCGCGTCGGAGGCGGATGGAGCGCTTCGCGAGCTGGGCGCGGGCGCCTCGCAGGGCGCGGATCGGGCCCGTGCGGCGCGTGAGAGCCTCGTGTGTCTCCGGGCCGAGGCCGCGGCGCTGGAAAGCGCGATCACCGAGCTGGCGGCACGGGCCGAGAAGTACGGGGTGGCGCCGCTGGAGCGGGCCTGCGCGCAGCTTCAGGCCCGGTCGCGCGCCTTCCGCGCGGCGGTCGACCAAAGCTCTCGATCGGTCACTGGGCTGGATCAGGAGCTCAGCGGGTGGAGCGATTCCGCGAGGAGCGCCGCCGCGGACTTCGCTTCGGTTCGCGTGCGCGGCCAGGAGCTCCGTGAGCGCATCGGGCGCGTGACGATCCTGTTCGCCGGGGCGGCCCGCCAGGTCAAGGACATCCGAAGCGAGCTCGCGCCTGACTCCGCGCCCGACGGAGATTCCCCTCGGCGCCGCTCAGGCGCGGCCTGATTTTCCGAGCCAGGCTTCGATGAAGTGCCATGCCGAGGTCGCCGCGAGGCGCGCTGTCGCATGGTCCACGTCGTGTTCCGGATTGAGCTCGAATATGCCGAGCGATACCACCTTGGCGTTAGCGCCAGCGATCTCCATCATCTCCACGATTTCGGAGCCCGTGAATCCCTCGGCCTGAGGCGCGGAAACCCCAGGCGCGTGGGCAGCGGCCAGGCAGTCGAGATCCAGGCTCACGACCACCGAGTCGCACTTCCGCGCGAGCTTCGTCAGCGCGGCGGCGAAGGCGGGCACGGCGCGCCCACGCCGAAGACGGTCCATTCCGATCACCTGGATCTTCTTTCGCTCGGCGTAGTCCCACAGGGATGCGGCGTTGCAGTGGCTCTGGATCCCGAACTCGAGGAGGCGCGAGGGATCGAGCACTTTTCCCTCGATCGCGAGGTGGAATGGCGAGCCGCTCGTGATCAGAGGCGTGGGCGGCCTCAGATCGAGGTGGGCATCGAGGTTGAGGCAGCCCAGTCGTTTCGCCCGGAGCGCCGATCGCACGCCTTGAAGGTGGGGAAACCCCAGGTCGTGCGCGCCGCCGACCACCACGGTTCGGGAATGTTTGCGCTGCGCCTCGGAGATCCTTGACGTCGCCGTCGCGTGGATCGCTGGGCTGTCCAAGTCGCTCACCTGGAGATCGCCGAGATCCTGACAGCTGGCATGGACCAGCGCCTTTCCCGACAGCCGTCGCCACTGCTCGCGGAATGCGCGAGGGCCGCCAGCCGCGCCGATGCGCCCGCCTAACGCCATGACCGCGGTGTGGTCGGGAAGTCCGAGGAGCGCCCAATTGCGCGCGATTTCCTTTTGCTTTACCATGACTTCTAGACCGGAAGATGACACAGAGATGCCCGACCTGAGTACAAAAAAGTGGTTCGTCTACGTGGGCGATCACCACGAGGGCCCGATGTCCCTGGAGGACATCCGGGGCATGCTCGGCTCGGGGACGGTTTCACCCGCGCACTTCGCCTGGTGCGAGGGCATGGGCGACTGGAAGGCAATGACCGAGATCCCGGACTTCGGCGCGGTCCTGGGTGGAGGCGCGCCTTCGCCGATAGGTGGCGACGAGGGCATGACCCGCGTGGGTTCACTCACCCTCGAGCCCATGGAGCCCTCGAGCCCGTCGGTTGTGGTTTCTCCGGCGAAGCAGGAGGCGCGCGAGTCAAACGCGCGCATCAACCAGATTCTAAAGCCCCAGCGGAGCGCGGCTCCGAGCGCAGTGGGCGCGTTTCCCGACGAGAAGACCGGCGACATCAATCCAAAAGAGCGCAAGCGCATGGAGAAGGAAGCCAAGAAGGCCGCCGCCCTCGCCGAGAAGGAACGCAAGGTCCGCGAGAAGCTCGAGGCCAAGGAGGCGAAGAAACGCGCGCGCGGCGCCCCATCCGCCCTGGGCATGGGCACCGGCGGCGTGGCCGTACGCGGCGGCGAGCGCCTCGCGCCGAAGCTCATCAAGTGGCTGGGTTTCCTCGCGGTCGTCGCGGGCGGTTACGCCGCGTACCTGCAGGGGTATCTCAACCCGGCCATCGAGCACCCCATGGTGAAGGAGGCCTGGCACTCGGCGCATTCGCAGATCCGCCCGCTGCTGCGCACGGCGATCACGAAATTCCCGGCGCTCGGTCAGCTCATCTCGCCGATCCCCAGCCTTCCGGACGTGGATCCCGCCGACTACGAGCAGCTCAAGGCCGCGGCCCTCGCGGACCCGCTGGTCGACGGCGGCAAGGTCGCGCTGGCGCTCTCCCAGGGCGATCTCCTTCGGCCTGCTTTCCATCTGGCCGGAAATCTCCCGGACGGCGTTTCACTCGACGTGCTCGTATACGGACGGTCCGAAACGCTTCTCAACGCCATGAACTTCATGGAGCTTCGTCAGGTTCGCCTGGCGGGCGGGCATGGGGTCACCCCGGCTTTCGCCTATTCCGACGGCAAGCCGCTTCCGCGGGGCACCTACTCCGTTTACGTAGTGGATTCCCAGGCGCAGACCCCCGAGGCGCAGGCCTTCCTGGCTTCGCTCCTCAGCACCACGACGAAGATCCCGGAGTTCATCCCGAAAAACCGGAAGATCGCTTTGGCCGCTACGTTCTTCCTCGGCGGAGCGAAAGACGCGGTCTACGCCGAGCGGCTGAAGCTCTATCACGACAAGCTGCGGGAGAAATCTCAGGCCGAGCTCGCGGAGATCCGGCAGTTCCTGAGCTCGCTTTCGAGCCAGTTCAACTCCACTCAAAGGCAGTTCCAGAGCCTGCGCAAGGGGAAGGCGGCCACCCCGATCCAGCGCACGCAGTGGGGCCGCTTCAGCGGGCAATGGGTGGGCTTCATGGCGCAGCTCAATCAGAGCTTCATCAAGTGGACGCCGGAGTTCGTCCTGAATAACCAGTTCCACGGGTTGCTCTACATGATGACTCGAGAGACCGGTCAGGCGGTGTTCGCCGTTCATCAGGGTCAGGCCCTTTACTTCTCGGGCGGCGCGCTCCCCCAGGATTACGACATCCAGCTGAAGCAGAGGGTGGCCTTCGCGCATGAGGCGTTGACGGGCCTTCAGTAGAGGATTCAGGAAACGATCCAGCTGCCGCCGGCGCCCACCGGGTTGCCGCGCCGGCTGGAGTGAAGGAAGGACCGCCAAATGGTCTCGAAAAAATTCCAGGGCCAGGATGAGCGGAGGAAGTCGCCGCGGCGGACGCTGCTGCAGACCTTCGGATTCTTCGCGATCCTGCCCGAGAAGGGGATGCATCGGCTGCCCGTGCACGATCTCAGCGAGTCGGGGATCGGCATGGACATCGACATCGAGGGCGAGCAGCCGGGCGACTTTCCGGCCGCCGGCGCTTCTTTGACGGTGCACCTCTACCTCAATCAGAGCCTTTACCTGCCCCTGAGCGCGAAGGTGGCCTGGATCCGCCCGGGGAAAGCCGGTCGGATGGCGGGCGTGGAGTTCGACAAAGGTTCATCTGGGGCGCGCAAGGCGGTCGCGGAGCTCATCCGCCTGCTGGATGTCCTGCACGACCACGCTGAGCTCAGCTCGCCGTCAGGTTCCTGACCCTGCCCGGGGCAGAAACTGTCCATTGAGGGTGGGGTCATCCCAACCGAAGAGATTCCTGGAGGAAACCCAGGCGATGTCTCAACGAAATGGCGCAGGCAAGTCTGATCAGGTCATCGACTTCAACTCCAAGCGGGAGGAGCGCCTGCAGGAGAAGCGCCGCAAGACGGAGCGCATCTTCTTCAAGCATCTGTTGGGGATTTACTGCGTCACCGGCAACTCCGAGATGCAGCAGGTGGAGTTCGTTGACGTCTCCGAGGAGGGCTGCTCGTTCCAGGTTCCCTTCACGGACAACGTGGCCGGGCCCAAGGAGAAGGAAAACATCCCCGTCAGGATCTACTTCAGCCAGGACACCTACTTGCCCATCCTGGTCACGGTGCAGAACTCGGCGCAGTCGATCGTCGAGGGCCGCAGGTACATCCGTTACGGTTGCTCCATCGACACCAAGACCGCCACCTACGACGCCTACAAGCAGTTCGTGAAGTTCCTGCACATGTACGCCGAGCAGGCGCACCGGGACAACGGCAAGGTCACGTTCTTCTATCTCTGACGGAACTCCGCGCCTCGGCCCCCAAAGTGTCCGGCGGCTGGCTCCACGGCTGTTTCGCGAGAATTTCTGGTGAAAATCCGGTTGAGAGGGCGCTCAGCGAGAAATTCACGAGAATTTCTGGTGCGGGAGCCGCGCCCTCGCCGCCCGCGCCAGCCGCGCCAGGGCCCTGATTCCCCCGAGCCTCCCCTTAACGGCGATCGGAATCCGCGCGTGCGCGCTCTTCCTCGAAACGGCGCTCCACTTCCACGTAAAGCTCGGCCTGCGGGCCTGTGGGCGTCTCGCTGGGCTCCTCCAGGATGCCCGGCGCCCGGTCGCCGCCGAATGCCCAGGGCCCGGCGGGCCTGACGATCGAGTCCACCTCTCCCGAGTGAGAGATCACCGTGCCCGTAAGCAGGACAACGGCCGCGCAGGCGGCGCCGAAGGCGAAGAGCTCCTGAAACCAGCGGGATTTTGGGCTGAACATCCGTGTCACTCCGAGGGACTGGGCCGCGCTGGGCGCGAACCTCGTTTGGCGGGGCGCCCGTTCCATGGCGCTCCGGAATGCCAGTCTAACACGGCGCCCGGGCGCCCGCGCAAGAGGGGGGCGCGGGCCGCGAGTCGCTCCGTGCGTCTGGCGGGCCGCCCGTCGGTCGCGGACGCGCCGGCCCGCCAACGCAACAAATTGTTGCGTTCAGCCTGTTTTTGGCGCCATTACTCCGTCAAACGCAACAATTTGTTGCGTTCAGCCCAGCGCCCACGACTGTCCTGCCTCAGCCGGCCTTGCGCCGCTTGGTGGGCGCGCCGGCGGTGGCCGCGGGGCCTGCGGTGGCGGCGCCGGGCGTTGGTCGGCTGAGCCAGTCCGTCAGGAGTCTGGCGGTCTTCGCGGGGTCCTTGAGCGCGGCGGCGGTGGCCTTGCGCGCGAGCTGGGCAACGGCGTCGCGCTCAGCGGAACCCGGACCCGGGCCCGGGCCCGACGACGGTTTAGCCGTCGTGGAAAGACGAGCGCCGGCCTCGCTCTCCCGTTTCGGGGAGGGAGGGGCCGGCGCCCGCTTGCTGTGGTTGCGTGGATTACTTGATGAGCCCATGGCCGGGGCCGCGTCCGATCGACTCGTCGGGGATCGCGCCCATGTAAACTTCGTCGTCGACGATCGAGAAGGCGAACCAGCGGTCGCCCAGGCGTTGATAAAGCACGTCCACCTCCTGCTCGCGGGGGCCATCTTTGGCCTCAGCGGCGGCGTCGCTTTCGCCGGCGGCGGATTTCGCGGTGGCTTCGATCTGGGCTTTGGATTGGTCGCTCATGGTTCGTCCCTCCTGGAGAACGTGTGCTCAAGAGGCTCATCGGCGGCGCGTGGGGCGCCTAACGAGGAAGGATTTTCCGGCGGAGGGAGCTGCCCACCGCCGGATCAGCTAGAGGACCACGATCTGGCCGGTGAGGTTGGGCGTGAAACGGTCCTCGAACTCGTAGGTGCCCACGGCGTCGAAGGTCACGGGATGCGCCTTCAGCTGAACCGTCGAGGTAGGCAGGGAGGGCGCGCTGGACTGGAACTCCGGGGTTCCCACGGACAGAATCTGCATCGGGATCGAGGTGCCCCGGTAAAGGAAGACAACGGTGGTACCGGCAGCAACGGTGCAGGTGATCGCATTCTCCGGGAGGGCCACCGTACCGTCAGCTTCCTGGCAGCCGCAAACCCGCATCAACGTCCCGTCGCCCACAGTAAGGATCGCCGTGCCATCCGCGCACCCGGCAGAGGCGCCAGGCGCGGGCGCGAGGGCGTTGCCGCAGCCGATCGCGCCGCCCAATAGCGCGGCCACGAGTCCAATCGTGGCGAAGGTCAAGATTCGCGGTGCGCCAGCGCCACTCACTGGCAGGCGGCCCCGAAGGCGAAGTCGGACAGCGAACCGCTCGCCGCGAAGGCGGTGCCCCCCGCGTTCTCCTCCTTGGCCTGCCCGCCGTCGAACTCATCCGACGCCGCGCCCTGCCATTCAACGTAATTCGCCGCGCTCGCGGGATAGTTCGCCTTGAGCACCAGCCAGTAGGTGGTGCCGGCGGTCAGGGTGATCGAAGTGTCCAGCGTGAAGGTCGTGTAGGTCGAGGAGGAAATGTCATCCGGAGAGATCTCCGCGATCGCGCTGTTGATGTCCGTGCCTGCCGGCTCCCCGGAGAGGTTCGCCTGAAACGACACCTGGATCGTGGATCCGGGCGCGCCCACCCGAGCAAGGAAAAGCCTGGCCTTGGTAAACGTGGCCGTTTCGTCCAGCTCAAAGCTTTGCGCGAGCTCGTCCCCGGCCGAGGTGTCGTTCAGTCCGAGCGCCACGCTGGTCGTGGAAGTAAACTCCGCCCCGCATGTCAGGGAGTCCACGGGCTCATCGAGCGAGCAGGAGGCGAAGGCGCAGGCCGCCGCTCCGAGCGAAAGGGCGGCCCAACGGCGCCGGCTATCTGAGGTCCACCTGCGATTCACCACTCGCGGATATCATAGCGACACGCCGCTGGCAGCCGCAAGCATTGCGGGTGGGGTGGAGGCGGGCGGCCTGGTAGAATCGGGACATGGATACGCGGCGCCGGATCTTCGGATCACTGCTGATCGTCTGCCTCGGGGCGGGGTGCGCCGGCGAACCCGCGCCCAGTGGGGTGCCTCATCGCGCGCTTTTCACCTCCGACCCTCCCGCCGACCCCGCGTATCGCGAGGAGCTGACGTACCTCCAGCGGGTGGCGGGGTTCCCCGAGGCGGATGCGCGCCGGATACGCGATCGAGTCGCCCTGGCCGCCACTGCTCTCTCGATGCCTCAGGCCCTCCTCTGGTGCGTGCTTTTCCAGGAGAGCCGGCTCGACCGCCTGAAGAACGCGCGCAACGCCCGAAACGCCAAGGGCATCGGCCAGTTCACGGCCGTGGCGCTCGACGAGCTGAACCGGGACACGGCGCTTTACGACGCACGCACTCCCGCCTTCCTTCGGGAACAGGTCGGCGACGAATCCACGATCCAGTTCATACTCCCGACGGAGCCGCGCGCGCCCGTGCCGCGCGCCAGCTACTACCGACTGGAGACGGGCGTGGCCTCGACCGCAGCCTACCTCAACAACCGTTACCACCATCTGGCGCGCACTCTAGGCAGGCGGGACCTGGCCCATGACCCTCAGGTGCTCTGGCTCCTGGCCGCCATGGCCTACAACAAGGGCCCGCGTTCGGTGAACGTGTTCCTGCATCGCCTGGGCCGGCTCAAGGGCGACGACCGCGTGCGCGCGGTTCTCCACGACCCCTCGGAGCTGGTGGCCGTCCTGAGCGACGCGAAGCTCATGCATCGGATTTACTTCTACTTCTGGGAGAAACCCATCCGCGATCCGTACGTTGAGGAGATGGGCGCGAACATGCGGGCCATCGCGCGCTGCGCGCTGGAGCCGGAGGGCGGTCCGTGAAGCCCCGAACGCGCAGAATTGTCGTGGCGGCCTACGCCGTGACTTTCGTCGTCCTCGTGTCCCTGCCTTGGTGGTCGGCCGAGCTGTCTGGGCGTTGGCAGACGGAGCCCGGGGGCGTGAGCGCCGAGGAGGCGCGCGTGCTCGAGGGCTTCGTGGCCGCCGCCCGGCGGGGGGGCTTGGCCGAGCTCGAGGCCGAGGTGGCCCGTTTCGCCGCAGGGGCAGGCTCGGGCTCGGGCGACCTCCACCCTGACCTTCAGCTCTACTTCGTCCCCGCGCGCCTGGAACCCGACTCCACCGAGCGGGAATTCTATCAGCGCGAGCTCAAACCCGCGCAAGACGCCCTGCGTGAACTGATCCCCACCGGTGCCTCGGAGGAAACCACCGCCGCGTTTACGCGCATGCGAAGCCGCGTGCTCAACTACGAGCTCGGCGCCGGGGGCGAGGAGCGGGGCCTGAGTGCGGGGGCGCGGGCGTTCCTGTCGTCGCACCGGGCGGCGATGGGGGAGTGAGGGGGAGGCCTAAGCGGAGTACTGGTAGCTTGGGAACACGTAAAACCGCCGTTCCCACTGATTATGCACGAGAAATCCGACCGCCAGAGCCCAGAGCAGCGAGAACAGCCAAGGCGCCTGTACTCCCAGCAAGCGATCGCTCTCTTGAAACAAATAGATCGGATAGCAGGCAACGCCTACGTTTGAGACGAAGATAAAAGGAACACGCAAAAATCGAGTTTCAGCGCGGTATTGCCATTGGGGCACATGACCAGGGGCCTGAGATGCGTTCGGGGCGGTCTGCGCAGAGGCGCTCATCTTGGCAGCGATACACATCGCCAGCAGGAGGGGTGAGATGAGCCAGCCCGCGATAAAAGCGTGCCCATTGTACTCTTTCACTCCAAACAGGGATGCGCACGCGGCCAATAACAGAACGATCGCGCCCAAATCTCTGGAATATTTTGCTTTCGGTGAGCCTGATTTGCGAAAAGGGGGCGAAAGAAGTGCGGCT
>JADZFF010000038.1 GCA_020850015.1 Bdellovibrionales bacterium | reverse complement strand
GGAACGCGTGAAATTTGTCGAGGGAGCAAAACGGCTGCACGGTATCGACGAAAAGAAATCGAATGAGATCTTCGACCTCCTCAACAAGTTTGCCAGCTACGGATTCAACAAGTCCCACTCGGCAGCCTATGCGGTCATCAGCTATCAGACGGCCTATCTGAAGGCAAATTACCCCGTGGAATTCATGGCCGCCGTTCTGACGACCGAACTGGGAAACTCGGAGAAAGTCGCCCACTTCATCAGCGAGGCCGAAGCCATGGGTCTCACGGTGCTGGGACCGGACATAAACGAGAGTCGCGAGAACTTCACGCCGGTACGGGCGTCGACTGCAGACAAAGGAGGCGCCATCCGATTCGGCCTTGCAGGAATCAAGGGCGTGGGGGAAGGCGCCGCACGGAAAGTCATAGAGGAGCGCGAGAAGAACGGACCGTTCGCCAGTTTCAAGGATTTTGTTCGACGCGTGGACACGAAGGCTCTCAACAAACGTGTGCTCGAGCATCTCGTGAAAACAGGGGCCTTCGACTTCTCCGGAGAAGCGCGAAAAGTCCTGTTCGACGGCATAGACGCCATGCTGGCGGAGGCGTCCTCACTGGCGCGGGATCTCGCCAAGGGTCAGGATTCCTTCCTCGACATGCTTTCGGAGAACACGCCACCGCCTGTAGTCAACCTCCAGCGAACCGCGGGTGGATCTGCCGCGGATGGTGAGCCGGATACGGAATTTTCTCCGACGGAGCGCCTGAGGTTTGAAAAGGAACTCCTTGGTTTCTACGTCTCCGGGCACCCCTTGGACAACTACGCGGCGCTGACAGAGGCACTGGACACATTACCGATAGCAGAGCTCCTCGATCAGGAAAACCGAACGCAGTTCAGAATCTGCGGCATCGCAAACGGACTTTCGAAGAAGCTTTCAAAGAAGGACAACCAACCGTGGATGGCCTTTACGTTGGCCACAAGAAACGGGGCACTACCGTTCAACATGTTCCCCGACGCATTCAAAACCTATGGGCACAATCTCGCCGAAAATGCCTCGCTCGCCGTGCTGGGTACCATTCTCAAGGGTGATGACGGCACCCGGATCAATGTGAAGGAGGTGTATCCACTGGACCTCTACACCGCAAATCACGTCACGCGGGTTACCTGGCTGCTCCGTCCCACCCATCCAGCGGTATCCGGATTTCTCACGCTCCTGCGTGAGACCTGCACAGCCTATCCAGGGGACACGCGCAATCTTATCGGATTCCTCTTTGAGGATCGTGTTGCGCCGATCGCCGAGACCAGCGGGGCGCTGGGTTGGAAGATTTCAGGTCCTGTCTTCCAGCAGATTCGCACCCACCCCTCCGTCGTCGGCATGCAAATCGAAACACGCGCGCTCGAGATCAAGGTGACGACGCGTCGCCCGGCAAGAAAATAGCCTGGCCTTCCCAAACCATGTTCGACCCCTCCACGCTCAATCGCGCCGCTCACATCATCCGTGGGGTCACACCGCGGTTGCCCGCCGACGCCGTGATGCGGCTGGAGCTCGCTGCAAACCGGAATCTTTCCGCAGCCGCACGCAGTGCCGTAGCGCGGGCGGTTTTCAGCTATTACCGCTGGCTGAAGTGGCTGCGCACTCACGAATCCATCCAGCTCCAGGTCAATGACGCCCTCGATCGACAGGCACGATACGAGCGCGACCCCCTTCCAACAAAGAGTGAAGCACTTGCGAGCCGAGCTGTGCCCGATTGGCTTTCCAGCGAGGTTGTGCTGCCGCCGGAAACCCTGCGTTTGATGCAACTTGAACCGGTGCTGTGGCTGCGGAGTCGACCGGGTATGCGAACCCAGCTCGGTCAGGAATTGAACGATTGCGAATTGCCCGCTGCATGGTCCGAGAATAGAGCGCTCGCCGCCGAAGCAAAGCATGCACTACGGTACAATGGCAGGCGGGATCTCTTTACCACAGGAGCATTTCAACGAGGTGCATTTGAGATTCAGGATATCGCTTCTCAGCTCGTCGGCCATGCCTGCGCTCCACGACCTGGAGAAACGTGGTGGGACGCCTGCGCGGGAGAAGGAGGAAAGAGCCTTCACCTTGCTGACCAGATGGCCAACCGTGGCACCGTATGGGCAAGCGATCGGTCCTTGCGACGGCTCGAGCAACTCAAGCGCCGTTTTGCGCGGGCGCAATTGTTCAATACGCGTATTGCGCCATGGGAGAATGCAGAGTCCCTGCCCACGCAGACCCGGTTTGACGGAATCCTTCTTGATGCACCCTGCAGTGGCGTGGGAACGTGGCAACGAAATCCCCATGCCAGATGGACAACCACACCACGCGATGTTGCCGAACTCGCGGCTGTCCAGGCCCGGCTCCTTGACCAGGTGACCGCTCAACTCAAGCCTGGTGGGCGCCTGATCTATGCAGTCTGCACGCTCACTCGTTCGGAGACGAGCACCATCGCCGATGCCTTTGGCAAGAGGCATCCAGGCATGATCCCTGACCCTGTCTTCACTCACTCTCCGTCCACTCAGGTATTCCTTTGGCCGCATGAATTGCGCTCAAACGGCATGTTCATTGCCGCCTGGCGGCGCCAGGAATGACAGCGCACTCTGGCAGGAAATCGGAAAAATCGCGCGGAAAAATCAACGCGTCGACCGTTCAGGCGGATTTCAACGACCTCACCGCAGTCCTGCATTATACCAAGGCCGCGCACGAACTCGGACTTTGGGCTTCGGAGCGACTGATGATTGATCGTCATTTTCCCAATCGCAGCG
>JADZFF010000037.1 GCA_020850015.1 Bdellovibrionales bacterium | reverse complement strand
GAAAGAAGTTCCAACATGACGGGAGAGGTTATGGAGCGCTCCGGCCTCCGTCAATGGCGCCGATTATGACACTAAGTATTATTTTGAGAATTCCTCTAAACCATATGATACTCACATGATGATGAACCCGATGATGAAGTCGTCCGAACCCGGCACGCCGCAGACCGCCCTGATCATCGAGGACGAAAAGGACATGCGTGAGCTGCTGCGCTCGACGCTGGCCGGCCAGTTTCACGTGCTCACCGCCGGCACGGGCGAGGAAGCCGTGCGGATCGCCCGCCGCGAGAGGCCCGCAGTGATCCTGATGGATTTAGTCATGCCTGAGAAGGACGGCTATTCCGCCTGCCAGCTCCTGAGAAGCGCGGGCGAGACCGCCGACATCCCCCTCATCGTGGTGTCGGGGATGAACGACGAGGTGAACCGCATCCGCGCCTTCCAAGATGGGGCTGACGATTTCATCGCCAAGCCCTTCACACGGGCGGAGCTGCTGGCGCGCGTCGACGCCAAGGTGAACCGCGTGGCCCGCCTGAAGGCCCTTCAGAAGACGCTGTGCTTCGGCGAGCTCACGCTCGACCTCCAGAAGTTTCAGGTGGCAAGTGGGGGGCAGAGCATCCCGGTGAGCGTGCTCGAGTTCAAGCTGCTGAAATTCTTCGTGGAGAACTCCGACCGGGTGCTCACGCGGCAGGAGATCCTCACTTCAGTGTGGCGCGACGCCGTAGTCACCGACCGTACCGTCGACACCCACATCGCCTCCCTCCGAAGGCTCGTCCCCCTGCTCGAAACCTACCTGACAACGGTCTACGGCGCCGGCTACATGCTGAAGCTGTAAAAAGGGGTCGGAGCCTTTTCTGCGTAACGCCGCATCATAGACGCCTGAGTTCTGCGTAATAGAGGGGGCCGAATCCAGCGCGATCCGGCAGGTGCATCCAGCCTAGAGCCGTGCGCTCGGCGAAAGGGCTGGGCGCAGGGCCAGAGACCATGGGCTCCACCTCCCCTTCCTTCTTCTTGAGCAGCCTCGCCACGACCTCGTCGTTCTCCTGCGGGGAAAGCGCGCAGGTGCTGTAGACCAGCCTCCCCCCGGGCCGCAGCGCCAGGAGCGCCGACGCCAGAAGCGCGTACTGCCGGCGCGCGAGCTGCGCCCCGCGCGCGGCGCTCCAACGCGCGAGCTCGGCCGGGGCGCCGAGCAGGTGCCGCTCGCCGGAGCAGGGAGCATCGACCAGCACGGCGTCGAAAGCGGCTGGCGAACCCATGCCGATGCGGGCGCCGTCTTTTCCGCGCACCTCCACCCGGGCGCGCGCTCCGGCCGTGGCGTACTGGCGGATCACGGCGGTGAGCCGGTCGCGCCGCGGGCGCGATGGCTCGTTCGCCACCACGGAGGCGCCGCTCTCCAGGAGCACGAGCGTCTTCCCGCCGGGGGCGGCGCAGAGATCGAGGATCCGCTCTCCGGGCGCCCCCCGGAGCGCGCGCGCCGCGAGGGCCGAGGCCGGGTCCATGACGTAGTACCGAAGCAGGCCCTCCGGCGTGCGCCTGGCCGGCCAGTCCTTGCGCTCTTCGGTGTACCAGAGCGCGCCCGGGAGCCAGGGGATCTCCCGGGCCTCGCCCGCCGCGGCCTCCGCGTGGAAACACTCGCGCAGCACCTGCTTCTCGCGCGCCAGAAGCGCCGCGCGCAGCGCGGGCCAGCGCGGGCCGTAGAGCTCCGAATAGTGGGCCTGGAAGGCCTCTGCGCCGGCCGCCCCTGCCACGTCCCGCCTTAGCTTTCCGGGCAGGGCCCCAGGTCCTCGCGCCGAAGCTCGGGAATCAGCTCCTGGGCGATGGCCCAGGCCCCGCCCACCGCGCAGGACACGCGTCCGCGCACGGCCTCGAGCTCGCGGGCCGTGAGACGCGAGGGATCCTCGTGCAGCTCGCGGTCCATGATCATCATGCGGCGAAAGAGCCCGTCGAGCGCGCGGGGCACGCCGATCGCGGTGTCGAGCCCGCCGCCGCCCGGGAGGCGCCGCACCTGATCGGCCCGCCCGAGCCCGGTCTGGCCCGCGTGCTCGAGCTCCCAAAGGTAGGCGTCGACCTCGATCCAGCCCCAGCCCCGACGGAGCGTGCGCTCGCGGTCGTGGTGCTGCTGAACGTGCCGGAGCTCGTGGCGAAGCGTGCTGTAGAGATTCGGAAGGCTCAGGAAGGCCTCAGTGCCGATCGTCATCGCCATGCGAAGAGCGTCGTTCGCATCGACCATCGAGCCGGGCGAGTCCGGCGCGTACCGCGCGGAAACCAGGCGCGACCACTCGATCTCAAGCGGGACGTTGACGGTGACGTGGGCGAGCAGGCGATCCAGGGCCCGCTGGCGCGCGGCCGCCTGTCCGGCGCCTGTGACGGCGAGCTCGCGCTCCACCTCTGCGCGGACCGCGGCCGGAAGGGGCGCCTCGACGGCCCGGAGCGCGGGTTGGCCGCCGCTCGGCTCGCGCAGGGCGCGCGACTCGGGCGCGAGGTCGGCCCACATCCAGCGGAACAGCGCCGCGCCGCTCACGAGCAGCAGCACCACCCCGAGCGCCACCCAGGTACCCTTGCGTGTCTCCATCCGTGGAGCCTCCCTGGCCTCAGTATGCCAGGGCAGCTCACTCCACGTAATCGAGGTCTTTGTGGAAGGTCTCCTGGAGCTTCCAGACGGAGAAGAAGGCGATCGCCAGAGCCAATGAACCCACGATCGCCCCCGCCGCCAAAATCCCGACGGAGTCCTTCAGGAGCGCGAAGGAGAAGGTGAGCGGCACCACCGAACCCCGCACGAAGTTGGGCACCGTGGTGGTGACCGTGGCCCTGAGGTTCGTGCCGAACTGCTCGGTGCCCACCGTGACGAAGATCGCCCAGTAGCCCGCGCCGAAGCCCAGCGCCCCGCAGAGGGCGTACATCATGCCGGCCGAGAACCCCTGCGCCGTGAGGTACCGCGCCACGAATGCGGCCGTGAGCAGCAGAAAGATCGCCACCACTTTGCGGCGGCTCCTCAGAATCTGGCTCATCACGCCGCTCGAAAGATCGCCGATCGCGAGCCCGAGGTAGGCGTACATCACGGCCTTTCCGGCTGAGACGGGTTCGAGCGAACCCAGGGCCAGCGCGAACTCGGGCGAGAAGGTAACGAGGATCCCGATCACGTACCAGATCGGCACGCCGATCAGGATGCAATGCAGGTACTTGAAGAAGTTGGAGCGCGTCCGGAAGAGATGGAAAAAGTCGCCGCGGCGCACGTGCTGCTTCTTCTTGATCTGCTCGAAGAGCCCCGACTCGTACACGGCCACGCGGAGCACGAGCAGCATCAGGCCCAGGCCCCCGCCGATGAAGTAGGCGTAGCGCCAGTCGAGCAGCTCGGCGACGTTCGCGGCCAGGAGAGCGCCGCAGATCCCCACCGAGGCCACGATCGTGGTGCCCCAGCCCCGCTTCTCCTTCGGGAGCACCTCGGCGACGAGCGTGATGCCCGCACCGAGCTCCCCCGCGAGCCCCACGCCCGCGATGAAGCGCCAGGCGGCATAGGCCTCGATCGAGTCGACGAGCCCGTTCGCGAGGTTCGCCACCGAGTAAAGAATGATCGACCCGAAGAGCACCGAGAGGCGACCGCGTTTGTCGCCGAGGATGCCCCAGAGGATCCCGCCGATCAGCATCCCGATCATCTGGATGTTCAGGAGCAGCACGCCGTGGCTGAAGAGCGTCTCGCCCTCGAAGCCCAGGGCCCGGAGGCTCGGCACGCGCACGATGCGGAAGAGGATGAGGTCGTAGATGTCCACGAAATACCCCAGCGCCGAGACGATCACGGCGGCGTTCAGTACGGAGTGCGAGGATCCGGCGCGGGCGCTAGCTGATGTTGCGTTCATGGCCCCCAACCCACCGCAAAACATGGGGGGTGTCAACGACGGAGCCGCCTCCGAGGCCAGGCAATTTCTTTGGATCGCCGGACGAACCGCGTGAGTCTGTGGGCATCGTGCAGAAAGATTCCCTCTTCAGGCGCGGGCTCGGACTTCCTCTGCGCGGAGCCCGGGCCCTGGGCCGCCGAACGCGCCAGTTGCTTCCCATCGAGCAGATCCCCCTCTGGGCCGCGGCCTTCCTCACGGGCGCGATCGCCGTGGGATATTCGGAGGTCTTCGGCGTCGCCGAAGGCTGGATCGCGAGGCTCGCCGCACGCCACCCCGAACAGCTTTACGTCATCACTCCCCTCTGCTTCCTCGTAGGCTGGCTCCTGGTCCGGGTGCTCGCGCCCGAGGCCCGCGGCAGCGGGATTCCCCAGGTCATCGCGGCGATCGAGCTGCTGTCGGAACGGAAGTCCGCGCCCTTCATCCGGAAGCTCGTGGGCCTGCGCACCGCAATCGTGAAGATCGCGAGTTCCTTGGTCTGCGTGCTCGGCGGCGGCGCCACGGGCCGCGAGGGCCCCACGATCCAGATCGGGGCGGGCGTTTTCAGCTTCGTGGCCCGGCACACGGGCGCGACCGAACGCACCGTCGCCCACGAGTACTGGCTCGTCACCGGCGGCGCGGCCGGCATTGCCGCGGCTTTCAACACGCCCATGGGCGGCCTGGTGTACGCGGTGGAGGAGCTCGCGCCCGCGAACTTCCAGCGCTACAAAGGCGCGCTCATCACCACGGTGATCATCGCGGGCCTCGCGGCCCAGTGGATCAGCGGGCCGTATCTCTACCTGGGCTTTCCGACGCTGGGGAAGGTGGACGTGAAGCTCATCCCCTGGGCCCTGCTCGTGGGCGCGACCACTGGCATCGCCGGCGCATCGCTGGGCCGCATCTGCTTCCACCTGAGCTTCTGGCGCCGGAGCCTCCGGGGATGGTGGAAACCCGCCCTGCTCACGGTAGCCTGCGGGCTCGGCGTGGCCGCGCTTTTCCATCACCTCCACCGCGAGGCCCTGGGCCCGGGCCGCGAGGTGATGCTGAACATCCTGTTCCGGGGCGAGGAGCCGCCAGACGGCCGCGTCTTCGCGGCCCGCTTTTTTGCCCCCATCCTGACCTACCTGGCCGGCTGCGCGGGCGGTATTTTCGCCCCGGCCCTCGCGGCCGGCGCGGCGGCGGGAGCCTGGCTCGACCACCTGCTCGCCACGGACCACCGGAACCTCTTCGCGGTGATGGGCATGATTGGATTTCTCACGGGCGTGACCCGGGCCCCCTTCACGGCCTTCGTGCTCGTGCTCGAGATGACCGACCGCCATAGCGCCATCTTCGGGATGATGCTCTCCGCGCTCGCGGCGCAGGGCTTCTCGAAGATCATCGACGCCCAGAGCTTGTACGAACGCCTCAAGTTGGAATTTCTCAACGCTCCAACGGAACGAAGTCAGCCACCACCGGGAAGTGGTCGGCATACGGGAGCTTGAGCGCGCGCGAGTCGAGCAGCCTCAGCCCGCCGTAGAAGATCCAGTCGAGCTTCCAGCCCAGCATGAAAGTGGGCGTGAACCTCGGCAGCGTGGGCGCGAGGATCTCCCGCATCCGGCGGATGGTCGTCTCCTCGATCCAGAAATCGAAGATGCGGTTGACGGAGTTGAAGTCGCCCAGGAAAATCACCGGCCGCTCGGGGTGCTCGTCGCGCCAGGCGCGGAAATGCGCGAGCACCGCCTGCATCTGGGTCCAGCGGCCATCGACGGCGACGAGTTTCTTGCCCTTGTTGTCGAGGTGCACGTTGTAGACCCTGAGCCGATCGCCGGGCTCGGGCCCGACCGCGATGTCGCTCCAGAGCACGATGCGCCGTTCCCGATGGATCTGCGGGAGGCGGATCACCCCTTCGTCCAGGATCGGGAACCGCGACAGCGTGGCCTGGGCTCGCCGGCACTTGCTCATCTGCGCGTTCTCGGTGTCGGGATCCACCTCGGCCACCGAGAGGTGCGGAGTTTCGCCGCGCGAGCGGAGCAGGTCCTGGAAGTAATCCACCTGCCAGGCCCCGTCGGCGAGGCAGATTTCCTGGAGCGCCAGGATGTCCCAGCCCTCGAGGCGGTGGTTGCGTTCCAGCGCGAGCCCCAGGTCCGCGCGCGGCCGCTCGGGCTTTCCGAGGGCGGCGCCGAGAAAGATGTTGTAAGTCACCACGCGGAGGGGCTCGGCCCCCAGCGCCTGTGGCGCGGCAAGCGCGAGCGCGAGCGCGCAAACGCCCGCGCGGACTGTCAGCCGAACGGAAGATTCCCCCATGCTTCGATTGTGTTCGCGCCGTGAGGAGGCGTCAACGCGGCGGCAATTGCCGGGCCGCTTTCCCGGGGTTAGGACGGTCACATGATTCGCAAGGTTCCCCGCGGCGTGCTGGTTCTCGGGCTCGTGAGCCTCTGCAACGACGCTGCCGCGGACATGGTGCTCCCTGTGCTTCCGATCTTCATGGCCGCGCAGCTGGGCACGGGCCCGGCGTTCCTCGGCCTCGTGGAAGGAATCGCCGAGGCGCTGGCCAGCGCCCTGAAGCTCGTGGCCGGAAGCTGGTCGGACCGAGCCGGGCGCAGGGAACCCTTCGTCTTCGCGGGCTACGGGCTCTCGAACGTCGCGCGCCCCCTCTATGCGCTCGCCTCAGGCCCGCTTCAGGTGCTCGGGATCCGGGTGCTCGATCGCGCCGGCAAGGGCCTGCGCACCTCGCCCCGCGACGCCTGGCTGGGCGAGATCACCTCCGATGGAAACCACGGAGCGACTTACGGGGTCCACCGGGCCATGGATCACATGGGCTCGATGTTGGGTCCGCTTCTGGCCTCGCTTTTCCTCTGGCTGTATCCGGGGGCCCTGCGCGAGCTTTTCCTTTACTCGGCGATCCCCGGGTTCCTGGCGCTCGCGCTGGCCGTCTGGGCCGGCAAAGCCCATCCCGCACCACGCCGACCGAAGGAGCCGAATCCCGCGCAAAATCTCCCCGCCATCGGAAAGGCGCTGAGCGCGCTCGCGCCCGGCGAGAAGCGTTTCCTCGCCGCGATGGCGCTCTTCACGCTGGGCAATTCGGCCGACGCCCTGCTTCTGCTTCGCTTGAAGGACTTGGGGTTCGAGGACGCCTGGCTTCCCCTGGCCTGGGCGCTGCTCAACTTCATCAAGGCCACGAGCTCGGCCGCCCTGGGCGGGCTCGCGGACCGCATCGGCTGCAAGCCCATGATCCTCGCGGGCTGGCTCCTCTACGCCGCCTGCTACCTCGTGCTCGGGCAGGCGAACAGCCCCGTGGTCGGCGGCGCGGCCTTTCTGATCTACGGACTCTTCTTCGGGCTCACTGAGGCGCCCGAGCGCGCCTGGGTGGCGAAGCTCGGCCCGAGCAGGCGCTACGGGCACCTCTTCGGCCGCTATAACGCCGTGATCGGGCTGGGCCTCCTGCCCGCAAGCGCGCTCTTCGGCTGGGTCTGGGAGCGCTGGGGGGCCGATACGGCCTTCACTCTGGGGGCCGGGATCGCGCTGACGGCGGGCGCTCTCCTGTTCACAGCCCCCGAGCCCAGACAAAAGTAGACTTAATTGCACCACTATTGACTGCCAGCGTCATACGCGGTATCTCTTCGCGCGGATGCGCAACCACACATTCAGTCAAATTATTAAAATAATTGGGCTTTTTCTGGCAATCGCCGGGATCGGAGTCCAGCTCCCGGCTCCAGCGGCCGCATTCCCCGGCGCTTCAGGCATCTTGGGAATGCACCAGGGGGCGCTCGTATCGCTCGCCCGAGAGCCCGGCATTCAGGCGGTGGTTCGCCTCACGATCATGAAGGGCGACATCGATGCCTCGGTCTGCACGGGGGCCTTCATCTCGCGCTCGCTCGTGCTCACCGCCGCGCACTGCCTGGAGGGAGCCCGCCGCGTTTACCTGGAGACTCCGCAGGTGGGTGGGTACCTCTATCAGCCGGCGGACAGCACCGAATTCTATGTTTCCTCCGCCGACCAGGACATCGCGCTCGTGCGCTTCCCCCAGGACTCCTTTTCAGGACGCCCGGTGGACTACCGGCTGATGGACGAGGCTCTGCTGGAGCGCCTTCAGACCCCCAACGCCTGGGCCTTCCGCACCTTTGGCTTCGGCAGGAACGAGACGGGACAGTCCGACGATCTGATGCGCTCCGACTGGATGCCCTCGGTGGAGCTGACCTTCGCGCTGTTCCGCACGCACGACCGCTTCCGCGTGGACATCGGCGACTCGGGCGGCCCCGTATTCGCCGTCTCGCAGGGGATCCCGGGCGAGCCCGGCCCCTCGTGGATCGTGGCCGTGAACCACGCCTACGATTCGGTGACTCCCACCGACCAGTTCTACCAGCCCCTCCACGCCTCGTTCTTCGAGGATCTGCTCGAGATGGGCGTGAACGTTCCGACCGTGACCTGCGACTGCCGCGAGCCCACCGTTTACCGCAGGGAGGCGCTCCAGCCGAACGACACGCGCCGCCTGCTCCGGCGCTGGAGCGACTCGCGCGTGGAGGTCCTCTCCCAGCCCTATGGGTACCTCAGCCCCTGCGCGGCGTTTGAAACCGAGGGCTCGAGCTACAGCTACATCGGGGGCGAGACCTCCGACGGGACGCCGATCGAGATAACCCAGGTTTCCTCGGGGCGAAGCTGCGTCGCCCGCGGCCCCGTTCCCTCGCTGGCGCAGCCGCTCAGGGGGCAGAGCCCTCCGGTGGCTCTGCCCGCTCCCTGAAGATTTCAACGCCCTGGTTACTGGCGGCCGATCACTTCTTCCGGAGCCACGCCCAGGAATTCACGCAACGCGCGGACCTTGGCCATCTGGGCCTCGGAGAGCTCAGCCTGATCGGCGCAGGCCGTGCGCTTGGGCTGGAACTGGTTTCCCACCAGGTTCAGCACCTGATGCGCGGGCTGGCCTTCAGCCGTCGTGAAGGGCACCGTGGCCGGGCGAGCGGCTTCGCCCATGGCCGGCGCGGCGCTCGTGGCCGCCATCGGCGTCACGAAGCTCTCCACGCGGTTCCAGGTGTTGGTGGTGGCATCCACGCTGTTCGACGAGGCCACGCCGAGCGTGCGCACCTGCGAAGAGCCCACGGCGTAGTTCAGATAGGTTTCCACGGAGGAAACGGAGCCCATGTCCACGCCGACGACGTACTCGCGGTCGTAGCAGTCGGTGACGTACCAGTCGCAGTAGTTGTTGCAGGTATAGTAGCCCCACTCATCGTAATAGCAGTCGTTCACCCAGCTCACGCAGGTGTCGTAGCACTCGTAGGTATCGCGGATCGTGTAGAGGTCCACGTCGGTGACGCTCAGGCCGAAGGCGCCGCCGGCGTCCGTGAGGATGCCCGCGGCGGCCGGCGTGGGCGTGGAACCGGTGGTGTAGGTGCGGGCGACGTTCAGGCCGTCGAACAACCGGAAGATGACCTCATACGAGGAGGCCAGGAAATTCGGGACGGCCGTGGTGCCGTCGTTGTGGAAAACCATGGCCTGCGTGGTGTAGCCGTCCATGCGGTCGGTGGGGCCGAGGCAGCCTGAGGCCGCAAGGGTGGAGAGGCCGGTGACGAGCATCAGGGCCGTGGCAATAGCGTGTTTCATCGAACAGTTCCTTCCTGTGCCGCCCGGGATCGGGGCGGCGGTTCTACGGGTCCGTTTGGGGGACTTTTTTTGGACAAGTCCGTTGGCCGTAACAGGAGTGACACATTGCGGCAACGCCTTAAAGCGCAGTGCGTCATACATTCTCAAACACTGAGAGGGCTGTGTGAGCTGATGTGAAGGAGGCTGAACTCAGCCCTTCCTGAGCAGGGCGAGCGAGTCGGCCACCTTCTGGGCGTCCAGGGCCGGGTCGACGTCGCGGTCCACCTGGCGGATCTTGAGCTCGGGGTCGATGATGAAGGTCCAGCGTTTGGACAGGTTGAGGATGGGCATCTTCGCGCCGTAGGCCCTCACGGCGGTGCCGTCTGGGTCGGCCAGGAGGGTGAAGGTGAGCTTGTGCTCGGCGTGGAATTTGGCCTGGTCCTCCACATCGTCCGAGCTGATGCCGTACACGTCGGCGCCCTGGTCGCGGATCTTCTTCACGCTGTCGCGGAAAGCGCAGGCCTGCTTGGTACAGCCGGGGGTTCCGGCCTTCGGGTAGAAGAAAAGCACCGTCCACTTGCCCTTGCGGGAGGCGAGGTCGAAGTCCTCGCCGGACTGCGTTTTCGCCGTGATCGCCGGAGCCGCGTCGCCGGGCGTGAGCTCGGTGGCGAGGGCGGCCGGGGAGATACTCAGGGAAAGCAGGCCGGCCAGCAGAGCGGTCAGGGATCGCATGCCCGCGAATCTAGCCCTCCCCCGGCCGAACGCAACATTTTGTTGCGTTCATGTCGGCAGCGGCGCCTTCGCTGCACTGAACGCAACAGATTGTTGCGTTCGCGCGGGCGCGGCTGCGGACCCGCGCGCCGGAGCCTTCAGCCGGAGCCTTGGAGCCGCTTCAGCGTGTCCTTCACCTTGCCCATCACCGCGTCGGGGCTCAGCACCGACCACAGCGCCGTCGGCGCAGACGAGGACCGCGAGGGCGACTGGGGCTTCGCCGCCTCCTTCCCCTCCGCCGCCAGCCCGTACTTCCGCTTCAGCCGCGAGCGGATCCGCTCGCGAACCTTCACACGGATCCGCGCCTCCTCATGCCTGCGCTCGTCCTCGGGCGTCTCCAGGATCAGGGGCGGCACGGAGGTGGGGCGCCCGCGCTTGTCGAGCGCCACGAAGGTGAGGTAGGCGCTCGTAGCTTGGGTGCGCGAGCCGTCGTAGGGGTTCTCGCGCTCCACCTTCACGCCGATCTCCATCGAGGTGCGGCCCACGTAGTTCACCTGGGAAGTGAGGATCACGTGCTCGCCGGGCTTGAGCGGCATCCAGAAAGTGATGTTGTCGATCGAAGCCGTCACCACGAAGGGCCGGCCCGAGTGGCGCCTGGCGCTCATGAAGGCCACCTCGTCGATCCAGGACATGATCACGCCGCCGAAGAGCGTGCCGTTGGGGTTCAGCATGTCGGGTGCCACGATCTTGCGGGTGAGAAAGGCGCCCTCGCGGGGGCTCCTGCCCGTCGGCCCCCGTTTCCTACCGAAGGGCGCGAAACCCGTGCTTTTGTCTTTTTTCAGTTCCTTGATTCCATCCATGGTCTGAGAAGGCCCCCCGGAGGTTTGGGAGAGCAAGGGGCGCGCCAGGCTGAAACCCGCGCAGACGCAGGCCCGTGGCGAAACCAGGTCCCGGACCGGAACCACCGCGGGTGGCCCGGTGCCTCGCCGGGACTGCCAGATGCTTGACTCAACGCGGGAGCAGAGAGGTAGAGTGCCCGAATGCTGAAAGCCCTCGCCCCCCGCGCCCTGGCCGAGTCCCTCGGCACCTTCTCCATAGTGTTCCTGGGATGCGGCGCCATGCGCGCCTCCGAGATCCTGGGGCTCGACGACTCCGCGCTCCCCATCCCCATCGTCTTCGGGCTCACCGTGGCCGTGATGATCTACGCGCTGGGGCACGTCTCGGGCGCGCACTTCAACCCGGCCGTGACCCTGGGCTTCGTCGCCTCACGCCACCTGCCCCTCAGGGAAGCGCCGGCCTACTGGGCCGCTCAATTCGCGGGAGCGGGGCTCGCGGTGCTGGCGCTCGCGCTCCTGCTTCCCGGCGCCGCGGGTTACGGGGCCGCCGTTACGCATCTGGACCCCGCGCGCGCCCTGGGCTGGGAGTTCCTTCTCACTTTCTTCCTGATGTTCGTGATCGCGGCCGTGGCCACCGACAAACGCGCGCACGGAGCGCTGGGCGGGGCGGCCATCGGCGCCACCGTGGCGATCGGCTCCTGGGTGGGCGGCCCGCTCACACGCGCCGCCATGAACCCCGCGCGCGCGCTCGCGCCGGCGCTCGCGGAGGGGCACTTCGGGAATCTCTGGATCTACTTCCTGGGCCCCTGCCTGGGCGCCGTCGCGGCGGCGCTTCTTTACCGCTGGATCCGGGAGCAGCGATGACCCTGCTCTTCATGCGTGTCGCGAACTCGGCGCGGAGCCAGATGGCCGAAGGCCTGGCGCGGGCGATTTTCGGCCCCGGCCACGAGGTGTGGAGCGCGGGCTCCGAGCCTTCGCGCGTGAACCCGCTGGCCATCGCCGCCATGAAGGAGATCGGGATCGACCTCGGCCCGCACCGCTCCAAGTCCGTGGACGAGATCCCGGCCGAGGTCCGCGCGCGCCTCGACGCCGTGATCACGCTCTGCGCGGAGGAGGTTTGCCCGGTGATCCTCTCGAAGGCGCCGAAGCTCCACTGGCCGCATCCCGATCCCGCGGGCCAGCCCGGCACCCCGGAGCAGCAGCTCCAGCGCTTCCGCGAGGTGCGCGACGCTCTTCGCGCGCGGATCGAGGGATTCAAACGCGAGCGCGGGCTCTGAGCGCCGCTCACCGTGGCGGGCAGAACTCCGTTTCGGCCTGTTCCATTCCGTCCGGCAGGCTCTGCGTGGGCCAGCGGCTGAAGATCGCCATGTTCACTCCCTCGACGGCCTCCTCCACCTGCACCTGCTCGCGCCTCGTGAGCACCGAGCAGATGCCGGGCCGAAGCTCGGAGAGGCCCTGCCAGGCGCTCTGCACGCGGTAGCTGCCTTGGAGCGTGGAGGACTGGATCAGGTAGGCCAGCGTTCGGGCCACGCCTCGCCGCTGCTCGTTGGCCCGGTTGGCGCGCTCGCGGGCGCGGCGTTGGGAGGCGCTCTCATGCCGGGGCCGCGGAAGATCGGAGTAGAATTCCGTCATCCGGGCGATGGCGGCCGTGCGCAGCGCGCGCGTGGCGTCGTCGCTCGCGGAGACGGTGGCGGCAAGCGCCATCGCCGAGCCCAGAAGCGGCGATCCTTGCGCCACCCAGTCCTCGGGCCGCATGCCCTCGGGCATCTCAGACACCCGCATCCCGGCCTCGAAAAGCGCGCTGAGGTCCCGCCGGCCTGTCGCTGAATCCACGGGCCCGCGGTTCACCTGGTTGAGCACGGCTTCCACGCCGATCCCCTCTCGGCCCCCGAGCGCCATCATGCGCGCGAAGGCGGGACCATACTCCGCCGAGGCCTCCGTGACCTCAGGCCCGAGGATCGAGCAGGCGGCCTCGCGTCCGGCCGCCTCCACGGGGCCCGCTCCGTCGGCGGCCCCGCGATCGAAACAGCAGGTTTCGGCGACATAGGGCAGGTCGTAGGTGTAGCCGTGGGAGTAACCCAGCCAGTGCAGGGACTCGTGGAAAAGCGTCTTCTGACGCTCAAGCGCGCCTCCGCAGTCGCCCCCGCAGCCGACATTGAGGATCATGCCCGGGTTCCGCGTCTCGCTGCAGAGCACGGCCGTGGCCAACACCCCCGGGCGGCTCAAAGAGCCGGCCGGCGTGGGCTCTCCGGGCCGCGCGCAGTCGATCGTCACGTCCCCGAAACCCTCATCCATCACCGCGAGAAGGCGCGCGGCATCGAGCGTGCGCCCGTGGTCGCGCAGGCAGGCGGCGCCGCGCTGGTAGGCCGAGGTCAGCTCATCCGCCAGGCCCGTGAGCCCGCCCCAGGGATACGCGGCGCAGCCCCGGGCCACGAGGTTGTGGCCGAGCTCCGTGCTGCCATCGGCCCGCGCGGGCCCCTCCCCCGCGAAGCGCAAGGTGGAGAGGTTGCTCATCAGCTCGAGCGAGGCGGAGGTACCGCTCGAGGGCAGGCAGCGCGAGGCGATCTCAGCGGCCTTGCGGACGACGGTCCGTTTCGCCGGAGTTTGGGTGGAGTCGAAGACCGTGATCTCGTAGTGGTCGGGCCCCGAGGGGCGGATCTCCACGCGGCGATAACCCGGGCTCCAGCGCTCCAGCACCACGATCCCGCGGCGAAGCTCGCGGCGGTCCTTCAGGGCCCCGCCCGGCGAGTACTCCGCGAGCTCCTCCAGGCCGCCTCCCACCCCGTAGGTGGCCTCCAGGCGCGCGCCGGTTTTCGTGTCCACCCAGGCCTTCCGCGGAAAACCCGACTGCGGATGCGGGGCCAGGGGAATCGGCGCGAGGCCGAGGCTCTCGGCCGTGGCCACGCGTACGCGGGGAAGCGAGCCATCGGGCGCGCGCGCTCCGGCCAGCCCCGGCCCGAACGCGGCCAGCAGGGCCGCGAGCAGCCCCATGCGCCAGCTTCCGCCCCACCCGGTGACTGTCCGTCCTCCCCCGACTATCACCCCACAACCTCAGTCTCCTCTCACGATGGAATGCGACTCGCCCTGCAGGTTTCCCTGGACGATGTCGAGCTTGCCGTCGTCGTTCAGGTCGCCGAAGGCATAGGAGTGGGCCGTTTGGTGAACGAGACTGTTTCCGTAGTACTCCGTGGCGTGGAAAGTCCCGTTCCCATTCCCGCGCTTGATCCGGAACGTGGTCCCCGGCCAGGCCGTCTGGGAGAAGAACAGATCCAGGAACCCGTCGGTGCCCAGGTTCACGGCGTGGACGGCGTAGCTCCCGGTCCATGACGTGATGCTCGAGGAGGCGGAGTTTCCCGGGACGACGAACCCAAACGTTCCGTCGCCGTTCCCGATGAGAAGCCTCGCCGCGAAAGCGCTCGACGCGGCGATCACGATATCGGGGATGCCGTCGCCATTGAGGTCGGCCACTTCCCCCTGGGTGCCGTACACGAGGTCGTTGGCCGCGCGCGCGGAGGCGGCGTTCCCGGGCGTGGGGAAATCAAACCCGCCGGCACCGTCTCCCAGGTAGACGAAGGCTCCCGCGCTGTCGTGCGCGAAGGCCACCACGTCCAGGTTTCCATCGAGGTTCAGGTCGCTTGGAACGAGGTCGAACACGTTCGTGAGCGCGAGCGAGACCGGAAGGCTCGTGGGCGCGGAAAAACTTCCGTCGCCGAGACCCAGCCGAAAACGAAGGAACGTTTGGCCGGAGTACGTACCGAGCAACAGGTCGAGGTTCCCGTCGGCGTTGAAATCAGCCAGCGTTGCAGAGAAGGCGCCCGCGTACACAGGATCCGCGAACGCCACGATGTCGAAGGTCGCGTCGCCCCGGTTCAGCAGAAGGGTGTCGTCCCCGCCGTAGTCCACCACGAAGAAGTCCATGTCTCCGTCGTTGTCGACGTCCCCGGTGGCGAGCTGCCCGGGGTTCGCGCCGAAAAGCAGCGGACTCGTCGGCGCGGCGAAGGTCCCGTTCCCGTTTCCGAGCGCGAGCCGGGCGCCCAACCCGCCGGTATGGGTCACGAGGTAGTCGAGCTTCTTGTCGCCGTTCATGTCCGCGAGCGCGGTCCCGTAGGTTTGCCCACCCGGCGAAGGGTACGCCGTGCCGATCTCAGTGAAGGTGCCGCTGTTGAGCGTGGCGTCGGGAATCTCGCAAGGCGGGAAACGGCAGTTCAGGCCCTTGCGGCCCGGCAGCGCCAGCGTGGTTTCGGAGCTCCTGACCAGGAGCACGTCGAGGCTGCGCTCGTGGTCGAAGTGCGCGGGGATCGCGGCGTAGGTGTTGCCGGTGGAACCTGGAAGCGTGTGAGGAACGGCGAAGGCGCCATTGCCGTTGCCCAGATAGATGCGCGAAGCCGAGCCGCGGTTCCCCGCCAGGAGGTCCATGAGGCCGTCGGCGTTGGCGTCCACGGCGTGGAGCGAGCGGGTGTCGTCTGACTGGGGCGAGACGTCCGTGCCCGCGGCGAAAGTGCCGTTGGCCTGCATGGCGTAGAGACGAATGCTCTGGTTCTGACGGCCCACCGCGAGATCCGGCCTGCGGTCGCCGTTGAAATCGGCCGCGGCTCCGGAGCGGGCCTGCAGATTTTCCTGCGACACCGGCGTGGAGGGAGCGAAGCTGCCATCGCCACGCCCCAGGTACAGGCGCGACCAGGCGGCGCGGTTCACGGCCACGAGGTCCAGGTTGCCGTCGCGGTTGAAGTCCGCCACCACGAGCGCCGCCGTGTTCCGGATCTCAGGGCCGATCGGATCGGCGGTGGAGAAGCTGCCGTCGCCCCGGCCGAGCGCGATCCGGCTCGGGCCGCCCTGGCTCGCGAAGGCCGCGTCGAGCTTGCCGTCGCGGTTGAAGTCGGCCGCCACCACGCTCGAGCTGTACATCACGGTGGCGCCGAAATCCGTGGGAGCGCCGAAGGTGCCGTCGCCCAGGCCCGGGTAGAAGCGGTTGGGCACGTCCTGGTTGCCCGTGACGAGATCGAGCTTCCGGTCGCCGTTGAAATCCCCGAGCACCATCGCGAGCGTGCTGTCGGCGAGCGCGCCCGTATCGACGGACGGCCCGAAACCTCCCCGGCCGTCGCCGGCCCGAAACACCACGCCTCCGCCGTAGACGGCCACGAGGGCATCCGTCTTGCCGTCGCCGTTCAGATCCGCCGCGAGCCCGGCCCGCGCGTCGTCGGTTTCGGGGCCAACGGCCGGACCGGCCGCGAATTTCCCATTGCCCAGGCCCTTGGCCGAGGCTGCCGGGTTGCCCAGCGTGATGCGCACGTAATCCGTGGCGTCGTACATGCCCCAAATGAGATCGAGCGCGCCGTCGCCGTTGAAGTCGCCCAGGTCGCTCCTGTACGTGTTGATGCGCTCCGTGCCGGCCGCCTTGTGAGGCTGGAAGGTGCCATCGCCGTTGCCGAGCAGGATCCGGCGGTAGATGGAGCTCGTGCTCGAGAGCATCATGTCGATGAACCCGTCGCCGTTGATGTCTGCGGCTTTGCCGGAGTAGGCCCAGTCGTGTTGGTTGAGCGCCGCCGTCTGCGCGTTGAAGGTGCAGTCGCCGTTGCCTTGGTACAAGCCGGTCATCGCACGGTCGGCGATGAAGTAGTCGAGCCTGCCGTCCCGATCGAAGTCCTCGAGCGCGGCGTCGAAGGTGGAGTTGCCCGAGCCCGGAAGCGCTCCGACAAAGGTGAAGGCCCCCGTGCCGTCGTTCCGGTACACGCGCTCCTGCTGGAAGATGTCCGTGGCCACGACCATGTCGAGATCACCGTCGCCGTCGAGGTCGCCCAGTCGGGCGCCCCCCCAATTGAAGGTATCCGCGTGCACCGTGGTCGGCCCGGTGAAAGCGCCCGCCCCGTTGTTCTTGAATAGCAGCATCGGAAACGTGGACCGGAACACGATCGCGTCGAGATCGCCATCGCCGTCGACGTCGCCCAGGGTCACTCCTCCCGCGTTCGCGGGATCGCCGTCCATGGGAGCCACGGGGGCGAAGGTGCCGTCGCCCACGCCCATGTAGATCTGGTTCGGCGTGCCGGATTTCCCTGCTACGAGGTCCAAGACGCGATCCCCATTCACGTCCGCCGCGACGATGTTGCCGGTGGGATTCGTGTCCGCACCGATGTTCACCGGGGCCTGGAAGGTCGCGTCGCCGTTGTTGCGGAAGAACCTCAGCGGCTGGGATCCCGCGCCGATCACGAAGTCGAGGTCACCGTCGCGGTCGAAATCGCCCAGGGCGAGGCCCGTGATCTGCGGGTAGGGGCCGCTGATCACCGCGGAGCGGCCGAAGGAGCCGTCGCCCGAGCCCACGGGGTATCCGCAAGGGGGCCTGAGACAGAAGGGAACCCGGCCCGTGTCGCCGGTCATGTCGCGCGCGAGCGCCTTCGCGCCCTCGATGTCGGAATAGGAAAGATCGAGGGTTTCGGAGTGCGGCCCCGCCGCATCCGGCGCGTAGCTCACGACAAGCGTGCAGCTCTCGCCCGGATCGAGCACTGTTCCCGTGGCGCAGGTGCCGCCCGAAAGCGAGTAAGGCGCGCCGAGGGTGAGCGCGGCGTCCGACACGGTTCCGAGCGTGGCCGGGCCCGCGCCGGAGTTGTGGACCGTGAAGGCTCGGGTGCGGGGAAGGCCCAGGCGCTCCGTGGCCGGGAAGCGGTAGATCGGGCCGCCGTCGAGCGTGAGCGTGGATGGAAGCGTGGGATCCGAGGGCGGTGGCGGCTCCTCGGGCGGGAGCTCGTCATCGCCGCCTCCGCCCGAGCCACCACTGCGTCCAAGCGAGCCTGAGTCGCAGCCCGGGGCCGCCGCGAGCGACAACAGCAGGCCCGCGAGCGTCACCCAGGCGCCCGGCGCAACCGCACGGCGGAAAAGGCTTGGAATCCACATACGTCCAGCATTGCCCTCTACTAATAGGATCGCGCCGCTTCGCGTCATTATCGAGCACTAAGAAGCCCATGGTTTCCGGGCCTTAGGGCCTTAGCGGCGAGAATTCGTGAATTTATGCGATTTTCTCGAGTTCGGGCTTCTTGCGCGGGTTGAGGGGGTCACCCACAATGGATCGAGAACTCATGACCCAACCGTCCCGATCCGCCCGACTGAACGCCAGCCTGGTGAGGCTCCACCGGGAGCTTTTCGACCGTGGGCTCGCTCGCGAGGCCGAGGCGCTCTACCGGGAGCTCAAGCGCGGGCGCACCGATCGGCCCAACCTCGCCCTGCTCGCCGACGCCGCGAACCGGCTGAGCCGCCCGGACGAGGCGATCGCCCTGCTCTCCCGGATCGTGCGGCCGCCCGGAAAGGTGGCGCGCGTCCCGCGCGGCGGCGTGGCCACGCCCTTCGAGGCCGCCGTGTACGG
>JADZFF010000036.1 GCA_020850015.1 Bdellovibrionales bacterium | reverse complement strand
CCCGCAGCCCGGCCCCGGAGGATGCGCAGGAGCGCATCCGCGAGGGGCCGAGTCCCGTCTCTCCCGCCATTCAATTTCAAAGGCCGAGCCTGGTTTTCCAGGATCGGCTTTTTTTTCAACTACGAGAAATCCACGAGTTGGCGGCCCGGCTGGGCCGTTTCCGTTACTCGACACGACGGGAAGTTACCCGAGTTGGCTGAGTTTGGCTGAGTCGTGGCTGAGTGAACTGGAGTCATCCTCACCAGATTGTCGGGATCTTTTTCGGCTGATTTGGCGCTTCGGGCGCGAGTTGGCGAGTTGGCGAGGAGGATGGGATGCCGACGTTTTCAGAGGCTGTTGGGGTGATCGTGACGTTTGCCGACGACTGGACGACCGAACACGTCCTTCGCGCCAAGGCTTGGCGGAATAGCCATCGTGACGGAAAGGAAAAGGAGCTGATCCCGGACGGACTTTTCTCGGCGCTTTCGCGGGACAAGACCTGCGCTATCGCGGTTGAGCTGGAGCTCAATGCTAAGAACAAGCGGCGCTATGAAGCGATTCTGGAGGCGTACCGCGTGAAGCGAACGCTTTGGGCGGTCTGGTACATCGTCGAGAGCGAAACGCTGGGCCGAACGCTGCAAGACGTCTGGCGGCGGCTCAATCGGGGGGCCAGGAATGACATGCTGATCTGGTCACTCCTAGACGAGCTTCTGGCAAACCCGTGGGAGGTGACGATCCGTTCGGCAAACTTCTCGTTTCGGCTGCGCGACGTGCTGAAGATGAAAGAGCCTGCTCCGTGGGGTGCTCCCACCGGGAGCGGGCGGCCCCAGGCACCTGCTGGGCAAGTGGTGGCGCTAGTGGCTCAAAGCTGAAAGGAAATCCCCGCACCCACGCCCTGACGGACGGGCGACCTTCACCGCTGACCCCTCCCCCTCTACGAGTGGAAGGGGTCAGCGCTTACGGTCGGGGGCAGGGGTGTGGGTGCGGGGATAACTGGTCTAAAACTATGAGGTAATTATTAATTGCAATTTGAAATAAATCGGGATAATCTGTTGAACGATATGAGGCAGGCTACGGGTTTAAAGCCGCAAGATGTGGTCGTGCTGTTGAAGATTCTGCTCTGGCAGAGTCGTTCATGGCGGCAGGTCGACTTGGCCGAAGAGCTGGGCTTGAGCCAAACCGAAGTCAACTTCGCGATCCATCGCCTGGCGCGTTCAGGGCTGCTCGACGCGTCCAAGAAGCGGCCCATGAAACTGGCGCTCGCCGAGTTTCTGATTCACGGGCTGCGCTACGTTTACCCCGCCGAGCTGGGAGGCATGGGTCGGGGCGTGGTGACGGCCCACTCTCACGATTCGTTGGCCCGGAACCTCGTCGTAGGTGAGGGAGACCGAATCGTATGGCCCGACCCGCAGGGTGACGCACGGGGGCAGATGCTTGAGCCCTTGTATCCGTCCGTACCGTTTGCCGCCCGAAAGGACGCCGAGCTTCATGAATGGCTTGCCCTGATCGACGCCGTTCGCATCGGGTCGGTGCGGGCGAGGAACCTGGCCGCCGAGCGAATCCGCGACAAGATCAGAAAGGCGGCGGCATGAAGCCGAACGCCAACGTCCGCATGGTCGAAGCCGTCGCCCAAGGTTTGGGAGAGCTTCGAGACCGCGTGGTCTTCGTCGGCGGCGCGGTCACGAGCCTATATGTCGATGATCCGCACTCGCCGCCGGTCACCGTTTCAGACGACGTGGATTGCGTCATCGAGGTCGCGGGTCTTCTGGAGTACGGGAAGATTGAAAAGCTCCTCTACAAGCAGGGATTTAAACGCCCGGTGGACGAGGAGCATCAGAAGATCATCTGCCGCTGGGAATTCATGGGAATCGTCGTGGACGTGATGCCCACCGACGAGTCGATTCTTGGGTTTTCGAATCGCTGGTACAAAGACGCGATCAAAGCAAGAGAAGCAAAGTCGCTTCCAGACGGCACCTCCATCTCTGTTTTTTCCCTGCCGTACTTCGTGGCTACAAAGTTCGAGGCCTTGAAGGCGCGGGGCGGCAACGACCTTCGATTCAGCCAGGATCTGGAAGATATCGCGGCGGTGTTAGATGGATGCAGCACTGCAGAGGCGCAATTATCGGCGGTTCCAGGAGGAGTCAGGAAGTACATTCAAGACGAATGCGCGCGCCTTCTGGCGGAGCCAGAATTCATGCTTGAAGCCCTTGAGGGGTTCTTGCGCGATCAGGCGCGCGCCAGCCGGGTCATGCAAATTGTGGTCAGAACCGCGGGCAGCCGATGAACAAGACGATGCAGGAATTGAAGTCAATCTGGAAGAGGCTCGGCATCAAGGGTCAGGTGAGGAACTACTCTTCCAAGGCGATCTGGGTCATTGAAACCGATTCGGGGCGACCCGTAGCCCACTTGCTTGCGCCCATGACCAAATCTCCCAACGGCGTTGACGCGGATGCCTTTCGCCGAGTGGATGGCAAGCCGATCCAAGGCCACAAGTCTTGGTGGAAAATCTACGACTTCTCCACAGCTGAGATTTTCGACAAAGGCGACGATCTGAAGACATCGGCTTTAACACAGACTGCGGTTATGGATGATGAGTTCGGCGGACCCAAGTCCATCACCTACGATCGCTCCGAGAACTGGGGCGTATCCATCCAGCTCGTGGACAACGTACAGCGAAACAAGAAGAAGCGGATCACGAAGTACCATGTCACCGGTGTTGGCTGGGTCGATCCGAAGGCGGCGTTGACCATGACTTGCAATGGCGAGATTGACAACGCGCGGCCCGTCTTTCCGGGCAGCGGCAATCCCTATATCCGTACGAGGCGTGACCGCGAGCTTTCCAATAATCTGGAGGTGAAGGGGTAAATGGCTAGGCTGGCGAGGTGGGGAAGCGCTTTACCGCTGTTTTGGTTTCTCGGGATTATCACCTTGTACCTGAGGGCACGAGCGCACCTCGGGCATTGGCCTCATCCGAGCATCGACGATCCCAAGCTGCTCCCCTTTGAAGTTCATCACTTCGTTTTGGCTTTTGCATTTTATCCGTTGATCGCGACGCTCGTCGCGCTTCCAATGCTCTGGTTTTTTCAGAAGCGATACCTTCGAATGCCGATTCGTAAGAATGTGGCTGGCTATTTGACGGGATGGGCGCTGATCGCGGCCACCTTCCTGATTCCAGGCGTGAGACTCGTAGAATGGTTTTTGGATTAGCGTTAAATGGAGGCATTGAATGGAGAGCGACAATGTCGTTCCTCTCCTCGCGAACTCCGATGACGAAACCGATGAGAAATTAAAAACAAGTTTTCAGCCCGTAAAGGCTGGAGGCGGCGGGGCCGATGGCGGCACCGTCGAACCACTGATCTTTGACAATCTGGTTTGGATGACTTCAGCGGAGGCGGCTCGTTATCTCCGGAAGTCGGTTGGCGCGCTTCGGGTGGCGGTTTGCCGTGGGCAACTGCCTGCCCGCAAGTTCCATCGCCGGCTGTGCTTCAAGAGAACCGAGCTTGACCGGCTCTTGGATTCCTCGCAACGCAAAGGAGGAGTTCGATGAGTATCAACAAGTACGAGAAGGACGGTAAGACGTTCTGGCGGGTATCCGTATCCGTCAGGAGCAAATCGGAACCGAAGTTCAGGAGGCAGCGCAGTCTGTTCGGCCTCCCGAACGCGGAGACCGCAATCGCTGAAGAGAAACGGCTCTATCGGGAGCTTACCGAAGAGGTGATGACCGCCGAAACGAAGGGTAAGATCTGAGAGCAGGTTCTAGGCGCCTGGGAGATGGCCATGCGGGACGGTCGGGGCATCTACCTCTACGAACCGACCACGATCCGGGACCACGTGGCGCTTTGCTACCGTTGGACCGACACCTGGCTCAAACGCCAGGCGTCGGAGCTGAACGCGGGCGACGCGCGCGAGATCCTGAATCGGGTCGAGCAGGAGGGCAAGACTCGCAAATGGCAGAAGAAGGTGAAGCACACCGTCAATGTTCTCCGCGTGCTGCCAAGCGACATGGCGGTCATGGGCGAGGTAGTGAACCTCTTCGAGTTCAAGCACCGGAAGTAATGAGCCGTAACGATCCACCGGATTTCCAGGCTGAAGCCAATTGAGGCTGAGGCGGGAGAGACGGGACTCGAATGCGAGGGCCGACCTAGCGAATGCGCCGAGCACCCTTCTCCGTCAGTCCGTAGAACAGGAACTCCTGCCCATTCGACGCAAGCTGCTTGGCTCTCACCGTTTTCATCCCCATGGCTTTGAGATGCTCGGTCATGGACGGGATCTCGTTCGCGAAGCGCCAGTCCGTCAGCTTGATCGTGAGCAGCACCCCAAGAAGGGATTCCTCCATCCGCGAAACCAGCCGATCCACGGCGAAGAGCGAAACCGCCGGGGAGACGTTCATGTCCAGCATCAACCACTGCACCGACCTAGGCAGCTCCTCGCGGCGAACGTCCGCCACGGGGCGATGAATGAACTGAAAACCCGGCATCGCCAAAATGCGTGGATCCATCTCCCGCGGATCGATCCCCACCACCTTGAGGCCGCGCTTGAGAAGCGCGTAGCTGCACCCGCCCGGAGAGCTCCCGATCTCCACGGCCTGGTCGCCCGCCTGGAGAGGAGCCCCCGACCACCTCAGGCCTTCCTCCAGTTTGAGATAGGCGCGTGATGGAGCCTCGGGGGGAAGGGGAATGTCCAGCCATCCGCCCGGGCGCGGAGAGTGCGCCTTCGAGTGCCGATGACAGCCGACCCACCACTCGTCCTTCGTCACCGCGACGACATCAAGAACGAGATCGCCCGGCTGCGCTTCAAAGCCCTTCAAGAAAATGGGGTCCGAAGCGAGCTTATCCCGAGCTTTCACCAACGCGTCGGGGAGCACATCCAGAACGTATCCCATGGGCAACTTTCCGTGGGCGTACCAGTCGCGCTCCCAGAAGTGCAGGCGCAAGGGCCGGCCTCCGGCGATCTCACGCGCCTGATCGAGCACGGCTCCCACATCGGCAGGCGTCTTTCCGATCGAGAGCCCGTAGGCTTGAGCGAAGATGGAATCCAAGACGAAATCCTCGGAAATCAGCGCGCCACTCGCGCTCTTGAACGTCAGAAAGCTTGCGCGCGAGAAGGCAAAGCGCAGATCGGGCACGAGCTTCGCGATCTCGTTCTTGACCGCAGGCGCAGCGCCCACCCTGCAGGTAACAAAAATGAATGGAGAACGGATCATGGGTGAATCCCTTCCTACTTCACCGGAACGCAAACGCCGGAGACGCACTTCACCGGGCTGGGATGAACGCCGCACTCGTTGGGCTTGAGGCTCAGGTCCCCCAGGCGGGCATGGGTGGCGTTGAACTCCTCGACCAGGGGAAGAAGTTTGTCTTCAACCGCGTCGCGGACGGAATAGACGAGAAAGCCCCTTTTCTTTCCACAGACCGTGGCACCCAGTCCCACGACCCTGCAGTCCGTGTCGCGTTCGCAGACGCTGTGTCCCTGAGCGGACTTGATTTGGTCCGCGAGGCCCGCCAAAAGCTCTTTGAGCTTCGTCATCTCGTCGTCACGAGCCCGCCACTCGGCCGTGTCGTCATCCTTCAGGGCGGCGGATATCCCGAAGTAGGCCGTCAGGCCGACCGCGAGTACGCCCGCAACCGCGGCCACAACGATGATTTTCTTCTTTTCCAAGACGCCTACCTCTGCCCCAGCTTCTGAGTCAGGTACTCCTCGTAGCTGCATTCGTAGTCTTTCACGCCTCGGCTCCCCACTTCGATCACGCGGTTGGCCACCGTCTGGATGAACTGCTGGTCGTGCGACGAGAACAGGATAGTTCCCGGGAATCGGATGAGCCCTTCGTTCACGGCGGTGATCGACTCCAGGTCGAGGTGGTTCGTGGGGCCGTCGAGGATGAGCACGTTGGCCGAGCTCAGCATCATGCGCGCGAGCATGCAGCGCACGCGCTCGCCCCCCGAGAGCACGGAGGTTTTCTTGGTGGCCTCCTCGCCCGAGAACAGCATGCGCCCCAGAAACCCCCTCACGAAGCTCTCGCTCTGATCCGGAGAGTACCGCCGGAGCCAGTCGATGAGGCTCAAGTCCTTGCGATCGAAGTAGGAGCTGTTGTCCTTCGGGAAGTACGACCGCGAGGTGGTGACCCCCCAGGTGAAGCTGCCGGCGTCGGGCTGCCGCTCGCCCACCAGCATCTGAAACAGGGCCGTGACCGCGAGCTCGGTCTCGCCCACGAAGACCACCTTCTGGCCCTTCTCGACGAGGAAGCTCACCTTGTCCAGGACGCGCGTGCCATCGATGGAGCAGGTGAGGCCGTTCACGCGCAGAAGCTGGTCGCCGGCCTCGCGCTCGGGTTTGAAGCCCACGAAGGGGTACTTGCGGGAGGAGGGCTTGATGTCCTCGAGCGTGAGCTTTTCGAGCTGGCGGCGGCGCGAGGTGGCCTGCTTCGACTTGGAGGCGTTCGCGCTGAAGCGCGCGATGAAGGCCTTGAGCTCCTCGGCCTTGTCTTCGGTCTTCCGCTTCTTGTCCTGCGACTGCTTGAGCGCGAGCTGGCTCGACTCGTACCAGAAATCGTAGTTGCCCGTGTAGAGCCGGATCTTGCCGTAGTCGATGTCGGCCATGTGCGTGCAGACCTGGTTCAGGAAGTGCCGGTCGTGCGAGACCACGATCACGGTCTTCTCGAAGGTCGACAGGAACTGCTCCAGCCAGCGGATGGCCGCGATGTCCAGGTGGTTGGTGGGCTCGTCGAGCAGCAGGATGTCGGGATTTCCGAAGAGCGCCTGCGCGAGCAGCACCTTGAGCTTCTCGTTGTCGCGCAGCTCGCGCATCTTCTTCTCGTGGAGCTCCGTGCCCACGCCCAGGCCCGCGAGCAGCACGGCCGCATCGCTTTCAGCTTCCCAGCCGCCGAGCTCCGAGAAGATCGACTCGAGCTCGCCCGCGCGCTCGCCGTCGGCTTCGCTGAAGTCCTCCTTGACGTAGAGCGCCTCGCGCTCCGCCAGGATCTGGCTCAACCGCGGCTGCCCCAGGATCACGGTCTTGAGCACGGTCTCTTCGTCGAAGGTGAAGTGGTCCTGGCGCAGGAACGAGACGCGCTGGCCCGGCGTGATCGTCACGGTGCCCGTGTAGGCGGAGTTCTCGCCCGAGAGGATCTTGAGGAAGGTGGACTTCCCGGCTCCGTTCGCCCCGATGAGGCCGTAGCAGTCCCCGGGCAGGAACTTGATGTTCACGTCCTCGAAGAGCTTATGACTGCCGTAACTGAGGCTGACTCCCGACGTGCTGATCATGGCCCCCTGATACTCCAGGGGGGCGGGTCAGGGCCAGCGCAGACGCGACAAAGATCTCCATGGGGGTGGCTATCGGAGCGGGTAACGCACGGCCTGGATCGGTGCCACCCCGCCCGGGAGCTGCGGAGTCACGTCCACCGAATCGACAAGCGCCTCGATCGGGTTGTCGTCGCCCAGCCGGACCTGATGGATGTAGCCTCCTCCGCCCACATCGCTGAGATAAAGATACCGTCCGTCCGGAGAGAGTGCGATCTCATCGAAGGTGCTGGCCCCGAGGTCGAGCGCGTCGATCTCCATCGCGCCGCCCGTGCTGAGATCGACTGAAACCGCACGGACCCCGCCGCCAAGGCTTTTCGTGAGGTAGTATCGATCGCGGAGCTCGTCGAATACCATGTAGTGGGTGCCTACCGAGATCCCCGAATTCGTTGGATCGCTGGTTTGGACTCCGGACGAAGGATCAAGTTCCCTCAGCTCCAGCGTGGCCGCTCCTCCACTGACGGTGGCGATCATCCACTCGCCGTCGCGCGTGATTTCCACATCGTTGTTGTTCGCGTCGCCCTGTGCCGTTCCTGCTCCAGCCGTGACCATACCGGTTCCCAGATCGAGGATGAACGACGGAAATCCGTTGGCTTGAGTGGCGGTAATCACGCGTGTGCCATTGGGGTGGAGGGCGAGCGCCGAAGCGAGGGCGCCTCCAGCGGTGATGGTGTTGTGGTGGATCGCGCTCGCGATCGATCCGTCGAAGTTCAGCTCGAACGAAGCCAGAGCGGGCTCGGCGGCCTGCCCCGCCACGAGCAGGTAGGCGCCCGTGAAATCCACGAGGCCCTCGTTTCCGTTGGCGAAGCCAAGGGGATAGGCCGTGAATTCCGGTTCCCCAAGCGTGCCTGCCGCCACGTCGATGGGAATGGCTTCGATTCCGCCTGTCGAATAGAAGACATAGGCGTAGGGTTGGGTGGGATGAACCCCCAGCCCGAGAGGGGTTCCCGCGCTCGCGTCTTCCCGATCCAGGTAAAGCAGCTCGCCCCCCGAACTGGAGATCTCCCAGAGCCCTACCCGGGCGGAGCCGACGTCCAGGCCCAGCAGAAACGAGCGGGAGGCGGTCACGGGCCGGTCCGTGATTCCGGATCCGCAGCTCCCGAGCGCGAATCCGGACGCGATCCAGAGCAGCAAGCTGAAGCAATCCTGGAGGATTCGCACAGGTCGTAGTCTTGCACGAGGTGCGCCGGTCCGCACTCATCAAGAATTGGCCCACTCCCCCAGCCGTCTCCCCCTCCGCACCGTCATTCAAATCTCACTTGCGGGCTTTCAGGGGCGTGGGACGCTCTTGAGATCTAAAGAGGAGAATCCCCGATGTCCCACCCTGCGAAGTTTTTTGCGGCCCTGCTTTGCCTTGTGGCCGTTTCAGGCGGCGCCCGGGCCGAGGAACCCGCGGCCGCGGCGCCCGCGGGCGCTCAGTCCACGGCGGCAGCGAGCGGCGCTGGCCTGAAGTTGTTCGCTCTGCGCGCCGGCGTGACGAGCCTCTCGCAGGGCTCGATCGAATTCGGCGAGGGCTCAAGCTACAGCATCACGGGCAAGGTGGGCTGGACGCCCATCTACACTTTGAGCGACGCCTTCGAGGCGCGGGGCGAGCTCGGCGCGAGCTTTCCGAAAACCCCGGCCGACGAGTTCTTCATCGTGGCCAACGCTGAGGCCTCGGCGAGCTACCGCTTGAGCTCGTGGATGCGCGTGGAGGCGGGCGGAGGGATCCAGTTCTGGTCGGACAACGAGGCCATGCACCCGGTGGCGACGGCCGGGTTCGTATTCCCGATGAGCGACAAGCTCATGGGGGTCGTGGACCGCGTTTTCGTCGACTATTCCATGGTTTTCACGGGCGTGTTCGAGACGCATCAGTTCCAGCTCGGCGTCGCGATCTGACCCCAACTTTCAGCTACAGGAGAAACTCATGAAACGCTTCATCCGGAAATCCTCGATCGTTTACGGTCTGGCCGCCGCGGCGGTCCTGGCCCCTCTGCCCGCGCTCTTCAGCTGCGGCACCGGGGTCGGCAGCCCCATCACGTACACCAGCACAAGCACCAAGGGCGATTTCGCCACATGGACCATCACCGGCAACAACCTGCACGCCGTCTGGAAAGTGACCACGACCGACGGGGCCGTGGCCAAGACCTTCACGGTCGACGCCACCTGCGGAGAGCCGCACGCCACCTACGGCTACAAGACCTGCGAGATCGAGGAGGGAAGCTGCTCGAATGGGGAAGAGGACTGCGGCGACGAAACGCCGGACGGAGAGTTCCACATGATGGACGTGCCTGGAGTGGCGCTGTTCGTGCACATCGAGGGCGACGACCAGCTTCACGTGGGCATCGTGACCGACGAGGACGGCTGCGACGCGAACGTGAGCGGAAACTATACGTACATTCGCGCAGGGGCGGGCAACAGCGACATCTTCGGCATGTACCACTCCGACTCGTCGCTCAACACGGTCGAGCATGCGGATTTCGGTTTCAACACCGCCGCCGCCGCCACGACCCCGACGGTGGTTGCCACCACGGGCGGTGGCAACGGCCACGACGAGCTCGTGGGCTCGAGCTGCTCGAACGGCGTGCGAACGCGGACGGTTAACGGCGATACGCTTCGTTCGATGATGACCGAGAGCGGGCTTTTCATCATGGATATGCCTTCGGGCCAGGGGGGGATCGTTTCCTTCAAAACCTCGAAGGCCGCGTCCCTGAGCGATCTGGCGAACAAGGAGTTCGGGGGCATCACCTTCAACGACGACGGAACGAATAAGTTGATCGCGGCTTCAACCGGATCTAGCAACGGATCGCGCGTCGTGATCACGGCGCAAGTGCAGGATGAGGGGGAGCAGACTCTTGAGTTCAAGCCCTTCAGCAACACGTCGAGCACCGCAGCGGCCCCGGCTTTCCCCGATTTCACT
>JADZFF010000035.1 GCA_020850015.1 Bdellovibrionales bacterium | reverse complement strand
GCGCAGCAGATGCCGATGTTTCCGCCACAACTGAAAGCGGCGGAGGCCTAAGATGTTCGGGGGTCGCCAGGGTTCCTTGCCATCCGCTCCCGGGGGTTCGCGCTTTTCCCAGATCCCCCGGGCCGACATTCCGCGCTCGACCTTTGACCGGTCGAGCACCCACAAAACGACGTTCAACAGCGGTCGGCTGGTTCCGATCTTCGTGGACGATGTTCTCCCTGGCGACACCATGTCCCTGAGCCTCACCACGTTCGCGCGGCTCTCGACCCCGCTCGTGCCGGTCATGGACAACCTCTACTGCGACGTCTTCTTTTTCTTCGTGCCCTGGCGGCTCATCTGGGAAAACTTCGAGGCCTTCATGCACGAGGGCTACGATCCCGGGGCGCCCGTGGACTACCTCATGCCGATCTTCGAGAACGACGCCACTCTCGAGGATCCCTTCTTCGACGAAGGCTCGCTTGCGGACTACATGGGCCTGCCCATTGGCGTGGACGGGCTCTTGGACGGTCCCGGGTCTACGATCCTAAATCCGATTTCTGCGCTCCCGCTTCGGGCCTACAAGCTTATTTACAACGACTGGTTCCGTGACGAGAACCTGCAGCCCGAAGTCACGGTACCGCTCGATGACGGCCCTGATCCCGGTACGGACTTCAACGTCTCTCCCTTCGCGCGAGGCAAGCGCCACGACTACTTCACGTCGGCGCTGCCCTGGCCGCAGAAGGGCCCGGATGTGCTACTCCCGCTCGGCGACACCGCTCGTGTTTTCACCGATGCGCCGGCTGGCGGCGGGCCGACAGTGGACGCCGGGCAAGGCGGCACGGGAATGCTACTGAACTCGGCGGGCGCGAACGTCCTGATGACGAGCGTCCCGGGTACCGCTGGCCGGGAGCTTCAGGTCGATCTGTCGTCTGCCACGGCCGCGACGATCAATCAGATCCGCGAAGCTTTCCAGATCCAGAAACTTTTCGAGCGTGACGCCAGGGGCGGAACTCGCTACGTCGAGATCCTACTCTCGCATTTCGGCGTGCAAAGCCCTGACTTCCGGCTGCAGAGGCCGGAGTACCTGGGCGGTGGCAGCACCATGATCACCATGAACCCGATCCCGCAGACCTCTGCGACCGGCACGGGGACCGTGCAAGGGAACCTGGCCGCGATGGGAACCTTCAGCCACAAAGGCGTAGGGTTCCACCACAGCTTCGTCGAGCACGGGACGGTCCTCGGTCTGATCTCCGTGCGAGCGGACCTGTCCTATCAGCGCACCATCAACCGCATGTGGAGCCGCCGGACCCGCTACGACCTGTACTGGCCTGTGCTCGCCCACCTGGGCGAGCAGGCGATTCTGAACCGCGAGCTCTATGCCACGGGTTACCTCGCGGCCAACCCCAACCCCTTGGTCGACGAAGAGGTGTTCGGCTACCAGGAGCGCTACGCCGAATACCGGTACCGCCCCTCGCTCATCACGGGCCAGTTCCGTTCCGATGCCACGACGAGCCTGGACATCTGGCACCTGAGCCAAGACTTCGTTTCCGCGCCCGTTCTCTCTTCGAGCTTCATCAGCGAGGACGTTCCTCTACAGCGTGTGCTCGCTGTGAAGTCGCCCTATCCTGAGTTCCTGCTCGACTCTTACGTGAAGCTCAAGCACGCCCGGCCCATGCCGACCTACTCTGTTCCCGGCCTGGTGGACCACTTCTAATGGGTTTCTGGAGCGACGTCGGCGACTTCTTCGGTGGCGTAGGCGGTGCGGTCGGCACCGCCTTCGACATCGGGGGAGCCGCGAAAGATCGCGAGCAGAGCCAAGCGCAGTTCGAGGCGAACCGCTGGGACAAGTACGTGATGTACGACGACCAGAAGCGGTACAACACCCACATGGCGAACACCGCCTACCAGCGCCAGAAGGCCGACATGGAGGCCGCTGGGATCAACCCGATGCTGGCGGTGATGAAAGGCGGTGGAGCGCCCGCTCCCACTGCGAACCCCTCTCCGAACCAGGGCCTGAGCCCCGTCGTGAACCGGCCCTCGATCGGCGAGGGCATCGCCCGCGCCGCCGGCACCGCGTTTCAGTCTGCGCGGGTCGCCCAGGAGATCCGCGAGAGCGAGAGCCGCGTGCACCTTCAGACAGCGGAGCGAGATACCGAGCTCACCAAGCAGGAGTTCAACGTTGCCTCTGCTGTTGCGGCTCTGAAAGGCGCTGGCCTGACGGGCGAGCGCCATACGCAGCTCAGGAGCGAGCGCGAAGCGGTCGCGGCTGAAGCGAGGCTTCGCAAAAAAACGTCCGAGATCGACGAGACGATGGCTGTTCCGGACGCCATCGGAACCCGCGCGAAGAGCGTGGTCGAGTCGATCCTCGGCTCGCTTAAATTCTGGCAATCCTCTGGCAAAAAAAACGCCCCCGGCGTCCCTGGTCCCCATAACTATCGTACCGGCCGCCCCCGGCCTTAACCTTGGAGTAACTCATGTCTTCTTCCCCTTCTTCCTCTTCCAAAAAACCTTCCTCTTCCCCTTCTTCCAAATCTACACTCTTTTCTTCCCCTTCCTCTTCCCGTTCCTCGCTTGTGATCGAGGAGACCCCTTGGGGTCCACGTCACCGTACCCGCGTCGACGCCTCTAAAGGCGGCATGACGCAACAGAGCTTCCGTAAGGAAAGCGATATCAACGAGCTCGTTCGTCGAGCTCGCGTGGCCGGTCAATGGCCACCCAAAACCAAAGAGGGGCTCTACGGGGATTTCTCCGACGTCCCCGATTTCCAAACTTCCCTGCAGCACGTGCAGAATACCCAGGACGCCTTCCTCAAGCTTCCTGCTGAGATCCGCGCCGCCGTGCGCAACGATCCAGGAGAGTTCGTCGCGCGCATGCGCGACCCCCACATCGTTGCGCTTATGGTCAGGCATGGCCTGGCCACGACACTAGAGGCGCCCCCCTCGCCAGCCACTTCTCGCCAAACGCCGGAGGTTGACCCGAGCGGCGTGTCATCGCCTGAGGGGCGGGCAGCCCCGGCAGCGAAAAAAAATTCGAGCCCTACGGGCTCTCCAGGCTCGTCCGACGCATAGCGGCGGGCGAGCCGGGCACACTTTCACTTGATGTAAGTGTGCCCACTGACAGGAACCGGCTCGATGCCGGGCCTGTCAGTGTTCCCCATCGAGGGGGAAAACAGGGAACCTGGTAAGGGGGTGATTGAGGAGTGGCACGACGCAAAAAGCTTTCGCGGAAAGCGAGCCGGAAGAATTTCCGGCGCGGCGCGAAAGCGCACAAAAAGAACACAGGTCGCCGCCCCATGCGGGGCGGCATCAGGATGTAACCTTCAAAAAAGAAAGGAGCGATAACAGCATGCCCTGTTACCGCCCCCTCCGCGCGTGGCGCGCAAAACGAGACTATTCGAAGATAGTCTTTAAACCGTCAGAGGGCAACTTCGAACATGCCCTTCAACTGCCCTGTGGCCGCTGCATCGGCTGTCGCCTGGAGCACTCCAGGCAGTGGGCTGTGCGGCTCGAGCACGAACGCACGCTCCACGACCAAGCGATGTTTTTGACCTTGACGTACGCGCCGGAGCATCTGCCTCCAGGCGGGACGTTGGTCAAAAAACACTTCCAGGATTTCATGAAGCGATTCCGAGCGTGGCTCGACGAGGAGAGCGGCCCGCTCATTCGGTTCTACGCGTGCGGCGAGTACGGCGAGAAGCTCGGCCGACCGCACTACCACGCGATCATCTTCGGCACCCGTTTCCCCGACGAGGTGCTCTTTAAGACCACAGGCGCGGGCAACAAGCTCACCACGTCGGAGCACCTGGAGCGCCTGTGGGGCCACGGTTTCTGCACGATCGGCGAGTGCACCTTCGAGAGTTCTGCTTACGTGAGCCGATACGTGACGAAAAAGCGCCGCTTCAAAACTCCCGAGGAGCTTGCGGCGTACTACGGTCCCCGGCTCCCTGAATTCAGTCTTATGTCGCGCCGTCCTGGGATCGCTTCGGGCTGGTACGAGCAGTTCGAGCGCGACGTGTTCCCGTGCGACAGAGTTGTGGCGCGGGGTCGGCAGATGAAGCCCCCGCGCTACTACGACAAGCTTTTCGAGTTGCACCATCCTGAAGCCATGGCAGAGTTGAAAACGAAGCGCAAAGAGCGCGGCATTGAAGCCGCGCAAGTCGATCCGCCCACGCCGACACGGATGAAGGCGAAGCGGGAGTACCGAGAGCTGACGACCAAACCACAGCTCGTGAGGAAATACGAACATGGCCAAAATGAGACTCTTTTCGATTTACGACAGCAAAGTGGCAGCGCACATGACCCTGTTCTGCCAACAGCACGCGGGCCAAGCGGTTCGCTCCTTCCAGGAGGGAGCGAACAACCCCGAGACGATGCTGAACAAGCACCCAGCGGACTTCACGCTGTTCGAGCTCGCGGAGATCGACCAGGAGACGGGTGAGGTGACGCCTCATTCGAAGGCCGTGAACCTCGGCACCGCGGCGGCTTTCGTGAAGCCGACGGCGCAGCAGATGCCGATGTTTCCGCCACAACTGAAAGCGGCGGAGGCCTAAGATGTTCGGGGGTCGCCAGGGTTCCTTGCCATCCGCTCCCGGGGGT
>JADZFF010000034.1 GCA_020850015.1 Bdellovibrionales bacterium | reverse complement strand
GGAGTAATCCGACCATGGGGCCTGGGGGAGAGGAGGGGGGACCTCCGCCGTCCATGGACTACTGGACGGAGTTTCCGCGCAAACCCTCCCAGAAGTCCGATCGCAGATCCGAGGGAAGCCGCGACGGCGGCGCTTCCTACGGGTCGATGACCGGCAATCGCGTTCCGCCCCACGAGATCGAGGCTGAGCGTGCCGTCCTGGGCGCGATCCTCGTCCATAACGACACCTACGACCGCGTGCGGGAGCTCGGGCTTACGCCCGAGGACTTCTACACCGACTCGCACCGCAAGATCTTCGAGGTCTATGGCGCGCTGGCCGAGAAGGGCCAGCCCATCGATCTCGTGACCGTAACCTCGAGCCTCCGCGACCGCGCCTGGTTCGATGAGATCGGCGGTACTGGCACCCTGACCGGGATCTTCGACGAGGCCTTCGCCGTCGGGAACGTCACCGAGTACGCCAAGCGCGTCCGCGACAAGGCGCTCATCCGCCGTCTGGTGGACGCCTGCTCCACCATCATCACGGACGCCTATGAGGGCGTGCCCGAGATCGAGAGCTTCGTGGACGAAGCTGAGCGCAAGGTGTTCGAGGTTTCGGGCGACAAGAGCCAGAAGAGCTTCGCCGACATGCGCTCCGTGCTGATGGGCAACATGGCCACGATCGAGGAGCTCGCTCTCAAGAAGCAGGACGTGACCGGCCTCGCGACGGGCTTCAAGGAGTTCGATCGACTTACCACCGGGCTGCACGGCGGCCAGACCATCGTCGTGGCCGCGCGCCCCGGCATGGGTAAGACGAGCTGGTTCCTCTCGGCGCTCCAGCATGCGGCGATCGACAGCGGCAAGGTCGTTGCCCTCTTCTCGCTCGAGATGAGCAAGGAGGAGATGGGCTTTCGCATGCTTTCCGGTCTGGCGCGCATCGACTCGCGGAACCTGAAGGTGGGCCGCCTGGCCGATCAGGATTGGCACCGCCTGGCCGACGCCGCGGACAAGCTTTCCAAGGCTCGCATCTTCATCGACGATTCGGGCGCGCTCTCCATCATGGACATCCGGGCGCGCTGCCGCCGGCTCAAGACCACCGAGAAGCGGCTCGACCTCGTGGTCGTCGATTACCTGCAGCTCATGAGGGGATCCAAGGCCTCGCAGAAGGGCGACAGCTCCCGCGAGCGCGAGATTTCCGAGATTAGCCGGGGCCTGAAGCAGCTCGCGAAGGAGCTTAAGGTGCCGATCATCGCCCTTTCCCAGTTGAATCGCGGCGTAGAGTCGCGCCAGGACAAGCGCCCGACCCTGTCGGATCTTCGCGAGTCGGGCGCCATCGAGCAAGACGCAGACATCGTGACCTTTATCCATCGCGAGGACTACTACAACAAGGACACCGAGGAAAAAGGCATCGCGGAGTTCATCATCGCGAAGAACCGCTCGGGTGAGACCGCCACCGTGCGGCTCGGCTGGCAGGGGCGCTACACCCTGTTCGTCAACCTGGACGACCACCAGGGCGGCGGCCCGGCCGATCGGCACTATCCCGAGAAGGGCGACGTGGGGTTCTGACCCGGCCGCCGATCAGGGCTGCTTCCACCACACGAACGAGCGGAATAGGCGGATCATGATGGCGATCGCCACCAGGAAGAGCACCACCGCGTAAGCCGAGAACAGGCCGTAGGCGGCGCTAAGGAAGATGTACCAATAGGCCACGCCGACGTGGAAGACCGTGGTCATCACCACCACGAGCGCAACCATCGTGATCGTCCCGCCGAGGAGCAGCATCAGGTTGATAAACCGGTCCTGCGTGCCGCGGCCCACGCGGACGAAGGACCAGAGGTAGGCCGGCGGCAGCAGCAGCAGCACGGCGAGGTAGCTGTTCTTCGCGAACGCCGCCGTGATGAGCAGGGTGAGCATGATGCCGTGGAAAGTATGCCGGATGTCCACATGGCCGGCGGCGTCGGTCCCTTCCGAAAAGACCCGCTTCATCGCCCAATACACCAAGCCCACGGTGGCGAGCACGAGCAGGATGGCCAGGATGTTGGGGCTGTAGAGCATGGCGCTCTTCTGGGTGGCGGGGAAGACCTCGTACTCCGTGATCACCTTGAGCTCGGGAAGCATCCGCATGAGCCCGTAACCCACGAGCAGCGCGCCGATCAGCATGAAGAGGTTCTTCGCTTCGTTTCCGAGGACGGTGTTGATGCGCGCCTCGGGCCTGTGGACCAGCGTGTGGCCGAACTTCGAGAGCGAGAAGAGCAGGAAGGGGATGAAGCAGAGAATGTGCAGCAGGGTCACGACGGCGCCCGGGATGTAGTAGCGCTCGGAAAGCTTGTAGTACCGATGATCGCGGAAATTCTTGGGGATCTTGGGTAACGCGTCGATGCTTCGCATGAAGCGCTCGGCGGGCTGCCCATATGTCCGGAAGGTCTCGGGCTCCATGATCTCCGCCACGTCGTTGTGCGTGTGGTGGATCTTGGCCATCAGGGCTCCGAAGTCCTCGTTCTGGCCCACCCAGGCCACGGTCGGGATCCCCGCGGCCAGCAGCGCTCCGTGGTCGGACGGGGGGATGAGCAGGGCGCGCTCCACGAATTCCATGAGGCCGGAGAAGTCGCTTGCCTCGACGTCGCCGAGCGAGCGGATCGAATCGAGAGCGAGCTCGCGGAGCCAGAGCGGCGTGAAGCCCTGCTTGAGCCCGTCGTGCAGGTTCAGGATCCCGATCTGCTTCCCCGCAGCGGGGAAATCGAGATTCAAGGCTCCCACGATCTTCCGGGCCCGGGGAAATTCGCGGGCGAAGGTGCGGGCGCCCCAAAATGCGCCGAACTCCTCGCTGTCGGTGGTCAGGAAGATCATCGTGCGCCTTGGTTTCTCCTTCGCGAACACCCGGGCGAGCTCCATCACCACGCCCACGCCGCCGGCGTCGTCCATCGCGCCTTCCACCGTGGTATCCGGGGTGTCGTAGTGCGCGAGCACCATGATGATCTCGTTGGGGCGCTCGGTTCCGGGAAGCTCAACGTAAATGTTCCGCATGTTGGCGTAGCGCTTCGAGGCCACGACCGTGGAGAAGATCATCTCCTTGGGCTGATAGCCCCAGGAACGGAACTGCGAGGCGATCCAGTCGCCGGCCTTCACGCGGTTCGCGTGCCAGGGAAGCCGGTAGGGGTACTCCTTGGCCAGCGTGCGCATGATCGCGTGGGCTCGAGCCGCTTCGAACTTCAGAGGGGTGCCGTCGGTGGGAAGCCGCTCGATCCTGCGGAGGGAGAGGGCCAGGAGCACCAGTCCGGCAACCGCGCACACAGTGGCGGCCCGAACCAGAACCCGCAGGGGCTGTTGAGGCACGATACGGGCGAGGATGCGCTGGGTGCGGCTCATGATGTGTTCCTGATTATAGGGGGGCTGGGGCTGGGCACCCAAGGCGGAACCTGTGAATAAAGTAAAATAATTTACAAACCCAGGGATGACATTGTGCGGCATTTCAGAGAAGGAGGGGTTCCGCCGGAGTCCTGTAGTTGACCAATTTGGTCACTATTGATATGAGTCCAGGGCTGGGAATGAACCGAATGAGCCGCAATCTCCTCACCTCCACCGGCCGCCGCCTCGGTACGCATCGCGTATCCGGTCGGGTGTCGGCCGCCTCACGCGGCTCCTGGAAGGCAGCGCTCGGCGGCGCGATCGCGGCATCGATGCTCGCGGGCTGTTCTCCCGAGATGTTCTTTGGAAACGACATCGACGAGGGCGTTCGCAATACGCCCCGCTACCGCGAGATCAATACCGCCTGCGCGGGGCTCGACCTCTCGAGGCCCGAGCTTCGGATCGAGGACTTCAAGAAGATCGTCAACTGCTTCAACGCGAACGGCGGGCTTCAGCCCGTCGCCGACCTCGTGGGCCGGCTCGACGACGCCACCCTCCAGCCGCTCGTGGACTGGTCGAACACGCAGTTCCTCCGGAACCGGAAGCTCATGTACGAGCTCGAGAAGACCTACTTCTCGCTGCAGAACCGCGGGATCCTGAGGCCCACGTTCGCTCAGTTCGGGCGTCTCCTCGGCAACGAGGAGTTCGTGGCGAGCGGCATCGCCTTGCTCCGCGAGTCCACTCTCCCCGATGGGAGCACCGCACCCGAGGGGCAGGGACCGGATCCGCAGTTGCTCGCGGGCCTGAAACGCCTCTCGACCAAGGTGACGATGGAGTCGGTCACGGACGCGATCGATCTGGGTCTGAACCTGGTCGGAGCGCGGGCCTTCTCGGCGGTGCAGAAGCGGTTCGAGGCACCGAGCCCCAAGGGCCGCGAGCTGCGCGATCTCACGAACCGCCTCCACGCCTACGGCTTGGAGATGAACCGGCCGGAGCGCTTCGATCCCGCCCGCGCCGCGCTCGAGACCGTGCGCGACCAGAGCCTCTTCGAGGCCCTCGATCGTTTCATGCGGGCCGGGGCGGCCGGTGTCGCCACGCAGTCGGACATTCAGGCCCGCGCGGCGCGCGTGGGCGCGATCTTCCAGGCCCTGCACTCGGGTCCGGCTCCGGAGCCCGCCGTGGGGCTCGTGAAGCTCTTTCACGGATTGAACCGGCCGATCGACTGCCTCCGCGGGGCGGAGCGGGTGGAGAACGCGCTTCGGTGGGACGTGCGCGAGCTCGCCGAGTTCACGCCCCCGAACGAGGCCTCGGCCGAGATCCTCCGCCGCAGCCCGCTCACGATCGCCGCGCTGGCGCCGTTCTGCGACCTTCCCTCCGCCCTGTCCGAGCACTACGGATCCATCCGCTCCGTGGCCCTGACCACGGGCATGGAGCCGATGGCCGAGCTCCTGCGCGACGCCTGGGCCACGGGGCGCCCGGGTCTGGTCCCCACGGATCGGATTCGCCGTCCCGTGGTGGACCTCCTCCTGAGCCTGCTCGCCGACACCAATGAGGCGGGTACCGTGGGGATCTCGAGAATCCTTCCCGTGATGGCCGAGCTCACTGACCGCGGTGTCTGGGAGGACGCCGTCCTGATCGCCACGCTGCCGCCCGAAAGCGAACGCGGGAAGCTTGCGGATGCCGCCGACTTCGTACTCGAGCCCGCCGAGGAGCTGGAAGGCCTGAGCCTCTACACCGTGATCGTGAACGTGGTATCGCGCACGAGCGCGCTGAATCTCTACCGGTTCGCGCGGAGCCTCTCCCGCTTCGTCGAGGAGAAGGACCCGATCATCGAACCCGCCCTGCGCTCGATGCGCTCGGCCCTCTACGTGAACCAGGCGCACCCTTTCCTGGACCTGGCCCGCAACATCCTGGCCACCGCGCCTGAGAAGCAGGACTTCTACAAATCGGTGTTCCGCATCGCGGACATGCCCGAGTTCGCCTCGAGCGTGAAGTTGATCGCCGAGATGGCGGGCGACGGCAGGCTCGAGCGTCTGGTAGGCTCGGTGATCACGCTCTTCCATAAGCACGCGATGGAGGGGAACTACGGCGCCATCGCCGATGCGCAGGAACCCGCCTTCGCGCCCACGCGTCGCCATGACCTGGTGACCGCTGATCTTGAGCCCTACCTCTTCGCGGCGCTCCCCGACCCCGAGCCGGCGGCCTGCGGGTTGATGCGCCCGGGCTTCGACCTTTCGGACTACGGGGCCGCCGACTTCGAGGCCCAGATGGGCCATACGCTTTCCTGCCTGGAGCGCGGCGAGGACAACAGCGACTTCGTGAACGCGATCAACTACCTTAGGCGCGCGAGGCTCTCGAGCGGGCGGCCCTTCTACGAGTTCCAGGTGGATGTCGTGCGCAGCCTGGGGGCCGCGTTGAACGCCGGCGAGCTTGGAGACCTGTCGAGTCGATGGAAGGCCTCCTTCGACTCCGGGAAATTCCGCAGGCTCTTCGATGTCGTACCCTACTGGGCCGAAGAGATCGTGCAGGGTAACCCGGACGACGAGGGCGGTCCGGCGATCCGGCCGCTGCTCGACGCCGTTGCCCCGCTTGCCGCCAAGCGCGCGGAGCTGGAGCGCCTGAGCCGGCTCGGCGCCGACGTACTTCTCGACGACTCCTTCCCGAATCTCGTGGCTTACGCTGAGCATATTTACGATCACCCGACAGTTCCGGACGCTCCCCAGGCGCCCGCTGTTTTCCCGGTGAGCCGGATCAAGGCCACGCTCCGCGCCCGGGAGTGCATGAGCAATCCCACGCCCACGCAACCCAACCCGGCCTGGGAAGCGCGCAGGGCCGCCGAGATCGTCGAGGACTACACCCAGGGCATCACCAACTGGGACTTGGTGGCGGGCCGCGCGCGGAAGGCCTGGACCCGCCAGGAGTTCGAAGCCTGCGTCGGGGGCCCACGCGCGGGAATCACAGCGCCCGATTGGTGCCAGAACTCCCTCTTCGAGAAGTATTCGAACCGAGTCCACTGGGACGGCGACCAGAGCGTGGCCAAGGCCAGCCTGAATCTTCTCCGCTACTTCACGCTCGCGCCCGGTCAACGCCCAGATCTCCAGCGCCACTACCCGCCCGAATATCTCGGCGAGTGGTTCAAGAAGAAGGCGGACGATTACCTCGTGGTGTCTTACATCTACCCAGGACAGGCGCGCCCCAAGGTTCGCATGGTGAACACCCTGGACCGGCTCGAGCTCGTCCTCATCAACGCGGATCTGGACCTGGACAGCATCCCGAAGTGGATTCGCGACTTGCTGGGCAGCATGATGGGCATCACGGTGCCCGACAACGGCGCCAAGCATTTCCTGGCGCTCGTGGGCGAGGCCTGGGGCGACGAACCGCAGGAAGTCTGGCCCCTGCCGATCCGGAACAAGTACGCGGGTTCGCGCCCGCCCACACTGCGCGAGGCCTACGTTGAGCTGCGCACCACCCTCGTTCGCCTCTCGAACCTCCTCGGGTTCCCGGATTTGCCCAACTGCCCGGGGGCCCAGTGGCCCACCGCGAACAACCAGGTTCCCGACTGGATGGTGAAGTTGATCGGCAAGCACCTCGATCCCCAAGCCGTCCGCTCTTCGCTCTTCAATCTCATGCAAGTGCTCCCCGCCGTGGAGGAGATGCTTCCCGATTACAACGGTCCGCAGCGCGGGAGCCTCAAGGTCCTGCGAGACATGTTCTACGAGCTCTATTACAGCTCGCCCCCTCAGTTCCGGAACTCGAGCGCGAAGTGGCGCAACAACCTCAGCGTGATCCTGCACCTGGTGCGCCTGGGGCTGGGCCGACAGGCCGGAAGGCTCATACGCCAGCTGCCCGCGTCCGATCAGCCGGCCCTGCGGGATTTCTTCTCGACGCTGGCGCGCGCCGCGGCCTCGCCCCACGCGCAGGGCGTGATGGAGACCCTCCTGCAGCGCGACTTCGAGGCCGCGCCCGCCCGCCTGTTCAAGGATCGGCCCGTGGGCCAGATTTTCCTGGAGCTCTTCGACATGCTTGAAAAGCCGTCGTCCGGGCTTCTCAGCGACGAGAGGCTGGACGAGCTCGAGAAGCGCAAATGCACTGGGAGCGCGAGCGCCACGCTGGACCAGGAGTGGGAGTGCAAGATTGCCCACGCGAAACAGCTTTCGTTTTATCTTCTGGCCCTGGTCACCCAGCCTTCCCCCACGGGTGGGTTCGCCTTCGGTGGCGCGGCCGGACTGGTGGACCCCCTCGCTCTGACGCTGAAGGACGCCCTGGTGGCCCACAAGACCTACCTGGGAGCGCGGCGCGACCGTCTTCGGGAACTCCTGACGATGAAGGATCCGGCCGGCTGGATCCGGGCCCTATACGAGAGCCCGGAGTGGAGCTCGAAGGCCGACGTCGGTGCGGTGCTCGGCAGGGCCCTGGGCGACTCCCGCCATGCCGTGGACGCGCTTCGCCTGATGCGCACCATGGATGAAGACCCCGCCGCTCACGCGGCTTTGGAGCTCTTCGCCGACCGCTGGGATGCCCTGGAGAAGGTGGAGGGCTACAGCGAGGTCGAGCTCGAGCCTTGGGTGCGCGACGTCGTGGCCTTCTTCAAGGAAGACAATGTCTCGAGCTGCACCGCCCTGGCTGGCACGCCTTCCTGGGACACCGACGTCCACAGTGCCTGCAAGCTGAGGCATTTCGCCGCACAACGCCTGCGGGCGAACGACCTCGCGGCGTTCCTGGAGCTGATTGCGCGGGGCGCGGCGATGGACGAGGCGTCCGATTATTGTCAGCCCAGTCAGCCGGGTTGTGGACCGGAGCAGTTCTCTCTCCTACTGAAGGCGCTGAGCCGTCAGGTTCGCGACGGATCGGTGAACGACTTCCTCGAGTTGGTTCGCCGTTCCCTTTCGCAATAGCGGCTTTCGACCTAGACTGGAGGTTATGTCCTCCAATCCAGACGTCCAGGCCATCACTGCGGAAATCAAAGAGAAAAGTCAGTTCGTCGAGCAGCTCTTCGGCGAATGCCAGAAGGTCATCGTAGGGCAGAAGATCCTGCTGGAGCGCCTGCTCCAGGCGCTCCTCTGCGACGGTCACGTTCTGCTCGAAGGCCTTCCCGGGCTCGCGAAGACGCTGACGATCAAGACGATCGCCGACGTGCTGCAGGCTGAGTTCCAGAGGATCCAGTTCACGCCCGATCTGCTTCCCGCGGATCTCGTGGGCACGATGATCTTCAATCAGAAAACGGGCGAGTTCCTGCCGAAGAAGGGCCCGATTTTCACGAACCTTGTGCTTGCCGACGAGATCAACCGCGCGCCCGCGAAGGTGCAGAGCGCGCTGCTTGAAGCCATGGGCGAGAAGCAGGTGACGATCGGCGAGACGACCTACCCGATGATGAACCCCTTCTGCGTGCTCGCGACGCAGAACCCGATCGAGCAGGAGGGGACTTATCCCCTGCCAGAAGCTCAGCTCGACCGATTCCTTTTCAAGGTCAAGGTGGGCTACCCCACCCAGATCGAGGAAAAGACGATCCTGAACCGGATGAGCGGGGTGCAGACCCCGAAGGCCACCAAGATCTGCCATCCGCAGGTGATCCTCGACGCGCGAAACACGGTTTCAAAGATCTACATGGACGAGCGCCTGAAGGACTACATTCTCGCGCTCGTGTTCGCCACGCGGTTCCCCGAGAAGCACGGGCTCGCCGACCTGAAGAGCAGCATCCAGGTCGGCGCTTCGCCGCGCGCCACCATCTCGCTCGCCAAGGCGGCGAGAGCCAACGCATTCGTCCGGCACCGCGGCTTCGTCACTCCCGAGGACGTGAAGGCCGTGGCCTACGACGTGCTCCGGCACCGGATCATCGTCTCCTTCGAGGCGGAAGCAGAGGGCGTGGACACGGAACAGGTGATCGCCCGCATCCTGGAGCGCGTTGAGGTGCCCTGAGGGGCCCGCGCGGCTGCCGCCATGCTGAAGGAGATCACCGGAATCGCGCACAATCCCCGCGACGGCGCCAGGCGCTGGTTCGCCGATGAGCGCATGGAGCTGATCGTGTGGACGGACCCGCAGGGCAGGGTGGATGCGTTCCAGCTGAGCTACGAGGGTGGCCGGCGCGAGAAGCTCGTGCACTGGTCGCTCAAAGGCGGGCTCAGGCACGGCACCCTCGATGCCGGCGAGTCAGCGCCCGTGCGAAACGATGCGCCGGTTCTCAGGCAAGGCGGCGCCTTCGACGCCCAATCGATCGCCTCCGAGTTCGACCGGCGGGCGGCGAAGTTGGAGCGCGCGCTCGCGGGTTTCGTCAGCGCGAGAATCCGGGGCTCCGCGGCCTCGGCTGCGCGGCCGGCGGCCGGCAAGGGCGCGGCCGCCGGGGCGGCCCAGTCGCGGCTTTCATTGGCTTCGCTCCGGGCCGACCCTTTGAACCGCGATGCCCAGCTGCCCGAGGAGGTGATGCGGAAGGTGAAGCGCATCGAGCTTTCATCGCGCAAGATGGTGAGCGACGTGATGTCGGGCCAGTACCGCAGCCAGTTCAAGGGCCATGGCGTTCAGTTTTCCGAGCATCGCGTGTACAACCCGGGCGACGACATTCGGCACATCGACTGGAAGGTCAGCGCGAGGTCGCGCGACCTTCTCGTGAAGAAGTACGAGGAGGAGCGCGAGCTCACGGTCTTCCTCGTGGTGGACATCTCGGGGTCCAAGGAGTTCGGGTCCACCGGAAAACTCAAGTCTGACGTGGCGGCCGAGATCGGCGGCATGCTGACCTACGCCGCCGTCCAGACGGGCGACAAGGTGGGCGCGCTTCTGTTCGCAGGCGAAGTGGAGCGCATCATCCCGCCCAAGAAAGGGAGGCAGCACGTGCTCCGGATCGTGCGCGAGCTCCTGGGCGCCCAGGGGAAAAGCGCAGGGACGAATCTCGGCATCGCGCTCGACGCCGCGAACCGCATCATGAAGCACGCGGGCATCGTTTTCGTAATCAGCGATTTCCTGGCGGAGGACTACGAGATCCCGCTGAAACGCCTGGCACGCAGGCATGACGTCATCGCGATCTGGCTCAGCGATCCACGCGAGCGCGGTCTGCCTCACGAGGGCATGGTGAGCCTGCACGATCCGGAGACTGGCCAGAGCCGGATGGTGGATCTGGGGTCCTACGCTTTCAAGAAGTGGCTCAGCGATCACAAGACCCTGCACGAGACCGACGCCGTTTCCGCTCTCAACGGGGGCGGAGTGGAGCGGCTCAGGGTTTCGACGGAGGAGGACTATGGGGAGGCGGTTGTTCGCTTCTTCATGGCGCGCGGGCGTCGGCGTCGCTGAGCGGGCGCTGCCGATCCTGGCCTTCGTGAGCCTGCTCGGCGCGGGCCTGGCCTCGGCGCGCGCGCAGGAGCCTGTTCCGGGTAGCAGTCTCGATCTCAAGTTCCCGTTGCTTCCGGTGCGCTCCTTCGAGATCGAACACAGGCCCGAAGGGAAGCTTCAGGTCGGCGACCGCCTGAATGCCGTGCTGAGCCTGGCCGACTCTGGCGATCCCGCGGGCGATGAGGTGGAGCTGGTTACCCCTCCAGGGCAGCCCACGCTCCTGAAGGAAGGGATCTCCTTCGCCGAGCGCAAGGAGCCCGCCCCGGGAGTGGTCCAGGTGGTGATCGTGCCGCTCCGGCCGGGATCGATCCAGGTGCCGGCGCTCGGGCTTAGAAAGAAGGGCGAGACCGAGTACTTCGCCCGAACCGAGCCCTTCGCCCTGGGCGTGGTGGATCCGCTGCCTGGTGAGGTGGACCAGCCGACCGAGTTCTTCGGGGCCGTGAGCCTCAAATTCCCGCTCTGGCTGATCATCCTCGCGGGGCTCGTGGCGCTCGCGCTCGCTCTCGGGATCGTTTACGGCATCTATCGGCTGGCGCGGCGAATGCGCCCGCGGTCGCTGCCGGAAATCCCCGCAGGGCCTCCCAAGTCCGAGGACGAGACCGCGCTCGAGGCGCTTCGCCTGCTTCAGGGCAAGAACCTCGCGACGAGGGGGGCCTTCAAGGAGCTTCACTTCGGCGTGTCGGATATCCTCAAGCAGTACCTGGGGGCCCGGTACCGCTTCGACGCGCTTGAGTCCACCACGAGCGAGCTCATGAGGGAGCTTGAGTCGCACCACGCGGGCGACACGGTGGTGGACGCGGTGGAGACGCTTTACGAACGGCTGGATCTCGTGAAGTTCACGGATCACAAGCCCTCGATCGGAGAGTGCGACCAGGCGCTCGAAGAGGCCCGGCGGATCGTCACCAGCACGCGCCGCCCGCCTCCCGTCCTCCTGAAGGAGGCCCGGCCATGAGATTCGAATCCTGGGGCTTCCTGCTGCTTCTGGCTCTCGTACCGATCCTGCATCGGTTTTGGGCGCTCCGGAACCGCGCGGCGCGGGTGCAGTTTCCGCTCAGCGTCCCGGGCAACGTCGCCGTGGGCAGCCCGGTGAGAAAGCTTCTCCTCCTGAGGTATGCGGCGCTGGGGCTGGTGATCGCGGCGCTCGCCCGCCCCCAGGCCGAGTTCCGGCAGACCGAGCGACGCGTGGACGGCATCGACATCATGCTCGTAATGGACGTCTCGGCCAGCATGAACATCGAGGATCTCGGCGACCGCGCGCGCTTCGACATCGCCCGGGAGACGATGGAGGGATTCGTCAACGGCAGAAGCAACGATCGGATCGGATTCGTGATCTTCAGCGGCGAGCCTCTCACCCTGGCGCCGCCCACCCTCGACTACGGGCTTGTCCTGAAGTCCATCCGCGAGGCCAGGAGCGGCGTGCTGAAAGACGGCACCGGCATCGGCGACGGCCTCGCGCTCGCGGTGAATCGGCTGCGCAACTCGAAAGCCAAGAGCCGAGTGATCATCCTGCTCACGGACGGCGACAACAACATGGGGCAGGTCGATCCCGCCACGGCGGGCGAGCTCGCGGCCGGATACGGCATCCGCGTCTACACGATAGCGATCGGACGAGAGGGGCGCGTTCGCCTCCCGATCCGGCACCGCGGCCCCTTCGGCAAGGAGATCGTGACGTATCAGTACTTCGAGAACGCGCTGAACCCCGAGCTTCTGATGCAGATTTCGGATCTAACCGACGCGAAGTTCTACCGCGTGACCGAGGCGCAGACGCTGGAGCGGGTGTTCGGCGAGATTGACCAGCTGGAGCGGAGCACCGCGGAGGCGAAGGAGCGCGTGAGGTACGACGAGCGGTTTCACTGGCCCTTGAAGTGGGGTCTTGCGCTTCTGCTTCTGGAACAGGTGCTCGCGCTCGGCTGGTGGAGGCTCCTGGCATGAAGTTCGCCCACCCACAGTGGCTTTGGGTGCTCGCGGCCCTTCCGGTGCTCTACTGGGTGGCAAGCCGGGAGTTCGCGCGGCGTGCCCGCGTGCTCCGGGCGATCCTGGGCGAGAAGCTCCTCCCGGTCCTGGCTCCCGAGGCGGATCCCGCCGCCCGCCCGAGGAAGTTCAAGGTGCTGCTCGCGGCCACGGCCCTTGTGGCGGTGGCGCTCGCGCGCCCGCAGTGGGGCTACCACGAGGAAACCCTGACCTCCTCCGGCCTCGACATCGTGGTGGCGCTCGACGTCTCGAACAGCATGAACGTCGAGGACGTCGTGCCGAGCAGGCTCAAGAAGGCGAGGCACGTCGTGCGTACCTTCCTCGAGCGCCTCTCGGGCGACCGTGTGGGGATCGTGGCCTTCGCCGCGAGCAATTTCCTCGCATCGCCTCTCACGAACGACACTGGGTACCTTCTGGACGTGCTCGAGACTCTCGAGACCGACGCTATCGCCAACCAGGGTACCGACATCGGCTCGGCCCTCTCCACGGCGGCGAAGGCCCTGGAGCGCGGAGCCGAGGACCTCACGGATCCGGGCGCGGGCGCGGGCGCGCAAAACACAGAGTCCTCGCAGGCGATCGTGCTCATCTCCGACGGCGAGGACCTCGAAGAGGGGATCGAGCCGGGGGTGGAGGCGGTGAAGGGCCTCGGGGCCCAGGTGTTCGTGCTGGGCGTCGGCACCGCGGAGGGCGGCCCGATCCCCACCCGTGACCAGACGGGCACGCTCCGCGGATACAAGAAGAAGCCGGACGGGACGGCGATCGTCAGCGCCTTCAGGCGCGACGCCCTCGAGTCGCTAGCCCGGGACCTGGGCGGGAAATACTACGACGTCAGCCCTGGAGAGTCCGAGGTGGACGACATCCTGTCCGGCCTGGGCGCGCTCCAACGCGCGGGCCGCGCGGAGCGCAAGTACCAGATCTATCAGGAGCGCTTCCAGGTTCCGCTCGCTTTGGCCGTGCTGCTCCTTTTCATCGAGCTGTCGCTTTCCACCACGCGCGCGATCGCGCGGCGTCGGGAAGCGTCGCGAATGGCGGGTTCTCCGGTCGCCACGCTCGGGATTCTGTTCCTGTTGGGGGTGGGCATGAGCGAGCCCGCGGCCGCCGTTGAGACCGAGGTCTACCTCAAGAACGAGAAGGGCCTGAAGGCGCTCGACCAAGGGCGCGTGGACCTGGCGAAGCGCCATTTCGGCGCCGCCCAGGCGCGCGATCCGGAGAGCGCTGAGCTCATGTTCAATCAGGGCGTGGTTCAGCTCCAGGAGGGCGACTTCGCCGGGGCTACGCAGGCCTTCGAGGAGGCGGCGAAGCTCGCGGAGAAAGCGGGAGATCCTGCTCTCGCCGCGCGTGCGTACTACAACCAGGGCGTGGTGGCGCAGAAGAATAAACAGGCCGAGAAGGCGGTGAGCGCTTTCACCCGCTCGATCCGCAGCGCCATGGGCGCTCAGGATCCCAAGCTCGAGGAGGAAGCCCGAAAAAAGCTCATGGTGATGGCCGAGCAGGAGAAGCAGAAGCAGGAGCAACAGCAGCAAGAGGGCGGAGAAGGCGAGGAGCAGGACCAGCAGGAAGGGCAGCAGGGCCAGAACGAGGGTGAAGGCAAGGACGAGAAGGACGAGGAGCGCGACTCCAAGGGGGAGGGCGGCAAGGACGAGCCCAAGAAGTTCTCGCAGGGAAACAAGGGAGGGCGCGAGTTCAAGTCCAAGAAGCTCACGCCCGAAGACGCCGAGCGCGTGATGGGAGAGCTTTCGGACAAGGAGCAGCAGCTCCAGTCGAAGCTCCGGAAGCAGGGCGGCCGGCCTGCGAGCGACGGGAAGGACTGGTGATGAGATCCGCCCTCGCTCTCATCGCCGCCGCTTGGATGCTTCTAGGCCCTGCGGCCCCGGCCCACGCGGCCGAGGACAGCCTCACGGTGGAGCCCGACCGCCGCGAGATCCCCGAGGACGAGAGCCTCTCCGTGCGCTTCACGCTCAACAGCTCGATGCAGGTGCCCTTCCTGGGGATCGATCCCGAGTTCGACGCGCCCGACTTCGAGATCGTCAACCGGTACCAGAGCACCCAGATGCAGACGGTTTACGAGAACGGCCGCTTCGAGGTCCAGAACACCTTGGTCGTGACCCTGGTACTCCGGCCGCAGAAAGCAGGCGACCTCAAGATCCGGAACATTCGCGTGAAGGCCTCGGGGCGCACCTACTCTAGCCCTGATCTCACGATCCGCGTCACCGGCGCAGGGCAGGGGGCGCAACCTCGCGCGCTGCCTCCGGGCAGCGGCACCGGAATCGGCGGGCTGCGCGGGGGCGGTCGCCCGGCCGCGGGAGAGCCTTTTTTCCTGCGTGCCGAGCCTAGCAAGTCCGAGGTGATCAAGGGCGAGCAGCTGATCGTCAGCTACTACGTCTACCGCCGCGTGCGCCTCCTCAACATCCAGGTTACGAAGTACCCGATCCTCAAAGGCTTTCTCCGCGAGGACATCGACCTACCCGTGGTGCGTGGGCGACTGGAATGGGAAAACGTCGTGAGCGGGGGGGCCCAGTACCAGCGCGCGCTCCTCGCGCGCTATGCCGCGTATCCCCTGCAGGAAGGTGAGCTGAAGATCGACCAGATGGCGATCAAGGCTAACTTCTACCCCGAACCCGGAAGCGCCCGGGGCGACACCGACGACGACATGTTCATGCAGTTTTTCCAGCAGCTCACGCCGCGCACGCGCGAAGTGAAGAGCGAGTACGCGAGCGTGAACGTGAAGCCTCTGCCGCAGACGGGCAAGCCCGCCGCGTTCACCGGCGCCGTGGGCGATTTCGCGGTGATCTCGGCCGTGGACCGCTATCAGGTCCGCGCCAACGAACCCGTCACCCTCACGGTGAAGATCGAGGGCAAGGGGAACGTCGGCGCCTTCGTCGAGCCCAAGGCGCCCTGGCCCGAGGGCGTGGACCTCTATGAGTCCAAGGGCCGCGCTACAGGCGGCGCTGGCTATTCCCAGAAACTTTTCGAATTCCTGCTCATTCCTCGCCGGCCCGGGCGGGTGCGGCTGCCTCCGCTCGACTTCAGCTACTTCGATCCCGTGAAGGGCGAGTACGTCACGAAGAGCACTCAGGCCGTGGATCTCGAGGTCCTGGCCCCGGCCCCGGGCTCGGCCCTCCAGGAACCGAGATCCTCGCTTCCCTCCGCGGACTCGGCCTCGCCGCAACCCGACGGCGCGGACGCCGCGGATCTCCGCTATCTGGTGCCGCCCGGCGGTTTCGGCGGGCCCTGGCGGTCGGCGCCTTGGGGGATGTTCGTGTTTTTCGGAGGTCTGGCCGCATGCGGGCTCGTGGTGGTCTGGGCCGCCGGGGCCCGTGCCCGCGAGAGGCGTGGCGCCCTTCGGAAGGAAGGGAAGGACCGTCAGCAGCGCGCGGCACAGTGGGCGGCGCTTGAGTCCCGCGCCGCGGGATTGAGCTCGCCCACGGAAGTTTCGCGGTTCTATGAGGCCCTGGAGGGGGCTCTACTGAATTCGTTGAGTGATGTTTTTGGTTCCCGGGTGCGGGCGCTTTCGCGTCGCGAGCTCGGAGAGCACCTGGTCACCGAGGGCGGCCTTCCGCCCCGGGTCTGGACGCGCGTGGAGAAGGTGCTTGAGCAGGCCGAGGCCGTTCGGTTCGGGGCCTCAGGGGGGGATGCTCCCCGGAGTCAGGCTCCCGGCTGGGCCCGCGAAGCCCGGGAAGCCGCGCGGGAGCTGAGCGCGAACGGTGGTGCCACCGCCGAGCCCAGTCCGTAGGAAGGGCCTGGCTTTTCGCGCTCACCCTCCTTATAGTGTGGGTCCAAGGTGCAGCCCTTCAACACTTTGGCCCCAAACCCCATCCCCTATCAGGAGAATTTATGAGCACTGGTGTCGGTAACGCCCAGCGACTGGATGCCGTTCGCGCGATCAATGCGCGCATGCCCCGGAAGATCGAGCTTCCCGCGGACGAAAGCGGCCGCCCGCTCAAGACCTCCGAGTATTACGGGATCAACACCTTCGGCCTGGTCCGCATGAAAGAAAAGCTCCCGAAGGACATCTTCGCGCGGCTCACCACGGCCATCCACTCCGGCGGCAAGATCGACCGCGAAGTGGCCACCGCCGTGGCGCACTCGGTGAAGGAATGGGCGCTCTCTCAGGGCGTGACCCACTTCTGCCACTGGTTCCAGCCGCTCACCGGCGCGACCGCCGAGAAGCACGACGCCTTCCTCAGCTTCGACGACGCCGGCCATGTGATCGAGCACTTCAGCGGCTCGCAGCTGATCCAGTCCGAGCCCGACGCCTCGAGCTTTCCCTCGGGCGGCATGCGCACCACCTTCGAAGCCCGCGGCTACACTGCCTGGGATCCGACGAGCCCCATGTTCATCATGGAGGGCGTGAACACGAAGACGCTTTGCATCCCCTCGGTGTTCATCAGCTACCACGGCCACTCGCTCGACGAGAAAACCGGCCTGCTGCGCTCGATGGAAGCGCTCTCGAAGTCGGCCACCGAGCTTCTGCACACGCTCGGCGACAAAGACGTGAAGCGCGTGGTGCCCACGCTCGGCGCCGAGCAGGAGTACTTCCTGGTGGATCGGAACTGGTTCAGCGCCCGACCTGACCTCGTGATGACGGGACGCACGCTGCTCGGCCGCGGGCCCTCGCGCGGGCAGCAGCTCGAGGACCACTACTTCGGCTCGATCCCCACGCGCGTGCTGGCCTTCATGAGCGAGGTGGAGACGGAGCTCTTCAAGCTCGGCGTGCCGATCAAGACCCGCCACAACGAGGTGGCGCCCTCGCAGTTCGAGACCGCGCCGATCTTCGAGGAGGCGAACGTCGCCACCGACCACAACCAGATCGTGATGGAGCTCATGCGCAAGGTCGCGCTTCGCCATAACTACCAGTGTCTCTTCCACGAGAAGCCTTTCGCGGGGATCAACGGCAGCGGAAAGCATTGCAACTTCTCCATGCAGATCACGGGCGGCGGCTCGCTCGACGGCGAGAACCTGCTCGAGCCGGGCAAGACCCCGCACCAGAACCTGCGCTTCCTGGTGTTCCTCGTGGCGGTGATGAAAGGCGTGTACAAGCACAGCGCGCTTCTCCGCGCGGGCATCGCCACCCACGGCAACGACCACCGGCTGGGCGCGAACGAGGCGCCTCCCGCGATCATCTCCGTGTTCCTGGGCGAGGAGCTCACGCGCATCGTGAGCGCCCTGGGCGCCGGGAAAGACGTGGGTGAGAGCGCGGAGCGCGTGATGATCCACATGGGCGTGAGCAAGCTGCCCGAGGTCGCCAAGGACAACACCGACCGCAACCGCACCTCGCCCTTCGCCTTCACGGGCAACAAGTTCGAGTTCCGCGCGGTGGGCTCGTCGGCTCCCACGGGCTTCGCCATGACCTTCCTGCACGCAGCGGTGGCCGAGGGGATTCTCGAGGTGAACGCGGCAATCCAGGCCAAGGTGAAGGCGGGCAAAAGCGTCGACGCCGCCGCGCTCGAGGTCATCCGCGAGGGCTCGAAGGAAACCGAGCCGGTGCGCTTCGAAGGCAACGGCTACTCCGAGGACTGGCAGAAAGAGGCCGCCAAGCGCGGGCTCCCCAACCACCGCACCTCGCCCGACGCCATGGCCGCGCTCAAGGACCGCAAGTCCATCGAGCTCTTCAAGCGCCTGGGGATCTTCGGCGAGGAAGAGGTCATGTCGCGCTACCACATCCGGCTCGAGCGATACATCAAGCACCTCCTCATCGAGGTGAACTCGCTCCGCGAGATGGTGGACACGCTGGTGCTTCCGGCCTGCTTCCTCTATCACCGCAGCCTCTCCGAGGGTGCCGCGGCCGCGAAGGCCGCGGGCGTCTCGGCCCCCCAGCTTCACACTTTGAAGCTCGTGGGCGAGTGGCTCGGCACCGTGGGCGAGAAGCGCAAGGACCTCGACTCCGTGCTTACCAAGGTCGAGAAGGCCGGCGGGGAAGAGGCCCAGGCCAAGATCCTCGCGGCGGAGATGGTGCCGGCGATGCTGGCGCTGCGCGAGGCCTGCGACGAGCTCGAGGCCCTCGTGGGCGACGAGTACTGGCCGCTTCCGAAGTATCGGGAGATGCTGTTCGTTTGATTTCGTTAAAGTCCGTGAATCGCGTCGGGCCGGAAACAAAAGTCCCGAGTGAGGATGGCCAATAGGAGGCCGGGGTCGGGTGTGGCCCCGGAGGGGGCGCGCAGCCCTTGCAGCGATTCGGGAACCGGTGTGGGAAGTGCCGCAAGCCGAAGATGTTCTGCTTTGCCGAAGGTTTCTATGCCGATCTCACCTTGCTTGCTCAGCATCGGGATGGGGAGCAGAAAGTACGCTTCTTGGACAAAGCTCCCAAATCTCTTGGCAACGAGATGTCCCATTGGAAGAACAGTGTGGCGCCCCGATCTGCCAATGGGTTCCAGGGTGAGGATTCTTGCCGGGGAAGACTCCTGATCTACGAGATAGGCGCGGTCAAGGGGTAGGTCCCGCATCTCAACGGAAAAATAGCGCACGGCAAGTACGGCGAATCCGCCCAGTTGGCGGAACATTTCCCGCGTATTCGGAAACGAGATGTCAAAAAACGCCGTTCTCCGCGGAGGGCCGCCTTCGTAATCCGGGGCCGAGGTCTTGTTCATCTGATAGGTCAACAGCGACCTACAGTTCGCGAGCGGATTCTCGGGAAAGTTGAATTCGTACGGTTTCTCGCCGACCCCTATCCAGGATCCGCACTCAGCTAGGGAGCAGCCAGTGGCCACAGAGGCTGTTACCGCCGCCATGGCACAAAGATTGCTAAAACGCCAGGCCGCCATTGATCGTGAAGCTGCTTGAAGAGCCTACCCGCAGATAGAGATCGTCTTTGGCATGGCGGTGGTGACAGAGAAGCCGTTCCGGGCCATAGTTTCCGTTCGGCGCGACGAAAGCGTGAGTATCGATCCCATCCGCGTGAGTGAACTCCGCCCCCCCTTGAAGGAAGTACGAGCGAAGGCCGCTGCAGATGCTTGCCAGAGGCCCGATCTGGAGCTCGTACACGGAGCCTCCGGCGAAGTGGTCATTGGCGTTTCGAAGTACGGCCTGAGGCATCGCGGCCCTTCCTGTCGCAGCCGAAGGGCGAGTGCCCGCATTGGTGCATGAGTTCGCAGAAGCGGATCCCGTGCCTCCGCCGCTCCAGGTGCCGGTCAGGGACTGATCCCCGCATGATTCTGAGGCGCTCAACCAGTCGTGCAACCAATTGAACTCAACGGTATTGAAGCGCTGGCCGCTCCACGCGTTCCACGCATTGTCGACCCAGTTCACATGATACTGGATGGAGGTGGAGAACGAATTGTCAGGCTCTGAAGCCGGCCACATGTGGCCGCATTGGATGGTGCACATTTCTTCGTGGGCTGCGGTGGGTGCGCCTCCTCCTACATATTTTACGCAGGAGTCGCGGCAATACATGTTCATGTTGTGGACGAGGCCGAGTTGAGCATTCGGATCCGGGGCGCCGTTTCCATCAGTGGCTAGAGCGACGTTGCTGAGGCTCCAAAGGTGGACTCCGCCGGCGTAATAGGCTCCGGAAAGCACACCCCCCATGACCATCGCCTCTTGCACGGCGCTCGTGACACCAGACGCGGTTATCGATCCTGGCTGATCAGCCTGCGCGTCGCGTACGGTGATTCTACCGGAGCATACGAGGTAACGGCCCCCAATCGGTATTGAGTCGTTGGTCAGTCTGAAGGCGCAAAAACCACCCGAAGGCAGATTCTGGCCGATGCAGGCGGTGTCGCTTGGCGCGCCGCTGGAGCGCAGGGCCTGCTGGTCGGGGGCAACCCAGGACGTTGTGGAGTTGCCGGAGTCGTAACGAATGAAGTCGAAATCGTCGACGACCTGCGTGGTTTCGCCCGTGTTGGACACAATAACGATGCACGAAGCGGAAAGGTTCTCGTTGTTGATCTCGCCTGACGTGTACTCGGAAGCTCCGACTCCGACGAACTGAATGACACGAGTTGCAGCTATTACACTTGAAGACCAGGACGAAGCTGCCAGCAGGAGGGCTGCTATTCGTGGAAAGCTGATCGTATGGAAAAGTTGCATCGGGAGCCCCTCAATACTCAATTTTCTTGCAGTAGTAGGTGACCAGCCCGGAGTACTCAACTTTCTTTTCCAAGAGCTCTTCACCTACGATACACTTCGGGCCACCGGCGCCGGAGGTTTCTGATACGCACATCAACTTCCTATGGACCGGGGTGTCGTACGCATCTGTTTCCCAGAACTCCCTTCGAGTGCTCCCCGGGGGGCACATGCAAGCGGATCGATTCGCGAGACAGTGGCGCGCCGAAACTTTTTTCCCGAGCGGCAGCGTCCGGCGATTTTTGTATTCCCCGGACGCGACGCCCTTTTTATGATCCTTGGAATCCTGAGTCTCCGGCTTGGCGGCCCACCGATCGAGGCCTCCCGAAACGAGCGAACCGGCATCCTTCGGTCCGCGTCCCGAAGCAGGCAAGGCCAGCAAGAACGTGGCGACCACGCACGCGGCACCAATGGCGGCCCCCTGAAAAGACGACTTCATTAACACTCCCTTTTTTCGTAACTCGACCACGGGCGCTTCGCTCGAATCCGGGCCGGCGCAAAAATCTAGAGTTCAGTCACGCAATAGTAACGAGGATACCCTTGGGAGTCCAACTGGGTGCAAAGTGCGGTGTTCTTGCCCTGCTGGTTCATGCCGCCGCAGTTTTCCTGACGGATGCAGTGAAAGGAGAAAACGTCGTCTGAATCCGCCCTGCGAATCAGGACGTAACCAGGTGCACACTGTCGCCCATTTGCGCCCGTCGGAGTCTGTTCAGACAGTACTGGGGTCGACCAGCCCGAATCGTACTGCTGGCAACTGGTTGTTCCAGCGGCAAAAACCAAATCACCTGACGCTGCGCCCATGAGGACCCCTGTAGCCGCAGCGG
>JADZFF010000033.1 GCA_020850015.1 Bdellovibrionales bacterium | reverse complement strand
TGAAATCGGAGGGGATCGGCGGCGTCGAGCAGGCGGGCGTAATCAGGTCCATCTTGATGCGTAGTCATGGTGGGTATACCTAGCGGGAGATTGAACACGAAACCCCTTGAAGATCCAAGGACATCTCCGTTAGCCTTCCTCAATGTCGCGGCGTCCTGGCGAATCCACCCAATGGAGCCTCTACTATCAGGCGGTCCAGTCGCTTCCTCCGCACCGAACCCTGCTCGAAGCGCTGGATCGCTTTGATGCGGAGCCGAAGTCCTCGAAGCCCAGGCAGGCCCTGGATCTGGGCGCGGGCTCGGGGCGCGACAGCGTCGAGATTCTTCGCCGGGGCTGGCGCGTGCTCGCCGTCGATCTGTCTCCGGAAGGCCTCGAGGAGCTCAGGCTCAGGTGCCCTGAGCCGCTGCGCCCCCGGCTCGAGACCCGCGAGATTTCCTTCCACGAGATCGGATTCCCTCAGTGCGACCTGATCAACGCGAGCTTCTCGCTTCCCTTCGCACCCAAGGACGCGGTTCACGCGACCTGGAAAAGGATTCGGGCCGCGCTCCTCCCGGGCGGGCGCTTCGCCGGGCATTTTCTCGGAGACCGCGACGAGTGGGCCACGCCGGACGCGAGTGATCTGACCTTTTTCAACCGGGAGGAGGCGCGCGAGCTCCTGCGGGGCCTGGAGATCGAGAGCTTCACCGAGAAGGACGAGAAGGGCGCCACCGCTCAGGGGGCGCCCCACCATTGGCATGTGTTCTCCGTCGTCGCGAAGCGGCCCTCGGGAGCGCCGGCATGAGCGGGGGCGCCACCGTCTACTCCACCTGGCCGGGCCGCGAAGGCGCCGAAGCCGCGGCGGAAATCGTCGTGAAGGAGGGCCTGGCCGCCTGCGCGAACCTCCTGGGCCCGGCCACCTCGATCTACCGCTGGAAGGGCGAGCTGCATCGCGACGCGGAGACCGTCGCGCTGTTCAAGACCGATCAGGCGCGCGCGGCCGCGCTCGTCGGACGGCTGAAGGAGCTTCACCCCCATGACTGCCCCTGCCTCGTGGCCTGGAACTGGTCGGCTGGGTTCGCTCCTTACCTCGACTGGGTGGCCGCTCAGACCGCGCCGCCCCCCCCGACCTGAGGTACACTTCCCCCATGCGTGCGATCCTTTTCCTGAGCCTGTGTTTCGCCGGTCCCGCCCTTGCGTTCAACCCGATCGACTCCGGCCTGCCCTCCCCCTCCCAGACCCGCGCCTTCGAGGTGCGGGGGTTTTCGCTCGCGCCGAAAGCGATCTCGGCCGGATACCCCCCCTGCGTGATCCTGGAGGACGGGAACCTGGAGTGCTTCCAGGCGCTCACGCCCGCGAGCGTGGAGTTCACTCAGCTCAACTTCTTTCCCGGGCCCTGGAGCCACATCGAGGCCGGGAACCGCCACAGCTGCGGTCAGCCGGAAAAGGGCGGGCTGGCCTGCTGGGGCGTGACCGACTGGGGGCAGCTCGGCACCTCGCAGCTCCAGACGGTGAGGCACCAGCATTCCTTCAAGGTCCAGTCAGTCACGATCGGGAATTTCGCCACCTGCGCGGTGGACACGAAGGGAAGAACCTCCTGCTGGGGGAAAAACAACCGGTTTCAGGTCGGCATGGACCGGCAGCCTAAGTCAGGCCCCTGCAAGAAGATGTGGTGCGTGGCAGAGCCGCACGCCGTTCCCGATCTGCCCGAAGCCACCGAGGTTTCACTCGGCAGCGCTCATGCCTGCGCGCTCGGCACGGAAGGGGAGGTTCATTGCTGGGGCGAGAACACCCTGGGACAGCTCGGGGCCGAGGGCGGCGTGGATTGCCCTCCCGAGGATACGCTTTCCTTGAGGTGCTCGGCCCGACCTCTGCGGGTGAAGGGCCTTCCCGGCCCGGCGGTTCAGGTTTCCACGGGCACCCACTTCACCTGCGCCCTGCTTGCCGATGGCGCCGTGTGGTGCTGGGGAATGAACGCCTACGGACAGCTCGGAAACGCCACGTCCATTCTCTGCAAGGACCCCAAGAGCGGGAAGCAGAGCATCCCTTGCTCGTCGGCGCCCGTGAAAGTCATGGACCTCGGCGGCCGGGGCGCCCGGATCTCCGCGGGGGAAGCGCACGCCTGCGTCCTGCTCGACTCGGGCGAGGTGCGATGCTGGGGTGGCAACGCCTATGGGGAGCTGGGCGACGGCACGCACAAGAACCGCAACATCCCTGCGCCGGTCCAGGGCATCGTCGGCTCGGTGGCAGGGCTCAGCGTGCAGCTCAAGCACGGCTGCGTGATCACGGCGACGAAGCGCGTGTTCTGCTGGCCTCAGCCCGCCATCCGCGAGAAGCCCAAGGCCTCAGCGCCCGGAGGCCGGGAGCTGCACCCGCGAATCGCAGGGGTCGATGCGCTGGATGCCCGGGGGAAGTGAGTCGCGCATCCCGGGGAGCTCCTCGTCGATGAGCTCCCGGTGGCGGTCGGGCAGCTTCTCGCCCTTGAGCTTGGCCAGCGTTTCGGCATAGAGGGGCTCCGGAAACCGCGACAGCTCCACGAGCCCGGCCCGGAACACCATCTCGGTCTGCTCCTCGCGGAGCGCGCTGAAGAGAAGCTGGCCCCTCGACTTCGGACACACCCGGTTGAGCACCTGAACCACGGCCAGCCTGATTTTCACGTCCTTGCTCAGGTGCAGGCCTTGGAGTTTGTCGTCGATAAAGGGATCGCCCACGGCCGCGAGGTGCCGGATGCTCACGGGCATCAGATGCTCGTTCCTGGCCTCGGCGAGCTTCTTCCGGAGCAGGGCGAGGAGCTGGGGATCGCGCGGGGCCAGGCTCAGCGCCGCGAGCACGGCGCTCGTATTCTCATCCGTTTCGCCGGCCGCGCCCGCGCTCAGGAGCTCGCCGAGCGCCTCCGCGCGTTCTCCCGGCCCGGAGGAGATTCGCAGGAGCCCCTCCTGCGCGGCCACGCGCTCTCCCTCGCTCAAGCCCTTCCGAGCAAGGAGCCCGCGCAGCACCTTCTCGCGTTCGGGAGTCGGCGCCATGCCCAAGGCGCGCACGGCCGATAGCCTCACGCCGCCGTCGGCGTCGGAGCTGAGCTTCATCAGGGCCTCCGTGGCCTCGGGATCTCCGAAGGCGCCGAGCGCGGCGGCGCAGGCCGCGCGGAGCGCGGGATCCGCCGACTTCGCTTTCAGCGCCGATAGCGCCGCATCACGGGCCTGCGGGACTTTTTGCCGGCCCTGGCGATAAAGAGCGGAAATACGCGCTTCTGAGGATGAGTCGGCTTTCGCCAGGATCGCGAGATCGCGTTCGCGGATCTCCCGGTTCCGCCGGTCGGCGGCGTCGCTCTCGCCCGGAGCGGCCGGGGGCGCCTCGGCGCCGTTCCCGCCGATCTGGCGCACGAGAACCAGCGCACCGCCGGCCAAAGCCAACATCGCGGCGGCGAAGGCCGCCAAGGTTTTCCAGCTAGACATATGAAAGAGAATCTACCACGCCGCGAGCGGCGGCATCGAACAGAGAATCGCCTCGGCGTTCCCGCCCGAGCGGAAGCCGAACTGCGTGCCCCGGTCGTAGAGCAGATTGAACTCCACGTACTGGGCGCGCCGCTTGAGCTGCGTCTGCCGATCGGCTTCCGAGTAGGGCGCGGCGATCCGCCGCTCGAGCACGGGAAGCAGCGCGGGGAGGAATCCCTCGCCCACGCCGCGCCACATCGCCAGGTCCCGCTCCAGGTCGCCGGTGGAGAAGTGATCGAAGAAGACCCCCCCCACCCCTCGCTCGCGCTGGTAGTGCGGGATGGTGAAGTACTCGCGGGCCGCCTGGGAGAAGCGTGGATAAAGTTCCTTCCCGAACGGATCCAGCGCGGCACGGGCGGCGTCATGGAACTGGCGCGTATCCTCGTCGTAGGGGAATCCCATCGGCGTGAGATCGAATCCGCCGCCCAGCCAGCGTCTCCCCGCTCCCCCTCCGGCCGGGGCGGCCTCGATGTAGCGGATGTTGAAGTGAGCGGTAGGCGCCTTCGGGTTCGACATGTGGGTGATGAGGCTCAGGCCAGTGGCGAAGAACGGGCCTGAGGCGTCGTCTCCCGGGAACTTCGCGCCCTCGACTCCCGACCAGTTCACGGCGGCCTTCTCGAAAACCTGCCCGCGGATCACCGACATCTCGCCGCCCCCGGCCCCCTTCGAGTAGCTCCAGTCCTTGCGTTCGAACCGGCCCGTCCCGCCGCCCTCCCGCTCCACCTTCTCGAAGGCTTCGCAGATGCGCGAACGCAAGCCCTTCAGGTAGCTGACGATCTCTTCGCGGGTTTTCATCGGGACCTCACTTCGGCCCTACTAATCCCAGCACGAGATCCTTTTCAAGCCAGAGCCGCACGATGTCCCCATCGATCTCGGCTTCGAGCCCTTGCCCCTCGGGCGCGCCCTCGAGCGCCTGAAGCTGGAGGCTTTTCGGCCGACGGAGCTGGTAGAGCACCTGCTCGGAGCCGAGCTCCCGGTCCTCGAGCACGATGAACCAGGCGGGCCGCTGGGCGATCTGCGTCCTCCCCACTCCCCGGTAGCTCCAACGCGCGCTCTGAACCATGCGCATGACCTCGCTCGGCGCGGGCGGAGCGGACTCCGGATCCAAGGCGCGCGCCGCGCCTTCCACTTCCGTCCAGCTTCTCGCCTTCAGCTCCGGCCGAGGGGCCGAACGATGATGCCGAGCGAGCTCCGCCATCACCGCGTCGACGGCCAGCTCGGGGTCAGCGCGTCGCGTCGACCAGAACACCGCCAGGATCGTGATCGCGGCGGCCACCCCTCCCCGCAGGAGCGGCGTACCGATCCTGAGATACCAGGGCCCGTTCCGGCCCAGCCGGGGCGCGGTGACGTGAAGCTCGAGCTCTTCGGCGAGCCTCAGCCCGCGACCGGCGCCGGAGAGGCGACCAAGCAGCCGCGCGCTCGTTTCCTCGTCCAGAACCGGGCCGGAGCCGTCCAGAACGGCAGGCGCTCCCTCCTCCCTGATCCAGCGTCGCAGCACGGACTCAGCCGCGCCGGGCGCCGCGCGCCCGAACTCGTTCAAGTACCGCTCCGTGAGCGCGATGAGCCAGTCGCGGCCCGACTCGGGATCTCCACGCAGGGCGCAGGCTTCACGAAAGAGGTCGTTGAGGGAGCGCTCGTCCATCCTATGCGTCAGTATGCGCGGCCCGGGCCTTGTTGGCGAGCCGCCGAGCTTTACCCCCCTCCGCCGCTGCGATAGATCTTCGGCTCATGCCTGCAGCCTCCCCCCCACCCGCCGCAGCCGCATTCGCTTCCGTGCGGCGGTTCACCTCGGTCTACGCCCGGCCTCTCTGGGTCTGGTACGCGGGCGGGCTCGCGGCGCTCGGGCTCACGAACTGGCTCACTTTGCGGATCCCCCAGCTCGCGCGCGACGTGGTGAACGGGCTGGGCGCGGGCGCGGCCCGCGAGACGCTCGGCGGGCTCGCGACCGCGGTGGTGGCTCTTGGGCTGGCGCAGATCCTGATCCGGAGCCTCTCGCGCATCCTGATGTTCTGGCCGGGACGCACGCTCGAGGCCCGCGCCAAGAGCGACCTCTTCGCCCGCATGATGGCGGTTCCCCAGAGCTTCTACGACCGCTTCGCCATGGGCGACCTGATCTCCCGCATGGCCAACGACATGGGGCAGGTGCGGGTCTACTACGCCTTCGGTGCCCTCATGGCGGCCAACCTCGTGTTCCTGAGCGTGCTCGTGGTGGTGCAGATGACTCGCACGCACCTCACGCTCACGGTGATGGCCCTGGCCCCGCTGGCCCTGATGCTTCTCATCACCCGCTGGGCCATGCCCGCGATGCACCGGCTTTCCAGGCTGAACCAGGAGGCCCTGGGCGCGCTCACCCAACGCGCCACCGAAGCCTTCGTGAACGTGCACGTGATCCAGGTCAACTCAGCCGAGGCGGCCTTCCTGGAGCGGACCGGGCGGACGAACGATCAAGTGTATTCCACGGCGCTTCGCCTGAGCGTGATCCAGACCGTCGTATTCCCCCTCATGACTCTGCTCGCGGGCCTCTCCCAGCTCTCCGTGCTCTTCTACGGCGGCGCCGAGATCGTGGCCGGGCGGCTCACGATCGGCGACATCCTGGTGTTCAACGTCTACATCGCTTCGCTGACCTTCCCGCTCACGGCGCTTGGCATCGTGATCGCCGTCCATCAGCGCACGGTCACAGCCCTGAAGCGGCTGAACGACATCGAATCCTCGCCCGTGGAGGCCGCACGCCCGGGAGGATCCGCCGTCGCGGACGCGCGCGCACCGCTACTCGAGCTGCGCTCCCTGAGCTTCAGCTACCCGGAGGCGCCGTTTCCCGCGATTCAGGACCTTAGCTTCACGTTGAACGAAGGCGGCAAGCTCGGCCTCTGCGGGCCGGTGGGCTCAGGCAAGAGCACGCTCTTCCAGCTGATCACCCGAATCGTGGAACCGCCCCCCGGCACGATCCTGCTTCGGGGGCGGGACGTGCTGGGCTGGGATCCCTCCGAGCTTCGGCGGGAAGTGGGATACGCGCTCCAGTCGGCCCACCTGTTCTCCGACACGGTCGAGGGCAACCTCAGGATGGGCATCGACCCCCAGGTTCCCCTCTCGGAGCTCGAGGCTGCCGCGCGCGACGCCGAGGTCCTCGACGAGATCCTCCGCCTGGAGCAGGGCTGGCAGACCCAGATCGGCGAGCGCGGAGTTCGCCTCTCGGGCGGACAGAAGCAGCGGCTCGCGCTCGCGCGCGCGTTCCTGAGGCGCCCGCCCTTGCTACTACTCGATGACGTGCTCTCCGCGGTGGACCAGTCCACCGAGCGCAGGCTCGCGGACGCGATCCGCAGGCGCTCCCGCACCCTGATCCTCTGCTCCCACCGGCCCGGGAGCCTCGCTTTCTGCGACCAGATCATCGAGCTCGACCGCGGCAGGATCGTCCGGAGGAACCCATGAGCGCGCCCCCGAGGAAGGGCGGGCTCACGCAGCTCGCGCGCGATTTCGCCGGGCTCAAGCGCCTCTGGCCCGATCTCAGGCCCGACCGTCGGCTCGTGTTCGCCGCGGCGGCCCTGATCCCGCTCGTGGCCGCCCTTCAGATGAGCGTGCCGCTGCTGCTCAGGGAGGCGATCGACCGGGGCATCGTCCCCGCGAGGATGGATCTCCTCCGCTCGCTCGCGCTGCTCTTCCTGTGCGCCGTGACCGCGGAGTACGTCGCGCGCGCCGCGCAGAGACAGATTTCGGCGCTGGCCGTGCACCGCATGGTGCGCCGGCTCCGGACGCGCCTGATGGAAAAGGTGATGCGGCTCTCGGCGCGCTTCCACGACCGAAACATGAGCGGGGCGCTCGTGACCCGCGCCACCGGCGACTTCGACAGTCTGGGCGAGGCCTTGAACCAGGGCATCCTCTCCGCGGTCGTGGACGTGGCCGCGCTGGGCGCGGTGATCACGGGCATGGCACTCCTGGATTGGAGGCTCACCCTGGGCGTGCTCGCCCTGCTCCCTTTCACAGGCGCGGCAGTGGCGGCATTCTCGGCCGGTTTGCGCCGGGCCATGCAGTCCGCGCGCGTGAAGATCGCGGCACTCAACGCCTTCATGCAGGAATGCCTGTACGGGCAGCAGACCGTGAAGCTCCTCGTCGCCCAGACCGACGCCCGGCACAGGTTCGACACCCTCAATGAGGAGTTCCGGCGCGCCCAGATGAATTCCGTCGTGCTCGACGCCGCGATGTTCTCCGTGATCGAGGGGATCTCCTCCATCGCGCTCGGTCTCATGCTCTGGCTCGCGGTGGGCGATCTCGGAGCCGGGATCACGGCGGGAGTGCTGATTGCGCTCGTGCAGTATCTCCAACAGCTCTTCGAACCCTTGAAGCAGCTCGGGACGAAGATGGCGCTCATGCAGGGCGCGTTCACCTCGATGGACCGGATCTTCGGCATACTCGAGGAGCGGGATCACGTGGGAGGCGAGTCGCCCGTCGCGCGCCTGCGCGGCTCGGTCCGCGTGGAGCGGCTGAGCTTCGGGTACACCCGGCAGCCGGGCGCCCCCGCGGCCCACCGGATCCTGCACGAACTGAGCTTCGAGCTGGAGCCCGGGCGAAGCCTAGCGATCGTCGGGCCCACGGGCAGCGGCAAGTCCACCCTCATCAAGCTCCTCACCAAGCAGTACGACGGTTACGAGGGGCGCATCACCCTGGACGGACAGGATCTCGCGGAGCTGGAGCCGCGCGGGCTCCGAAGGCAACTGGGCATCGTTCCTCAGGACATCGTGCTCTTCGAGGGCACGGCGGCCTTCAACATCGGGCTCGGGGATCCCGCGGTGAGCCGGGAGGCGATCGAGCGCGCGGCGGAGGCGGCGGGCGCACAACGCTTTCTGAGCCAGCTCCCGGGAGGCCTCGACTTCCAGGTAAGGGAACGCGGCGAGAACCTCTCACACGGGCAACGCCAGCTCATCGCCTTCGCGCGCGCCCTGGCCAAGGATCCCTCGCTCGTGATCCTCGATGAGGCCACGAGCTCCGTGGATCCGGAGAGCGAGGCGCTGATCCAGAAAGCGATCGCGCGCATCCTCAAGGGCCGCACCGTGATCGTGATCGCCCACCGGCTCTCCACGGTCGAGCGCTGCGACCGGATCCTGGTTCTGGAACAGGGCCGAGTGACGGAGTCCGGCGGCCACGCCGAGCTGCTGGCGCGGGCGGGCGCATACGCAAGGCTCCATCAGGCCCTGGGAGGCTAGCGCTGGGCGGGCCCGCGGGCCCGTGCTATTCCCAGGGCCATGACCCCCACCCCGACCGGTTATTCGGCGCTCGAAAAACTCACCCAGCGGATCCATCACCTCCAGCATCTCTCGGCGATCGTGGGCTGGGACGAGGCCGTGATGATGCCCGAAGGCGGTTCGGAGTCGCGGGCCGGGGCGATGGCGGAGCTCAACGTGATGATCCACGAGGCCTACAACGGCCCCGAGATCCCAGAAATCCTGGCCCGAGCCAAGGACGACACGGCGGACGAAAGCGACCCCTGGCGGCGCGCGAACGTCCGTGAGTTCGAGCGCGTCTGGAAGACTCAGACCTGTCTGCCGGCGGATTTCGTCGAGAAGGTCACTCTCGCCTGCATGCGATCGGAGCAGGCTTGGCGCGAGCTGCGCTCCAAGAACGACTGGAAGGGATTCAAACCCCTCTTCTCGGAGGTGCTCAAACTCAAGCGCGAGGAGGCCGCGATCCGCGCCCAGGTCACGGGCCTGAGCCGATACGACTCGATGCTGGAGATCTACGATCCGGGGATGCGCACCGAGTCTCTTCAGCGGACTTTCGCTGATCTGGAATCTTTCCTTCCGGAATTCATACCCGCGGTCGTGGAGCAGCAGAGGGCGGACCGGGTGGAACGCCCCAGGGGCCCCTTCCCCGCCGAGCGCCAGCGCGCCCTCGGCACCGAGCTCATGAAGGCCGTGGGTTTCGACTTCAAGCATGGTCGCCTCGACGTGAGCCACCACCCCTTCTGTGGGGGCGTGCCGCGCGACGTGCGCATCACCACGCGCTACCGCGAAGACGACTTCACGCAGGGGCTGATGGGCGTGCTCCATGAGACGGGACATGCGAAGTACGAACAGGGACTTCCCCAGCCCTGGCTCGCTCATCCGGTGGGCGCGTCCAGGGGCATGGCCTTCCACGAGAGCCAGAGCCTGTTCATGGAGATGCAGGTGGCGCGCTCGCGCGAGTTCCTGGAGTTCGCGGCGCCGGCGATCCGCAGGCACATGGCGCCCTCGGCGGGCGATTCAGACCCGGCGTACGAGGCGGAGAACCTCCGCCGGCTGTTCACGCGCGTGAACCCGAGCTACATCCGCGTGGAGGCGGACGAGGTGACCTACCCCTGCCACGTGATCCTGCGCTTCAATCTGGAGCGCGCGCTGATCGGCGGCGACCTCAGCCTCGACGATCTCCCCGGGGAATGGGACGCCCGGATGAAGTCCGGCCTGGGACTGTCGACGTTGGGCAACGACAAGGACGGCTGCATGCAGGACGTGCACTGGCCCGCGGGGCTCTTTGGATATTTTCCCTCCTATACGCTCGGGGCCATCATCGCCGCCCAGCTCATGGCGGCGCTCGAGAAGGACCATCCGTCCCTGCGCTCGGAGGTCGCCGCCGGCGACTTCGCGGGGATGAACGCCTGGCTCCGCAAGGCGGTCTGGTCGCAGGGAAGCTTTTTCACCACGGACGAGCTTCTGAGGAAAGCGACGGGCGCGCCTCTCGGCACCGAGCCTTTCAAGAACCACCTGCGCCGGCGGTACCTCGACGGCTGATCTCCCGGATCTCGTCGGACTCGTGCGTGCGGAGGCCCGGAGCCGCCGGCCCCAGGGCCGTTCTCACCATGGCCTCCGCGACGTCCGCGCCGGTCACGGGCGCCAGCCTGCGCAGGCCCGGCACCAGGAACAACGGAGCCGCCGCTTTCGCGGCAAGCGCGCCGAGCTTCTCTCCGGGGCGGCGCTCCGCGCGCTCGCCGAGGAGCAGCGAGGGCCGGAAGACATGCACCTCGCCGAACCCCGCCCCCTCCACTGCCCGCTCCACTTCGCCCTTCACGCGGTTGTAGAAGAACGCGGAGTCAGGATCCGCGCCGAGCGCCGTGACGAGCAACAGTCGCTTCATCCCGCCGGCCGCGCCCAGCCGCGCGCATTGCAGGACATAGTCGTGGTCCACGTGGCGAAAGGCCTCCCGCGAGCCGGCCTTGCGGATCGTCGTGCCCAGGGCGCAGTACAGGTCGTCGCCCCGGAACAGCGGCGGGGGAAGCTGCTCGAAGTCCACCATGACCTCCCGGACCTTCGTCCCGCCCGCGTTTATCGTCCCGCGTGCCCGCCTCGCCAGGGCAAGCACCTCCCCGTAGGCCGGCTCGGCCTCGAGTACCCGGAGGAGTTCCCTGCCCACGAGCCCGGTGGCGCCCACCACGACCGCGCGCCTGCGCCCCAGTTCAACTGAATTTTTCATGCTGTGAAGGATGCTGCAGATTCGGCCGGGGCGCCAGGGCCACCGCGAGGTGCCTACTTGCGGTAAACGGCGGGCGCGGCGGCCGGCGCGGCTTCGGCCTCGGGCAGAAGAGTGAGCCGCTCCCAGAGATGCTCGGGCCCGCTCAGCGCGGCGGCGTAGCTCGCCACGGTGGCGAGCTCGCGGCCCTCGCGTTTCATCGAGCTGCGTCCCGCCTTGATGTCGTCGACGTACTTTCGCACCGGGCCCGGGTCGAAGTAGCCATTGAGGATCATCACCCGCACGCGCGTCGGCCCGAGGTTGTAGGCCGCGAGCGCCTGGTCCGTCGTCTCGAACTTGCGCCTCAGGTAGGCCAGGTAGTGCACGCCGAGCGTGAGGTTCACGAAGGGGTCCTTGAGGTCCTGCCGGCTCCGGTAGGGAAGCTTGTTCCGCTTCGCCACGTACTTCGCGGTCGTGGGGAGGAACTGCATCAACCCCACGGCGCCCACCTTGGAACGCGCGTTGGGCTTGAAGCTGCTCTCCTTGTGAATGAGCGAAAGCACGAATGCGGGATCGAAACCGTGGCGCTCGCAGAGGTGGTGCAGATGCTCCGCCAAGGCGCGCGCTCGAGGCTTCCATTTCGCGGGAAGTCGCTTCACGAACACCGCCTCTACCTCGGCCACGGTCATGTTGCCCGGGCCGGCGGCGAAGCTCTCATCGGAGACTTCGTGGGTGAACACCAGACCCAGCAGCGCCACACCCCAGAGGAACTGGCGGGCGAACGAACGCAGGACCTGAACCCGGTCCCGCCGTAACCGCACCCCCTCCCTCAAGCGTTTGCGGACGACAGCCATAGTCTAAAAGACGCCCCCAGCAATAACCGAGTTTGCTTGTCAATTATATCACGATAATGCGACTCGTCGCGTCAAAGATTGTTAATCTTTTCAATCGGTTATAAGAGCCGGTGGTGTCAGGGCATCTCGGGGATTGGAGTCATGCTGACTCCGAGGCCGAGGGACTCGGCCGCGAGCTGCGGGTTTCGGGGCAGTACAGCGGGCGCAGGCTTTGCACGATCGCGCGGAAACTCACGCGCAACCTCTGTTTGAAGGAGAAAGACATGATCCGAACCCTTACGGCCTTTCGCACCCTGACGGCGCTCGCCGTCCTCACCTGCCTCGGCGGATCCGCCGAAAGTCGTGCCGACGATCTGACCCCCGAGGCCGCCAAGGACCACGGCTCGGTGCCGCCCCCCTACGGCTACCAGTTCGGGTCGACGGGCTCGAGCGGCTGGGATGGGCCCAGCGGCGCACCCGGGGCCGACGGAGCCGACGCGGAGATCCTCGCCGATGGATCCTGGAAGTCGCTTCAGCTTTCGGGAGGAGATGGCGGACCCGGTGGACACGGATCGATCGGTAGCCACGCATACGGCTGCTCGCAGCCCTGGAACCCCAGCTACAACCTGCACGGCGCCGACGGCGGCGTGGGTGGCGACGGCGGGAACGGCGGTCGCGGCGGAGACGGCGGATCGGTGTTCGTTCGGTACGACGATCCCTCGCAGCTCCGCCAGGTGCAGATCTTCTCGCGCCCGGGGCGCGGTGGATACCCGGGCCAGGCGGCCCATGGCGGGCAAGGCTGCCGCTGCGCCGTGCGCGTCTGGAACAAGACCCACTGCCACACCGACTCGCACGGCCATCAGGTGTGCAACACCCACACCTACTACTGCGAAGACGGGCGCGACGGGCGGTATGGTTACCCGGGCAGCCCGGGCGGCAGCGGCAGCTACGGCCGGATCTCGCTCGCGCGCGGCCAGGAACCGATCCCCCAGGAACGCCCGGTGCTGAGCATCCCGCTCGCGCGGATCGCGGAGGGGCCCTTCACCCTCACACGCAACCGCTGGGTGCCGCGCTCCGGGGCCCTCGCGCTGTTCGCGCCGGGCTCGGACATCCGAGACGAGTACCAGGAGTTCGACCGCCAGGTGCAGGCGCAATATGCGATCGAGTGGCGCGCACCGCGTCCCATCGAGGAGTTCGCTGACCGCTCGGTCCGCCTGGAGCTCGGGCCCGACTTCCGCGTGCGGCCCACGCTTCCCGAGAACCTCTGGCTCCAGACCTCGGAGATCGCGGCGAGCGGCGTGCCCACCCTGGTGGTGACGAACGTCGTGACCGAGGCCGAGGCGCAGCGCCTGGCCTTCACGAAGGCTCAAGGGACGCGCGACGAGTTTTCCGTCGTAGTGACGGATCTCGCGGGCGTCTCCGACCTCGTCGCCACGGAATTCCGGGTGAAGCTCGGCAACCAGACCCTCTTCTGGTTCCACACCCGCTTCGAGGGCGCGGTGCCCGAGAGCCTCGTGGTGCGTGATGGAAACACCTTCACCCTGCGCCTCGGCCAGCTCGTGGAGAACGCCAAGCGCCACCTCCGCCCCGGTCGGAACCTGAAGCTCAGCATCGAAGCCGTGCGCACCTTCGCGGGCAACCGCCTGGTATGGCGCGATCAGGACCGCAAGGTTGAAGTCGAGAAAGAGTAGCGCGGCAGACCACCGAAAACGCGACCGCCGCCGGCTCTCCCCTTCTTTACGAGGAGCGCCGGCGGCGGGCGTCTTTCAGACTCGCGGGCCCCGTGCATCCCCCGGGATCATCTCCCGGCGGGCGCACCCGCGAAGCACTTCAGAACGGACGCCCTCTCAGGCGCCCTTCTTCTTCGGGACGCGGTTCAGCGTAAGATCCATGTTCTGGAAGCTCTGAACCTTGCCCTGTTTCTGTTGGTAGACCGTATTGACCTGCTGGTCCGAGCTCTTGTCGTAAGCGATCCTCGACAGGGCCAGGATGTAGCGGGTCATGATGAACTGCATGCGATCCTTGGTGATCGTGTAGTCCTTCATCGTGTTCACCTTGATCGAGAACACGAGGCCGTTATCCATCTCGCGCGGATCCGGCACGGTCGCGATGTAGAAATCGCGGTCGCGCTTGCACTTGCGGACCTTCGCGACGATCTCCTCGCGGGCGCGGGCGCTGAGCCAGAAGGCCTTGGAAGCCTTCGTCAGTCGCGCCACCTCGTCCTCGAACTTCTTGATCTCCGCCACGTACTCGTTGGCCTTGGTCTCGCGGTTCTCCTGACTGATGTAGCGCAGGTCGAAATCGAAGAACTCGTCCGGTTGATCCTTCGCGCGCGACAGCAGGGCCTGGCGCATGATGATCACGCCCGCGTTCTTGTCGTTCTTCACGTATTTGGGCTTCATCCCCGTGTTGGAGACGATCTCGGCCAGCACGTTCACTGCCTCGTCCCAGACAAAGCGCCGGAGGCTCCGGCCGTCCTCGGTCATCTGCTCGTCGGCCGTCTCGTCCAGAGGGTATCGAAGCTCGACGTCGCTCAGGTTCACCGTGAAGATCACGCGCTCGCGATGCACGTTCTCGGGATCTTCCTGCTCGAGGTAGACCACCGCGGAACGAGAGAAGGATGCCTTGATCTGGCGGTTGAAGCCGCCCACCATGCGCAGGAGCGTATTGATCTCGTCGACGCGCTGTTGGACGGTTTTCGTGAGCGAGCTTTTCGTGTGCTGAAGTCCGCTGACGTAGGCGTTCTCCACGCCCACCATGTTCAGGAACTCGAACATCAGGGGGCCGATGTGGCCCGGGCGATGCCAAGGCGTGCCACCCTGAAGCTCGCTGTCGTGCTCGTGCACGACGCGGTTGATGGATCGCTCCACCGACTCCTGCTCGTAAGCCTTGTAGGTGTCCTCGAGGAAGTCGGTCAGCTTCCGTTTCTCTTTGGGATATTTCAGGAAGTCGATGAGGCGCTCCTCATCCTGCCGGAAGCGCTCCTCGCTGGCGTAATCGTCGCCATCGCCGCCCCCGGCGGGGGTCCCTCCGCCGCCCGACGAGGCCTGAGCCTCGGGCTCTGGGGTCGTATCTTCGTCGTCCAGGCTAAAACGGCTGCCAGGATTGCTCATGCTGTCCACCCTCTCGGTAACAAGTCAGTTAGTCAGACTTTGGTCGGTCCCAAGAGCCTTTCGGCGCGGGACTCACCGGACTTGAGAGGAAAAGCAAAAAGGGGTCGGAGCCTTTTCTGCGTAACGGCGCGCAACGAAGCTTGACGCGCTGTTACGCAGAAAAGGCTCCGACCCCTTTTAGACTTTTAGAGCGGGAGGTACTCGACGCGCAGAATTTCGAGCTCCACCTCGCCCTTGGGGGTCAGCACGTTGACGGCGTCGCCGGCCCTCTTCTGAAGAAGGGCTCTCCCGATCGGGGAAATCCAGCTGATCCGGCCCGCGCGGGGGTCGGTCTCGTCGATCCCGACGATCCGGTAGACACGCTCCTTGCCCTCTTCGTCGGCCACGGTGACCGTCGCTCCGAAACGGACCCGGTCGCCACTCAGGATGGCGGGATCGACGATCTCGAGCGCGTCCAGCCTGCGCGAGAGAAAGCGGATCCGCCGATCAATCTCGCGGAGCCGCCGCTTGCCGTAGATGTAATCGCCGTTCTCGGAGCGATCGCCGTTGGAGGCGGCCCAACTGATGGTTTCCACAAGCTTCGGACGCTCCACATTCAGAAGCTGCTGAAGCTCCTGCTGAAGCGCGCGCGCGCCCTTCGGCGTCATGTAGTTGCGCGTGCCGACCGGAAGGGGTTCCCCCTCCTCGCGCTCCTCTTCCGGGGCGGATGAATCGACGCCGCCGTCGTCTTCCTTGGTGAAAGCCTTGCTCACGTCAGTCCTGAGCGTACGCGATTTCCTGGTCCTTGAGGAGGCGATAGGGGACTCGATCCTTGTGCCCGATCTTGCTCAGAGTTCCTGGCGGCTGGGGCAGGTATTCGCCGAAATTGCGGATGAGGCGGGTGATGCGTTCGCCCTCCACCTCGTAACGCATGCGCAGCGGCGCCGAGCCCACGATGTCGCGCGCCACCCCGAAGGTGAACTGGTTCTCCATCATCGCCTTGCCGAATTCGGCGTAGGCCTTCACGAATCCTCCCTTAGAGGACATTCGGGTCCGGGCCATGGTCAGGAGCGCCTCGCGCATCTTGCCCAGCGCCTCCAGCGTCTCCCGCCGAAACTCGATCTGGCAGCGCTGCAGGCTCCCCCCGTCGCAGAGGTCGAAGCGGTCGCCCAACGTGAAATAGTCCTCCAGCCTGCGGTCGAGGAAATCCAAGGTCTTGACCTGGAACTGCGGATGCTGGGCCGCCATCATCAGGCGGTGCGTGGCCGGCGTGGAAAAGGTGAACCCGAACTTCACGGAGGCGTACTTCAGCTTCTCGTCCTCCGGGGGCGCACGCACCGCGAGCTCCCGCTCCAGGCCCGTGTCGGCGATCAACCTCCGCACGATCGAAGCCAGGCGCCCGCCTTTCGAGCGATTGTCCTCGTAGTGCCAGACGAAGTTCCCGAGCAGCTCGGGCACGCCGTCCTCGGGTTTCGGCCGGTCCCGCTCGCTCTTGTCCTGATCGAGCCAGGCCTCGACGCCGCCCTCTGTGGAGGGATCCGGCGTGCCGACAGTGGCGTAGGTCGTGTAGAACATGCGCGAATGTCTTTGCTTGCGCGCCAGGAGCCGAATCTCCTGCTCCCGCAGGAAAACGCCGTGATCGACCATGGCGCGCGCGCCGTTCGCAGAGAAGCGCCACTCGTTCGAATAGGACGTGATCTTCCCGCGCGAGATCTCGCCTCCGAGGATGGCGGGGATCCCGTACCAGAATCGCTGGAATCCGCCTTTCTCGACGGTCGATGCGGCGACCTCCAGGCGGACCGGCGAGTCGGGCTGGGCCGCCAGCTCCTGCGCCTTGGTGAGGTTGCCGCGCACTATGTCGTGGAGAACGAGGCCCGAGTACTGGCTCTCGAGGTCGATCTTGAAGGAGAAGTACCGGTCGGCGTTCCTGAAGTTCTCGGCCGCCACCCCGATCACCACCGCGCCGGCATTGAGGCTCAACGAGTGAAGCTTGGAACGCGACACCTTCACGAGCGCCTCGGTTCCTCGCAAACGCTCCACCGACACTTCCCACTCGCCCCTGGCCAGGTAGCGGCCTGAGACGCCGACCATATAGAAGCCGATGCCGACGGAGAAGAGCACCCCGCCCGACATCTGACGGATCAGCCGATCGCCCGGCCGGAGCCCGAGGATGAACTCACGGGTCGGATAGGCGCGAACCGGCCCGAGGTGGTTTTCCGCCTCGCGATTCGGCATCCACATCGTGTCCTCCGCGGCCACGCCCGCGATGGGGATCAGGCCCACGAAGGGAACCGGAAGGCTCGTGCCCGCCGTCTCGAGGAAATTGAGGTCCAGTGCGCCGCCGATGCCGGCCTCGAAGCGGCGGAATCGGCGCATGCGGAAGCCGCCCTCCTCCTGCCCCACCGACAGCTCGCCGCTTGCGGGCGCGGGCGTGAGGTTCACGCGGTCCGTGCCGATGCCCGCGCGCACGTGCAGCGTGGGCGAGAGGTCGTAAAACGGCGAATCAGAGAGGATGTTGGGGTCGTAGGTTTCAGTGAGCCAGGTGATGCTGTCCCAGAAGGTGTCCCAGGGGCTGACGAGCGGATCTTCGGCGCGCGCGGACCGGGCGGCGAGCGGCGCCCAGAGCAGGGCCGCGGTCAGCAGCGCATGGCCCGACAGGGCCAGGAGCCCGGGCTGAGAAAAACGGCGGTGAGGTGCATGCACGGGTCGGTGACTCCCTTTGCGAAGGCCACTTTTTTCATAGATGAGGGAGTCGGTCAAGAATATCGACGTGGAGCGTTACAGTATAAACTGTTTTAGTTGCCAGACCGGGCAAAGAGGCTGACCAACTCCTCGTCGCTGAGGCCCGCGAGGAACTGGTTGAAGATGAGCGTGGTCAGGTAGTCCTTGGAGCGGCCCTCAGAGCCCCTGCGAAGCTCGGCCAGGAGCAGGAGTGAGTCCTCCTCGGCGCCCAGGACCGAAAGCTGGACCGCGGACATTGCCAGCAGCTCTGACTCGGGCAGGAGCTTGCGCTCCCGGGCCGCGGACAGGATGTACTCGGCCCGATGAAGGCGCGACTTCGCCACCTCCTCCTGCCATCGGTATCGGGCATGCCGGCCGGGTTCGTGCGGGGCGCGCCCCAGGCTCCGCCAGCCCGCGTCCGGGAAAACGCGATGAAGAACCTCGGCGTTGATCGGCACCCGCATGCGGCGGATGGACGCCGCCTGCTGCCCCTTCCCTGCGGCGGCGGGCCGGCGAACCTTGCTCAGCACGCCGCTCATCGCCTCTTCCAGGTCTGAGTGGCGCGAGACTTCGGCGGCCACAGCCCGGGACTCGCGCCCCAAGAGGGCAGCGCGCTTGAAATGATGTTCTCGCAAGAGCTGGGCTGTCGCCTCGAAAGCGTCGGTTCCCGCGGTGGCATCGATCTCGTCGGCGAAATCCCCGTGCATGGCCGCCACCTCGGCAAGCACGCGTTTGCGCATACCCATCCAGGGAAGCTCCAGCAGGGTCTCCAGCGCGGTGTCCACGGAGTCGAGCGCAAGGGAGCGCTCCTCCAAGCCGCTGACGGTGCCCGTGACCGGCATGGAGTTTCTCAGGTGCTCGCGAAAACCGCCCAGGCTCTGATCCACCGCCGACGCCACGCGCCCCGCGAAACCCATGCGGACCGGCGAGGACAGGGCTCCGAAATTCGTCGCGAGCTTCGACAACGCCTTCACTCGGTCGCCGGGGGGCAGGCCGCCGCGCTCGAGCGCGAGCAGCAGCCACACGGGCGCGGCGGCGCTCCCCGTCCGGGAACTGAATCCCTTGGCCAGAGCGTCTTTGCCTTTGCCCGCGCCGACGCTTCCCGGGGCCTCTCCCGCCTCCTTGAGAGCGTCGTAGTACTCGCAGGCCTGCGCGCGGGCCCCGCCGCACACCCTCAGATCGGCGAAGAGTGTGGGCAAGGCCGCCGGGTTACCCGCCAGCCAGGCCATGAGCAGCGCGCGCTCGAGCACCTCGGGGTTGGGCGCCCGCCCCTGCTCAGCGTCGATCAGGAGACTGCGGTAGTCTCTCGCGGCGCCGTCGAAGTCGAAGAGCCGCTCCCGCGCCAGCGCCCGATACTTAAGCGCGGCCTCGAGCTCTCCGTCCTTGCGCGCCGAATTCAGGATCTCGGTGTAGTAAGGCTCCGCGCCCGGAGTTCCCTCGAGCCGGAGAGCCACGATGCGCAGCATGGCCGTCCAGGTGGCGCGGATGGAGCTCTTGGAGAAACGCCGCTGGAAGATCTCGTCGCCTTTCAGCACCTCGTCCCAACGCTCCTTCTTGAAAAGCCCGCGATGGGCCGCCAGGAATCTCTTGGCGGCCGCTTCCCTCAGCCCCTCCGCGCGGGCCGCGAAGGCCGGACCCGCAGAGGCCCAGCCGTCGAGCAGCGCTTGGTAGGCCAGATACGACAGCGCCGGATCGCGGGTTCTCTTGGCGGAGCCCTCGAGAAAGCCGCGGGCCTCATCGCCGGGCGGGCCCGCCGCGGCGGCCAGTCCGCTCAGGAGGCCAGTGGCCCGCACCGCATGGCCGCGCGACACGAGCAGACGGGCCGCCTCGAGCGCGTGCCGCGCCAGCCGATCGGCGAAGGAGGCCTCGGCTCGGACCGAACGCGCCCAGGGCAGCTCGGAATCCCGAACGCGCTCCAGGAAGCCGACCCATCTTTCCAGCTCCGGCTCGAGCCGCTCTCTCCCGCCCGCGTCGTCCGCGCGGCCAAGATCCAGGGGCTTGAGCGCGGCCACGGGTTTCCCTTCGGAACGGGCCAGCGCAAGATCGGTTTCGAGGCTCAGGGCCACGGCATCGCGCAGATCCAGGCCCCGGGCAAGGGCCGCCGGAGCCGCCGCGGGCAACCGCTCCGTCACCCAATGCGCCTGATCCATCGCCCGCGCGGCGCGGCCGAGCGCCTTCTGCGCGCGGATCATCACCAGGCGCGCCGGGATCTGACGCGGATCCTCGGGGTGCAGGATGCGCGTCACCGTGCGCCCAAGATCCGCCATGAGGAGCCAGTCCTTCTTTTCCGCCTCGGGCGAACGTTTCGCCGGCGAGAGCGTACCCTGGTGCAGGCGCAACAGAAGCGCGGCGAGCTCCTCGCCGGCCTCGTCGAAGGGATAGAGGTCCCCGACCTCCTCGTAGAGCCCCAGGATCGCGCGCTGAGTTTTCAGGGCCTGGGCGTGCATCCCAGCAGCCACCTCGTGATGAAGGGAGAGCATCGCCACGTCGAGCGCGGCGCGCACCTTCCGCGCGCTCTCGAGCACGCGGAACTTCCACTGCATGAGCGACTCGTTCTTGCGCCGCTCGATCAGCGCCTCGGCAAAACCCACCAGCAGAGTGCCGAAGCCCTCACCTCCGTCGGGCGCGTCGTCGCTCACTTCGCGGACCTTATTGAAAACGCCGTCCACCGTATAACCCGGCGCCTTGCGCACGTGGGCCTCGTAGAGCAGTGGCACCAGCTCGCGCAGAAGCTCCTCGCGCTTCTCGCGAAGCGCGATCCGCTGGCGGGTATCGTCGTCCTCGTCCACGCCCTCGAGCTTCTGGTCGATGATCCGCACCTCCTGCCGCACGCGCTGGATCTCCACCACGACCTCGTCCAGCCCCGGGAGACGCGCGGAGACACCGGGGTTCAGGCCCACAGCAAGCAGGAGCGCCGCCCCGAGAGCGAAGCGGAATCGTTGAGGATTCTTCAAGACGGGCAGGTGGAGCCCCCTTTTATCGAAACAAAAAAGACAGGTATCCTGCCTCCACCATCGGTCAGGCACGCACAGAGATGAAGCGACTTCACAATCCGGATCAGAAATCGGGCTCAGAGAAGAGGGCGGTAAAACCGGTAGAGAAAGGGGAGCGCGAGCGCCGTGAAGACGTGCCAGAGCGCGTGCCCCTGGAGCCAGTGGTTCGAGGGATCACACCAGGTGCGCGTGCCGTCGAGCAGGGTGAACACGAAGCCCAAGCCGAACGCGCCGAGCGCGCGCCACAGCTCGCGGTACTCGGGCTTGCGCCGACCGTCGAATCGAAGCCAGAGTTCCTGAGCGAGAATCAGGGCGAGGAGCCCCGCGATCGTGAGCTGCACGGGGATTCCCGCCGCGTGCATCACGGGCACGAGCGCGGACATGCCGCAGATCCCGATGAGGTAGGCGGGCACGAGGAACGAGGGCTGCACTCGCCCCGAGCGCCTGAGATTCAGCACGATGAGCAGGCAGAAGAGCGTGTACATGCCCACGTAGTCGAAGAACTGGAAGAAGAAGGTGTAGGAGGCATGGAACGCGAACGAGGTCAGGCCGATCGCGACCGCGGCCGGGGGGAAGATCCCCAGCGCAGCCGCCTGGGCCCCCTTGCCCGCCGCGCGGTCCGCGCGCCACCACTTCCAAAGCAACGCGCCGACGGCGAGATACGCCAGGTTGGACCAGGTGTTCGCGGGTGTCGTGATCCAGGAGCAGAGGTTCTCCTCGCACCAGTGGATATTCGGCGGCGACCACTCCGCCCAGGGGCATCCCTCCGGGAGCCGGGGCGCGTTGAAAGCGCTCACCGCACGCCCTCCTCGGCCAGGGACTCCTTCCAGGTTGCCTCGTGGGGGTTGAAGTGGATGCCCAGCATCGCCGCGAAATACATGTCCTGTAAGGTGTCGCGCTTCAGGTTGAACTGGCCGCGGATCTCGAAGAAGGCCATGCGCTTGAAGTGGCTTCCCCATGCGGCGGCGAGCCAGGGAACGCTCTGTCCGAAGGAGCTGTGAAATCCCATGCCCGCCCCGGCCGCGATGTAGGTGTTCCCAAGCGGCGTGCCGTAAAGCTGGTAGGCGGGCATGAAGAGAAAAGTGAACGCGCGATTGCCGTTCTCCGCGTCGAAGAGGGTGCGCTCATTCCTGAACCGGAAATTCTGAAGCTCCCAGTATGTTCGGAACTTGAGGCGGCGGCTCTGCGAAATCAGCAGATGGAGCCCCGCCACAGGAATTCCGAGCTTTCCCGGATTCGACGCCAAGGCCCCATAGGTCCAGGTGGGCCCGAAATGCATCCCGACGAGCGGTTTCAGCCAGGGATTGGCCCAAGCCTCGGCCGCAGCGAAGCAGGCCGTGGAGAGAATCAGAAAGCACGCGACGAATGACGCCCGGCGAGATGTCGGCATGCGCCCCAGTCTAGCTGAAGCATGCTACAACCTCGCCATGAAAATCCTCTATCCCGAGATCGAGCCCCGCCTCACGGGCACTCTTCCGGTCAGCGAGCTTCACACTCTCTATTACGAGGAGTGCGGGAACCCCCGCGGCAAACCCGTGGTGTTCCTCCACGGCGGGCCGGGCGGCGGGATCGAGGCCAAGCACCGGCGCTTCTTCAGTCCGGAGAAGTATCGAATCATCCTTTTCGATCAGCGGGGCTGCGGAAAGAGCACTCCCTTCGCCGAGCTGCGCGACAACACCACCTGGGATCTCGTCTCCGACATGGAGAGCCTCCGGGAGCATCTCCGCATCGAGAGTTGGCAGGTTTTCGGAGGCTCCTGGGGAAGCACGCTCGCGCTCGCCTACGCGGTCACACACCCGGAGCGCGTGAGCGAGCTCGTGCTGCGCGGGATTTTCCTGCTGCGCGACTGGGAGATCCAGTGGTTCTACCAGGAGGGCGCGAGCCGCATGTTCCCCGAAGCCTGGCGCGAGTACTTGAAGCCTATCCCGAAGGGCGAGCGCGGGGACCTCGTGGCCGCCTACCACCGCAGGCTCGTCTCGCTCGACGAGGAGGAGCGACTGGAAGCAGCGAAAGCCTGGAGCATCTGGGAGGGGAGCACGAGCCAGCTCCGCCCAGATCCCAAGTTCATCGAGCACTTCGCCGCCGACCGCTTCGCCCTGGCCTTCGCTCGGATCGAGTGCCACTACTTCGTGAACGGCGGCTGGCTGCGCGAGAAGCCCCTGCTCTCGCAGGCGGCGCGACTGGCGAAGATCCCCGGCGTGATCGTGCAGGGCCGCTATGATGTGGTGTGCCCCCCCCAGAGCGCCTGGGAGCTTCACCAGGCCTGGCCGGACTCGGAGCTCAGGGTCGTGGGCGACGCCGGCCACTCCGCTTTCGAGGCCGGCATCACCCACGAGCTCGTGAGCGCCACGGATCGCTACGCTGACCGGTAGGCGGCGCGCGGCCGGGCCCCACAGAAGAATCCCTGCTATTCCGCTGGTTTTCGGGGCGCTCGGCAGGCGCCCCCCGAACGCGGTACACTCCTCGTAGGGGGAATACATGCGTCGCCGCGCGCTCAACAGGCTTTCCGCTCTTGCCGCCGGAGGAGTGCTTGCCCTCGCTGGAGCCGGCTGCCGGCCCAAGGGCGAGGGCCATATGGACATCCGCGAGCCCCGGTTTTTCTCCAGCCACACCGGCGGCACGAGCGACGCGAGCCACAACCCGAGACGCACGAGCTACTTCACCCGCATCACCGTGGGCGACCGCTACAGCCGGGATCCCCGGCCCGACGGCACCTTCAACCTCGACCTCATTATCCAGTGGCCCGGACTCGTGCGCTCCCAGACCCACGGGGGTCCCTTCCGCTGCTCCCGCGTGGAGGGCGAGCACATCCGCTGCCTGACCGAGGAAGGGGAAAGCGGCAACCAGGGGCCCTCTCGCACGACGGTCGAGTTCGTGGGAGAGCGCATCGCCTCGATGACGATCGTGGAGCTTCGCCCCCCCTACGAGATCCGCGCTGGGCTCGAGGACACGAATCCCGCGGCCCTGCGCGCCTGGCCTCAGACCGTGGCGACCTTCCGCGACAGCGAGTTCGGCTTGAACGACACCCGTTTCGTCACCGGGCCTTCGCGCGCGGATTCCAGTGCGCGCTCTTCCGACGCGGACTCGGCCCCGGCCAACAGGCGCGAGGCCCGGCCCGGCGGCGGCGCCAGCTCCGGCGCGGGTTCGTCGGGCGCAGCGCACTGAGGCGGCGGCTCGGGGCGCCTAGCGTTCGTCGAGCAGGAGCTTCGGGCCCAACCAAGAGCGCGGCGGCTCCACAATCGAGCGCTTGCCCGGGCCGGCGGACGATGCGCCTGAGGGGCGCTTAGAAGAAGGCCGGCCGGCATGCGGCGAAGCGACGCTCCCGCCCTGAAAGGCCGCGCCGCGGCGCTTGCCGCGCCGGTAACCGAGCAGGATCTCGCGATGCTGGGGCTTGTTGGGCTGGAGCAGGGCCTGCTGGAGCTTGCGGTCCTTCCATTCCTTGGCCACATAGAGCGCCTGCTTGGACATGGGGTCGATGCCCGACCAGTACATGGCCGTTGCGAGCGTCATGGGCGTCGGGATGAAGGCCTGCACCTGCTGGAGATTCCAGCCCTTCTCCTTGAGGTAGTCGTGGATCTTCTCCATCTTCTCGTGCGTCGTGCCCGGAAAACCCGAGATGAAGTACGGCACCACGTACTGCTCCTTGCCCACCTCCGCCGACACCTTCTCGAAGAACGACACGAACTGATCGAAGTTCTTGAGGCCCGGCTTCTTCATCAGGTGCAGCACCTCGTCGTCGAGGTGCTCGGGCGCGACCTTGAGCTGCCCGCCCACGTGGTGCGTGATGAGATCGCGCAGGTACTCCTGCCCGCTCTCTCCGGCGGCGAGCGCGATGTCGTAGCGCAGGCCCGACGAGATCCGGATGTTCTTCACGCCCGGCACCTTGCGCGCCTTGCGCATCAGCTCGGTCAACGGTTTCTGATCCTTGTGCAGATGGGGGCAGACCTTCGGGTGCACGCAGGAGAGCTTTCGGCACTTGCTCTGCACCTCGGTGCTCCTGCAGCGCAGGTTCCACATGTTGGCCGTGGGGCCGCCGACGTCGCTCACCGAGCCCTTGAAGCCCGGCACGTCCTTCATCCCGCCCAGCTCCTTCAGGATCGAACCCTCCGAGCGCGACTGCACGACGCGGCCCTGGTGCAGGGTGATCGCGCAGAAGGAACAGCCGCCAAAACAGCCGCGAAGTGCGTTCACCGAGAAACGGATCATGTCGGCCGCCGGGATGCGGGCCGAGTACTGCGGGTGCTGCTCCTTCGTGAAGGGTAGCTCGTAGATGGCGTCGAGCTCTTCGGTGGAGAGCGGGAGCGCGGGGGAATTCACCACCACGGAGTGGGCGCCGTGGTGCTGCATGAGCCGCCTGCCGTTGTAGGGCGAGGCCTCGTATTCGATGAAGTAGGCCGCCCTAGCGAATTTCTTCTTGTCGTCGCGCACCTCCTCGAAGGAGGGCAGCGTGAGGCGGGGCTGGATGTCGCGCGCCTGCTCGCGGGGAAGCAGGTACGCGATACCCCGCTGCTCCCGCATGCGCGCAAGCGCGCGCGCGGCGGGCTCCGAGCCGAGCGTCACCCGTCCGTCCGGACTCTCGGCCGCGGCGGCCGTGAGCACCTCCACGAGCACCCGGGTCTGCCGCTCGCCCATCCCAAACACGAGCAGGTCGGCGAAGCCCTTGAGATCCAGCAGCGTCGAGGGGCGGATACGATTCTGCCAGTAGTCGTAGTGCGCCAGGCGCCGGAGGGAAACCTCCACGCCGCCCACCACAACGGGCACGTCCGGAAAGGCCTCGCGCGCGAGCTTCGAGTAGACCACAGAGGCGTAGTCCGGGCGTTTGCCGCCCGTGCCGCCGGGGGCGTACTGATCGTCCGAGCGTACCTTCTTGTTCGCCGTGTAGTTGTTGATGAGGCTGTCCACGGTGCCGGCCGACACGCCGATGAACAGGCGAGGCCGGCCCATGGCCTTCACGTCCTCGAGCGTGTCCCAACGGGGCTGCGAGACGATGCCCACCTTGAGGCCGAGGGACTCGAGGAAGCGGCCCAGCATCGGGATGCCGAAGGTGGGATGGTCGACGTAGGCGTCGCCATTCACCAGCAAGACGTCGAGCTCATCCCAGCCCCGCCACTCCATCTCCTGCCGCGTGGTGGGCAGAAAACGGCGACAGGCCTCACGATAGACGGAGGCGTTGTCGACGCGGATCTGGCTTGCGGCTGGTTTCATGGCGCATCGGGATGTACCCGCCGGGCAAGGCCCTTGGCAAGGACCAAAGTGGACCAATTTTCTTAGTTATTTTAGTCTGTTATTTCGCGAACTCACCGTCCCACTTCATCAAAATTGCGCAAAGCGTCATTTCAAGTTATCACTGCCTCCTCGCCGGGTGAGTTAGGGGTATTTACATGAACAGCCAATGGTCCTTCGTCCTGTTGCCGCTCCTGGCGGGCGCCTGTTTCGCGCAGTCCGCGCGGGCCTCCGAAACCGACCAGTACACGCGGCGCCACGAGCAGGTAAGCGACGTCTCCCCCCAGATCAACGCGCGCGTGAACGGCGCGATCGAGCGGGCAGTGGAGCGCTGGCGCGGGGAGCGCAACGACTACAAGTTCGCCCGCTCCGTACGCTGGAAGGTGGATGGAACGCTGGCCTTCGGCCGCATCTCTTTCTGGGCTGACAGGATCGAGGGAGCCACGACGGTCGACACCACCTGGGACTCGGTCATCTACCGTGGCATCCCCCCCTGGACCTCCTTCGTGCAGCTCTTCCCGCACCTGGCCCACACGCTGGGCATCGGCACGGCCCGCGTGGGGAGCGACAAGCTCACTCACATGTTCTCGGTGGGCTGGAACGAGTTCAATATCTTCCGAAGGCGCGGCGAAGCCGCGGCACTCCGTTACGGCATGGAGACCGAGCACGGCCCCCTGGGCTACGCCTTCAACGGCGTCTACTCCAACGGGGATCTCGTGGCCAACGCCGAGGGCATGCGCTTCTACCGCAGCCTCACCGAAGAGGGCCTCGTGGACAGCAAACCCGCCATCATCCGCTGGGAGGGCGACCGCCCCGTGATCCAGCGGCCCTTCGACATCCTCGACCACGCCAACGAATACTGGGACGAGAGCCTCAACTCGAACCATTACCGTACGGCCATGCGCCGCCACGTGATCGGCCGCCTGCGCGGTCTTTGCTCGGGCTACCGCGCCGACCCCGAGCTCTATGACATCGACCCCGAGCGGGACGCCGAGCTCCGGGCCCGCTACGCGAACGTGGGCCTGATCCGCCACGAGGAGGCGAGGCTCGCGACGATCTGCGCGCTGCCCTGACGGCGGCGAAACGCCTATCTCAGCTGGATGGGGAAGGCGGCCGGCGAGAGGCCCGCGGCCGCCGCGCCGAGCGTGAAATCCGCGGCGTCCATCCCAGACACGTACACGGTGACCGCGCTCGTGCCCTTGAGCATGGGAACGGAGTCGAGGCTGAGCGAGCAGTCCGGGTCCAGGAAGAAGGACGCGGAACCCGAGAGCCCCGATAGCGAGAGAACCCTCTCTTCAGGGGCGTCCACCGCCGTGGCGTTCCCGTCCGTGGCCTGGATCACGTAGGCCCCGCAGCTGAGCACGGGCAGGCTGGCCGCGCCCGAGGCGAAGGCGAGCCGCGTGGCGAGATTCACGATCGTCACGGGCCGAGAAGCGGGGGCGAGCTCGCCCGCCGCCGCCCCCAGGATCACCGGCCCCGGCGTGCCCTCGCGCAGGTACACGGCCACGGCGCCCTTGTTCTGCGGGATCGTGGCCTGGGTGACCGCGGAAGCCTCCGAGCAGTTGCTGGCGGTGTGGAAGGAGGGCGCAAGACCGGTGCTCGAGAGGACCACGGGGAGCGCGACGGGAGTGGTGACGTTTTGCGCGCCCTCGTCGCGGAGCTGGATCGTGAGCTTGTTGCAGCTCCCGACGTTCACGCTCGTCGGCCCGGCCGAGTAAACGATCTGCGAGGCGATGCCCGAGGACACCGTCACGGGGCGCGTGGTGCCCGCGAGCGCGCCGGCCGCGTCGGCGAGCGTGAGCGTTACCGCGCCTGTAGAAGGCTTGCGGTAGTAGAAAACCAGGTTGGCCGCGCCCTGCCCCGCCGGCACGTTCCGGGCGGTGATGGGGGCGGTGCACTTCGAATTCGAATAAAAGGCCCCGTCCTCGGCGCCGGAGAGGGTCACGGACACCGCGGCTGGCGTGTTGACGGAGACAGAGAGCTCGTCCTGGATGCGCAGGTTGTAGCCGATGCAGCCGTTCACGATCCCGGCGGCCTTGGGCGAGACGAGCGCGATCTTCGTGGGCAGGCCCGTGGACACGGCCACGTTCTTCGCCACCGCGCTCAGGCCGGGATAGGAGGCCCGGAGCACCACAGAACCCGCAGCGTCCTTGCGGTAGTAGAAGACGTTTGAAAGAATCTGCGCCTCCACGACTGGAATCGACGAGATCGCCGAAGCGCAGCCGGCGTCGGAGTAGAAGGCCCCGCCGGCGGCCGAGTCGCTGAGCGCCGCCAGGAGCCCGGCGGGGGCCGGAGCGGCGTTGTTGTTCGCGTCGCGCACGCCGACCGTGAAGGGCGCGCAGGTTCCCGCGGCGAAGGGCGTGGGGCCCGAGGCGAAGAAGAGCTTCGCAGCCGGGCCGGGCAGGATCGTGATGGCCTGGGTGGCCGGCAGCTTCACCGGCGCGCTGACCTTCAGGCTCGTCACGCCCACCTTGGTCATCTTGAACCAGAAGTCTCGCGAGAAGGTGCCCGCGGAGATCGAGGCCGAGCTCACCGCGGAGGTGCAGGCGGAGTTGGAGTAGAAGGCCCCTCCCCCGCTCGAGCTCAGGCTCACGCCGGTGGCCGTGCTCACGGAAACGACGTTGCCGCTCGCGTCGCGCGTGCGCACCGTGAGGGGGATGCAGGCACGTGAGTCAAAGGTGTTTCCGCCCGAGGAAACCAGCTCCAGGATCGTGGCCGTGCCGTTCGTCACGCTGATCTCGAGGTTCCCGGGATCCAGGTCGGCCGCCGTCGCCGTCAGCGTCACCGGCGCGGAGACCGCCGTCTGCTTGAAGTAGAGCGTGCGCATGCTCGTGCCCGCCGCGAGCGTGATGCCCGCCACGGGCGAGCTGCAGCCCGACACCGCGAAAAACGAGCCGCCGCCCTCGCCGGGCGCGAGCGCCACCGGCGTATCGGCATCCACGTTCGCCGGCGCGTTCTCCACGTCGAGCGCCGCGAGGGTCACGACCGAGCACTGGGTGGTGTTCACGGCCATCGGGCCCTGAAGCCTCAGCTTCACGGCGGGCGCGGCATTGAAGGCCACCGGATGAGCCGCCTGCGGAACGCTGCCCGCCTGGGCCAGGAGCTGCTCCGGGCCAGGCTGCGTCGTTCGGAAGTACACCTGGGCCACGGACTGGTCCTGGCCCAGGGCAAGGCTCGAAACAGGGCTCGAGCAGCTCTCGTCCTCGAAGTACCCGCCCTCGCTGGAGCTCAGCACGATCAAAGTCTCGACTCCGAACACGGTGGCCTGAGCGAGCGCGTCCCGCAGCGTGAGCTGGAAGGGCAGGCAGGAGTAGACGGAGCCCTCGGAGACTCCGCTCCAGGCGAGCAGCACCGGCGGGTTGTGGTGGATGTCGATCGCGAACACGGCGTCGTCGAGCCCGGGAAGCGAGGCGGTCAGGGTTTCCGCGCCGACGGTGGAGTCCTTGAAGTAGGCCTGGGCCGCGCTCTGGCCCTCGCTCATGGGGATCGCGGTCACGGCCGTTCCGCAATCGTCGTCGGAGAAAAACACCCCATCGCCCGAGGTGGTCAGGGTCAGGTTTCGGTCTGCTGGGATCGCCAGGGGCGCGCCCGCCGCGTTCAGGCTCGTGATGCTCAGGGGGACGCAGATTCCCGCGCCGGCCTCGGCCTCCGCCGAGATCGAAAGCGACACGGGAACACTCTGAGCCACGCGCAGGATGTCTTCGGCCGTGAGACGCCGACCGCCGCCCACCCCGCCGGTCTCTCCACAGCCGGTGGCCCCGACTGCCACCGCAGCCCACGACACGATCGATAAGATTCTGAAAAGAACCCGTGGATTCACTTGCCCCGTCCCCTGCTCTTCAATTATAGCGCAGCGCGCTGCACTTAGGCGTCGACCGAATATTGACGTTATATTTCCAACGCTTACGAACGTCTCGCCCTCTCTAAACCGCTCCCTGACCCAGGCTGCAGATTCTTCCCCTGAGGCCAATGTTGCCTCTCGGGGTGCCGCGCCGCTCCCGACGAAAGGCCCTTCGAAACCCGAAGTCCAAGGAGAGGACCATGCGCCATACTCACTTTTTCCCCCTCACTCTGATCGCCCTCAGCGTGGCCACCGCGCTCACGGGATGCGAGGCCGCCGACGACTCGGTCTTCGCCATTCGCCCCTACCCGGTTTCGATCGGTGGGCGCGGCGTGGCCATCGGCTGGCAATACCAGGAGAGCGTGGAGAAGAAGTACGGAGCGGGCCGGGCGGCTACTCTTGAGCTGCTGCGCGACGGCGCCGTGTTCGCTACCCTGCCCACCACGAAAACCGCCGGTTACCGCGCGGCCGTGCTTCCCTTCCCCTGCGGCTGGGGCTCCGGCGTGAGCTACAAAGTCACAGGCATGAGTTGGGACCTCCCGCTCGACCCTCTCCCCTGCCCCGACCCCGAGGGCTCGGTGCGCTTCTCTTTCATCACCGACACGCAGCAGGGGCCCGACCACGTGAAGGCGCTCGCGGCGGAGATCGCGCGCTTTCCGGGAGCGGCGCTCTTGCACGGAGGAGACATCGTGCAGACGGGCGGCAAGCTCAGCGAGTGGTTCAAGTACTTCGACGCGATGGACGTCGTCGGCGCCTCGCGCGTGACGGTGGCCGCGATCGGTAACCACGAATACCGCCAGGGGGGCGACAAGCTATTTTCACGCTTCATGGGCATTCCCGCGGTGGGCGCGCACTACGTGTGGCGCACGGGCCCGGTGGACGTGTTCGTGATCAACTCCTGTTTCGAGGACGACGATTCCTTCAAGCACACCCAGGCCGAGTGGCTCGCGCGCGCGCTGGCCGACTCCACGGCCCCCTGGAAGATCGTGAGCTTCCACCACACGCCCTACAGCAGATCGATCGGGCACCATCCGCTCTTCGCCTCCAAGAAAGAGCACATCGACATCCGGGACCACTACGAGCCCCACTTCCGCGCCTACGGCGTGGACCTGGTGCTCTCCGGACACGTTCACCTCTACGAGCGCGGGTACAAGGACGGCGTGCACTACATCAACGGCGGCCCCGCGGGCGGCGTGATGGGCGTGAAGCTCGCGAAGAGCGACGTCATCACCGTCTCGCTCCGGGAACGCACCGTGACCCACGTGGACGCCGCGCCGGAAGGTCTCGCGGCCCGCACCTTCACCGCAGAGGGCGAAGAAATCGACGCCTTGAGGCTCGAGAAGCCCGCCGCCCCGCCCCTGGCGAGCCGCTGAGCGGGATCAGGCTTTCATGTTGCGGATCGAGTTCAGAGCGATGTCGTGGCGAGCCTTCGAGGCGTTGCTCAAGGTCTGGAAGCGGCGGTTCGCCATGTCGAGCGCCCCGCGCAGGGTGGAGATCTGATCCGAGGGGGCCGAGGCGCAGGATTCCTCGGTCGCGAACAGGGTCTCGAGCTGCGTGAAGATGCTCGATACGCTGCCGGAATAGGCCTTCAGGGCGGCGGCGACCTCCTCCTCGTGCCGAACGAGCTCCATCACCTGGTCGAGCGGAAGCTGAATGGCCTGGGGGCTGGCTCCGCCTCCGCGCTGCTGAAGCACGTGGGCAGCCTCGTGGGCGAGCAGCGCCTGCGCGAGCGTGCCGGCACCACCCGCGGCGAACTCCTCCTCCGCGCCCGGGGCGCGCGAAATCCCGAAGTCTGAAACGCGGGTCACGAGACCGTCGATCTGCGCATCCAGGGAGACGATCATGGGCTCCAGCTCCTCGGCGCTCAGCCCCGCGATGCCCTGGAAGTTCCCGAATCCATGGGAGCGCACGGCCGCGGCGAAATCGCGCAGGCTCGGAAGGGAAGCCAGCAGGACCATGAGCCGCGCCCGATTGAGACGCTTGCGCTCGTCGACATGGGCGTTCTTCTTCACCGACAGCTCAGTGGGATTGTATTGTGCCCTGAGGGTGGCGCAGCGCTCGGGCGTGAGGCCCCCGGCATCGTCGAGCTCTACCGCGACCGAGTCCAGGAAGCCCTGGGTGTTCTCGAGCGCGTCCACGTCGCCCTCGGCATCCACTTCCTCCGCGAAACTCTGGATCTCCGAGACGGTGATTTCCCAGGGGGTCTCTCCCACGGGGCCCACGCAGGCCGCTCCGAGGGTGACAAGACTCAGCAGGGAACCGAAGGAAAGAACGGAGAAACTTCTGGAATCGGACATGGCGAGGGCTCCTTTTGGAAGGGCCCTTCTCTCATTGTTGAGTCAACAAGTCAACAAATAAGGACGGGTCGGTGTTACCTGACCCGGATCGGGGGGAAGGGATAGGCGGGCGCCGGACTTTGGCCCCGGATCTCGATCCCCATGTTCCGGTAGACCACCTTCTCGCCATTCACGACCTCGTAGTCGTGCCAGCGCCGGGGCAGCTCATCGCGGGGGATGTAGGCATAGCCCCCAGCCACGGAGGGGTCCATCACGTGCACGTTCCCGGCGTCCATGCCCGCGAGCACCACGTAATGGCCGTCGTCCCAGAGCTCTTCCCAGGCTACCTCGGGAGTTTCCGTCCAGGCCTGGATGTCGAGGATCACGGCCGAGCCCCGGCGAAGGGCGGCCTCGAGGTCTTCAAGCGTCAGCCCTTGGCGAAGCTGGGCGCTCAAGCCGTAGCGGCGAGCGCCCTCCACGATCTTCAGCGGATGCGTGCCCTCATCCGGGTTCGTGCCGAGCGCCGGATAAAGGCGGGTCTCGGGGCCGTCGAACTTCACGAAGTACATCAGTACGCTCATGAGTGCTGCGGCACCGCAGCTCCAGGTATTGGCCTGCCTCACGAGCGGTAGCGGCAGGCGCGGGAGGGCCGCTTCCGCCCCCAGCGTCGACACCGCGGCCAGTAGCGCCGCCACTACGATTCCCACCCAGGCTCGCCACCGGATCCCCATGGCCCGCGGCTATCACATCACCGCCAGGGGAGTTACAGATTGTTTCAAAACGAGGTCAAACGGGGGGATCTGAGGCCAATTTGAAACAGATTGTAACGCCCCGCCGGCGGCGCGCCTTTTCAGCTTCGAGTCCCTGGGTTAACAGCCGAGGCATGTCATCATGCATTTCCCTGGTGTGGCGTCCGCTTGTTGCGCTTTGCGTCATCCTTCTTTCTACTCTGGGCGCCTCGGAGGCCCAGGCGCTCGACCCGATCCTCCGCACGACGCTGGAGTTTCAACCCGGCTGGATCACGCGCTCGATCACCTCGCACGATCCGCGCGGCGGCAACGGCGACAACCAGAGCGGCGGCTTTGCGATGGAAGACGGCTACCGCGTGCTGTTCCACGGCAAGGGCGAGGGCCGGATCCTTCGCCTCTGGATGACGGCGAACGCCGAGACGCAGGTGCCCACCGACTATCAGGAGCTTTGGATCATCGCCGACGGGATCACCGTGTTCCGCGGCAAGCCGCTCGACTTGTTTGAAGGCCGTGCGGGCTGGCGCTCGCCGCTCGTGATGGGACAGCAGGAGAGCTCGGGCGCGTTCTTGAGCCAGCTCCCGGTGCCCTACTTGGGCGAGGCGAAGGTGCTCTTCAAGGGCGCGCCCCACTACTTCCAGATCACCTACAGAGAAGGCGACGGAGCCGCGCACGGCCCCACCGCCGAGGAGCTCACGCGCTTCCTCGCGGAAGACTGGGTGGCAGCCACGCCCACCGCCGAAACGCAGAGCTACCCGCTCGCGCTCGCGGCTCAGGAGGCGCGCGTCGTGGCCCAGGGCCCGACGCTGATCTCTCGCCTCTCGGTGGATCTCGAAAGCGGTTCGCGCCTGCCCGAACTTTGGGTGGCCGTGGAGCGCTCGGGCGACTCGGCCGAAACCCTTGCGGCGAAAGCCGTGCCGGCCTCGTTCTTCTTCGGCCTCGGCACCCGCGGAGGGCACGGCGCCGACCGCGGCTGGGCCACCTACCGGAGCGCCCTCACCGCGGCCGACGAGGCCGAGGCGCGTTTGCATTCGCGCACGCCTCTGCCCCTGCAGCGAGACGAGGCGCTCGTGTTCCTGCACCTTCCGCGCACGACGCCGACCGAGGGCCTCCCGACGGCGCTTCGCTTCGAAGCGCAGGTCAGCGAGGAGCGGCTCCCCGACACGGGCGCGCGCCTCTTCCTGCAGTACCGCGACCAGCAGGGCGCGGGCGAAGCCACTACCCTGCCGGTCGCCGAGACCGAAAAGCCCGTACAGCTGCTCTCCTTCGTGCAGGAGCTCATCGACGGAAAACCCGGCGACCGCCTCTACCTCGAAGGCGACGAGATGATCCGCACGGACGGCATGCGCTACCCCGTACAGCTCGGCACCGGCACGGAGGACTACTACAACGGCGGCTGGTACTTCCTAGGCGCCCACGGCAACCCGCTCGCGGGCCAACCGCGCTTCGTGGTGAACGATCCAGAAGACGGCTGGGCGCGCGCGCGCTACGAGCACTCGCTCTATCGCCACCACGTCATGGACCCGATCGTGAGCCGCCGGGGCCTGCGTTTCGGCTTCGAACCCGGCCCGGACGGCGCGTACTCGCCGCTCAGGCTGCGCACGCTCGCGCTCGGCTACACCTTTGAAGACCGCGTGAAACTCCTGGAGCGCGCCACCTTCGCGCCCGCCGACACGCTGGAGCGAGTGTCGGCCTGGGACGCCGAGGCGGGGCTACAGCCCGCCCCTTTCCGCGCGCGCATGCGCCGCGACTCGCGCGAGATCGCGTTTCGCTGCCCGCAGGCCGCCGATGGGCGCGGCTCGGCCGACGGGCTCCTGCTCACCCGCGAGTACGACGCCCGCGAAGGCGGCCAGGAAGCGGTGATCCGCGTTGGCGTGCACGGGCGTGAGCTCGGCCGATTTCATGAGGCCTACGCCAACCCGCACCGCAGGCGTGCCGAAGACGCCGTGTGGCTTACGCTCAGAGCCGACGACTGCCAGGGCGGAACCCTCCGCCTTCAGGTGGACGCCACGGCGAGCCCCGCGCCCTTCTCCGAAGGCCGCTACGAGGCCGCCTACTACTCAACGAGCACCGGGCTGCCCGAGCCGGTCGCGGGTGCGCGACGGTTGATCTTCCCCACCGATGGCGCGCGCCCCTACCGCACCTACGTGAACGACCACAGCCTGGTGCGCGACCCCGACGGCCGCTGGCACCTCTACGGCATCTTCCGCGCGGAACCCTTCACGCCCTATGACGAAAAGGAGTTCGTGCACGCAGCGGCCGACGAGCTCCCGGCCGACCCGACGAACTGGAACGCGGGCGCCTTCCGGCTCTCCACTCATGCCAACGGCATCGCGCTCTCCGCTGACGCCGCGAACGGCGAAACGAATCTCTGGGCGCCGCACGTGATCCTGCGCGGCGGCCTGATGGAGATGTTCTTCCACGGTGGGCACCCGGCCGGAAACGACCGCGCGCGCATGCAGCGCGCCGTCTCCCGCCCCGTCGAGGGCCCCGGCTGGGGGGTGGTCTGGGAGCGCGCGCCCGAGGCACCTCTCTTCGAAGACCTCTGCGTGGCCCGCGACCCGATGATCTTGCCACTCGGCGACGTTCTGGCCATGTACTACACGCGCTGCGACTCCGTGAGCGGACGCCGAAGCGGAGTGGCCGTGCGTGTGTCGCGCGACGGCCTGAGCTGGTCCGAGCCCCGCATGGCGCTCACGCTGAACGACCACCCCCAGATGTTCAACTCCGGGCACACGGAGTCGCCCTTCGTGTTCCGCCGCAACGGATTCTACTATCTCAGCGTGACGAGCTACCCCGAGAGCTGGGATCTCACCGTGCTCTACCGGTCGCGCACGCCTTTCGCCTTCGATCCTCGGCCCGTGGGAAGCCTCCGCGCGCACGCCGCCGAGTGGCTCGCCGCCGACGACCACTGGGACGACGGCGCCCTGAGCTTCACCCACGCCGGCGCCGGCCAGGGCGGCGTATGGCTCGCGCCCGTGACCGGGCTCTGAGCGCGACTCGGGATCTGTCTCCCGGAGGGATGAAGGGTAAGGTGGGACGGTCGTCGCACTGAGGTCTCGAGAGCCGGGAGAAATTCTCGGTGCCGGCTGGAGTCCTGGCGCTCTTGCTGCCGGCGCTCCCTGATCTCGCTTGGGGTCAGCGGACACTGCGGCCAGGAAGGCCGCCGCGCGAAGGCGCGGCGAGCCCCGAGCCCCCAGGCGAGGGGACGCGTCGAAGGCAGGAGGCCTGTTCCGCCTGACCCCAAGCGAGATTAGGGAGATGAAGCCGGTAGCAAGAGCGCCAGGACTCCCGCCCTCAGAACCAGAACTTCGGCGCGATCATGAAGAGGAACCCGGACGGCGCGCCCGAGCCCATGCCCAGGAAGTAGCCCATCTCGCCGCCGATCGAGACCTTCCCGAAGCGGTAGTCGTAGGCCACGAGCGGCATGAGGAACAGCGGATCCTGGTTCTCCGCGATGTTGATCTCCGAGGAAGCGTCGCTCGCGCTGTAGTCGCCAGAAGAGTTCATGATTCCGAGCCTCGCGCCGCCGCGCAGCCCACCCCCGAAAAAGTAGTTCGCCTCGACGCCCCAGAGGGACACCGAGTAATCCGAGATCACCTGCCCCGCCTCGGTGCTGCTTTCCAGGCGCGCGCCGTACATGAGCAGGAAGGCCCCGATGCCGTAGCGTGGCGATCTCTGCCAAAGGCCGTTCAAACCGAAGGCGAAGACCGCGCTGGCATTGGTGGGCATGGCGATCCCGCCCTGCACCCCCAGGAAACCCTTGCCCGCGGCGGCGAGGGCCGGACCCGCGGGCGCCACGCAAGCGAACGCCACCGCCAGGGCCGCGAGCAGGCGTAAGAAAACACAGCCTTGCAGCATCCCTTTTAGAATAGGGCCGGGTCTAGCCCAAGTCCACGAGGCGGGCAGGCTCGGCGCCGTGGGGCGCCAAAAAACGAGCGGCAAGTTCGTCCGCCCTGGGGCCGAGGTCCGTGACCAGCAGCTCCACCCGGGGGCTCGCGCCCGCCCCAACCCGGCCGTCCGCGGCCGCTGCGACCCGACCCGAGCGCAAATCGCCCTGTAGCTCATCCGCGAGCGTCCGAGAGGAATCCACGATCGTCACGGCGTCGCCGAGCATGCGGCGGAAAACCTCCCCGAGCACTGGGTAATGCGTGCAGCCCAGGATCACCGTGTCGGCGGCCTGGTCCACGACCACGCTGGAGTGGCGCCTCACGAGCTCGCGCGCAAGAGGATCAGCCTCCATGCCCTCTTCCACGATGGGCACGAGCAGCGGGCAGGCCTCCTGGAATACCGTCAGGCCCGGAGACAGCTCCTGCAGCTTGCTTGGGTACGCTCCACCCGCCACCGTCGCGCGCGTGGCGAGCACCGCTACCCTCCGGTTCTTCGTGACCGCGAGCGCGGATCGCGAGCCTGGGCCGATGACCTCGTAGAGGGGCACGCTCCAGGAGTCGCCCGGCTCCAGGGCGGAGGACGCTGAATTGCAGGCGACCACGATCGCCTTCACCCCTCTCTTGAGCAGGAACTCCACGTTCTGCTGGAGGTAGCGCCGGATCGTGGAGCGCGACTTCGTGCCGTAGGGCAGACGCGCGGTGTCGCCCACGTAGACGAAGCGCTCGTCCGGAAGACGGTCGAGGAGCGCCTTGAGCACTGTCAGGCCGCCGAGGCCGGAGTCGAAAACGCCGATGGGAGCGGAGGCGGGGTTCACCTCGCCATCATAGCAGCGGACGCACCCAACGCGCGATGGAGTAGTAGAACTCCAGGCGCTCGATCTCCTCGTCGCTGTTCGGGATCTGCTCGGGCCCCTTGCCCGTGACGGGATCAAAATGCACGCTCTGCTCGCGGATGAAGCGGTCGATCTCGGCGGCCACCTCGCCTGCGTAGGCGGGCGAATTCACCTCGAGCGCGATCTCCGAGTTGCGGTCCTGCGACATGGCGTCCATGTTGTAGCTGCCCACCACCGCCACCTTGCGGTCGAACACGAAGATCTTCGCGTGGAGCTGCTCGGGCCCCAGCGCGGCGTGGATCTCCGAACCCGGCACCTTCGCCGCGATCTTCTGCCACTCGAAGGTCAGCACGCTCTGGGTGAGAAAGCTGTCCGTGCTTGTGGGCGAGGTCACGCTGAAGCGCACCTTCACGCCCCGGCGGGCCGCGGCCTCCAGGCGGTCGCCGCATTCGGGCGTGAGCACCAGGTAGGGGTTCTGGATCAGGATCTCGCTCTCGGCCTCGTCCATCATCCGGAAGAGCTCGTTCGAGAGCTGCTTCTGAGCGCCGAATCGGGTGAAGTTATCGAGCACGCGCACGGGCACCTGCTCATCCGAGGTCCAGAGCGTATAGGCGGGCTTGCCCACCAGGCTCTTCATGCGGTCCACCTCGGGGTGCCAGCGCAGGGTCTCGGGCGAAAGCGTCTCGTTCGCCACGCGGTCGTCGAGCGCGCGGATGGCACGCATCATCTCGGGCTCGCGCGAGCGCCAGTTGCCGAACATCTCCTTCGGAACGGATTTCGCCACCCCGGCGTAGAACTCCGAGTTGAAGGCTTGGAGAAGCGCGATCGGCATACGATCGAATTCCACGGCCACGTCCGTGTCCCAGAACACGCGCCCGTCCTTCTCGCCTTGGCGGAGGAAGTAGCGATCGCCGATGTTGCGGCCGCCGGTGATGAAGGACTTGCCGTCCACGAGCAGGATCTTGTCGTGATAGGCCACGAGCGAGCCCAGGATGGAGAGGCGCGAGTTGAGCACCGGGTTCCACACCTTCACCTCGGCGCCGGCTTCCACGAGCTCCTGGAGCCAGTCGTTGCGGGTATGAAGGAACCCGCGCCCGTCGACGATGAGCTTCACCTTCACGCCCGCGCGGGCTTTCTGGAGAAGGAGCCCCAGGAACTGGCGGCCGAAGACGTCGTTGTTCCAGACGGTGAAGTACCCGGTGTGGATCGTCTTGCGGGCCTGGCGGATGAGGTCCATACGGGCGTAAAGGGCCTCGGCCGGATCGACAAGGTGGCGCACGCGGCCCCGGGTGCCGGACTCAGCCGCCTCCTGCGCCGCGAGGGCATCGAGATCCACGCGCTCGGCCTGGCGAAGCTCGCCCCACTCCAGGAAACCGTTCATCAGATATCGCGTCAGGCCCGGATGCTTCAGATGGACCTGCGGGTCGGTGAGCACCGCCCAGGTGGCGCGGTACCAGAAATCGAGAAACACAGCGTCCGGATGCTGATCGATGTTCACGCCCAAGGTGATGGGGGACTGGAAGAAATCCTGATCGGAGACCTCCCGACGCGCCGCCCGATCGCGGAATCGGGGGGCGGTGCGCCCCCAGGCCTCCACGGCGGCCTGCACCAGTCTGCCCTGGAGCCGCGTGGGCGCGGGCTGCCCTTCCGCGCCGGCCGCACTGGCGAACCAACTCAAGTCCTCGGCACCCGCGCAGGCCGCGTTCACCTGGAGGGTCCGACCGCCTTCCTCCCATCGCGCGCAGCGCGGGTTTCCGCTCTCGCGGAAGTCGCCCACCTGGACCTTCACGTTCTGGACGGCCCGGCGAAGTTGCGCGGGAAGGCGCAGCAGAAAGGGGCCCGAGATCCAGCGCTCCACTGCGGGCGCGGAGGCATGGGGCCGAAGCCGGGCGCCGGCGCGTGCCAACGCCTCTTGCGAATGAACGGAGCCGATGAAAGCTGCGGCGAACGCGGTCCAAAAAAATGCCCGACGGTGCTTCACGGACTAACCCCTTTTTGCTTTCGGTCGCCTCACCCCTTGAGATGACGCTATGCGTCTACCACCAGGCAACCAAATGAGTCAAATCATCCCATCCCTGGGGAAAGTCCAAGCATCCCGCGAGGCTGTGCTAGGCTCGGACTCATGTCGGTGCAGCCGAACACCTGCGAAGCCTGTGGAAAGCCGGGCGTGGTTTCGAAGACCGTGAAGGACTTCGCCTACCCTACCCCCATGGGCCTCGTCACGATCGAGGGCGAGACGCCGATCGAGGAATGCCCAAGCTGCAACGAGATCTTCCTTCCGGGACTCCTCGTGGAGCAATGGAACCGCCTGATCATGACCCACCTCTCCCGGAAGACGGACGAGCTCAGCGCGAAGGAAGTTCAGTTCCTGCTCAAGTCTCTGCCCTACACCCGGGACGAATTCTGCCAACTCCTGAGTCTGGACGCCGAGCTCTTCCGCATGCTGGCGGGCGGCGCCGGAAAGACCACGCCCCACATCCAGGAGATGCTCCGCGCCCTGATGGCCGATACGCTCGGCGGAACCGAAACCGTTCACTGATCCCGGCTGATTGCCGGCCCCCTGGGGCACTCCAGGCCATCGCCCCAGGCAGGGTCGCCTCGACGTCCGCAACTCCCGACGTAGTCAAATGTCGCCTTTGAAAGCCACATTCGGGTCCGAGGTCAGGACGTCTACGGTTACCATGCTTTTTGCGACGCTTTTAGCGCAATAACGCCAGGCTCGACTCCGCCTTTAAAACTCACGGCGATACGATTGCGTCAGGCCGACTTCAATCTCGTGCGGGGCACGCCCTCCGACGTTCGAAATGGAGACCCGAATGTCGCTTTCAAAGGCGACATTTGACTACGTCGGCGCGGAGGAGCGCAGATACCCCGGCGGCGCCGTGTCACCCACGACACTCGAGCCCGCTCCAGCAGGTGCCCACCCGATAGACAGCTCTGCCCGGGCCACGTCAGCCTCGTCCGCCCCAGGGACGAACGAGATTGGCCACGCCTTTGCAATCGTTAACGGGATGAATCAAATCCTCCGCCTCCGCTGGGCTCTAGTGGCGCCCCTCGCCCTTTCAATGCTGACGCTTTCCCTGCCCTCCACGGCGGAAGCCCAGCAGTCGAGCGACGAGACGGCCGTTCGCCTGCGCGCCGGCCGCGCCAGCGAGGGCGATGGTTTCCTGCTCAGTCTGCTCCTTCTGGCCGACGGCGTTTCGCGTTTGGGCGGCTCCTCGAGGCGCGACCGCAGCCGCCGGCCCGAACCAGCGGCCGTGAATACTGAATCAGACGACCTGAGCTACGGCTACTGCGGCGTAACCCCTTCCGGCGACGGCTACTGCGGCTACGAGCGCGACCTGCAGCCCGTTTGCGTGGACCACGCCCAGGCCGCCGAGGGCCAAGACCAAGGCGAAAGCGGCGGTTACACCGGCGTCACCGAGGACGGCTCGGGCTTCACCGGCTATTCGGCGGACTGAACCCCGTCAGAGCAGCCGAATGAGCGGCATCCCGACGCTCAGGCCGATCGACCGCGAGTAGACGAGCTGGTCCGGGAGCTCTTCCTGCCACGAGAGGTAATTGAACTCCACGAACCACTCAGGCGGGCCCCAGCGCACCCAGGCGTTGTAGTAGAAGTGTTCGCTCACGAGCTTGGGCGCGATGAAGGCGCCGAAGCTCACGTCGTGCCGCCGGATCGGGAAGTCGCGGAACGCGAACTCGATACCCTGTGGGCCTCCGATGCGCCAGTGCACGTCGCCTCCCGCGCCTCGGGTGCGGAATACGAGCACATCCAGACCGAAGAGCAGCACCATGGAGAAGCGCGAGTCGAACACGCGCATCTGCTCGCTCCAAAGGTAGAAGCCCTGGTTCGTGTACCAGAGCCGGTGAAGCGCGGTGGCATTGAACATCGTCACCCGCATGGACTCCGAGAGGAAATAGGAGCCGTACAAGGTGGCGAGCGGGGCGAAGGTCTCGAGCGACTCGCCCTTGTCCTGGAACGCGTATCCGTAGGGCCCGACGCCCAGCCCCAGGGTGAGCCGCCGCAGGCGCTCCGGAACCGAATAAGCGACGCGGATCTTCTGCTCGCCCGATTGGAGATCCACGTAGCCGGGCTTCGGGCCGAGCTTGAGCGCCCAGACGCCCACTGAAGAGGAAGGCGTGGGCACTCCGTCCACCCGGATCGAACGCCCCGCCCCGTCCCAGTAGACGTAGAGCTCGAACGAGGGGTGCGGGTGCGAATCGCCCTTCGTGTGCACGAAACGGCAGCCCACGTAGACGAAGGTGTCGGGCCTGAGGCCGCTCACGGTCTCGGCGCGCACGCGCGGGTGGGAGCAGGTGGCGTCGAACAGGAGCTGCGTCTCGTTTCCCGGCCGCGGCACGAGCTTCGAAACGAGCGTGCCCTTGAGCTCGCGCCCTCCGCGCCGCACGCGCAACTCGATGGGATTGTCAGAACCACTGAGCAGGGCCACGGGGACATGGGCGCTCCAAGTCCCGCCCGATACGCGTGCGAGAGGCTGCACATATCCCGCGTGGAGCACCTGGGCGCCCTCGGCGTCGCGCACCTCCACCACGGCGGTGGCCCGCGGCAGATCCAGGACCTCGCGCACGCGCACCCATTCCAGGCTCTTCTCGCCCAGGCGGACCGTCACGCCGGGCAACGCCTCGCCCACCCACTCCAGGCGGTAATCGGCGGCGGAGTAGGCATTCGGCGTGAACGTGAAGGGAACGGTCTCCGAAAGCATCACGGGGGCCAGGCTCGGGGGGAGCTCCATCATCAAAGCCTGGGCCGGAGCCAGGCTCAAACTCAGGAACAGACTCAGACCCGCGCACGCGATCGCCCCCGCGCGACCTGCTCGCATGCCCCGTTCATCTCTTATTTCCATGTGTTACACGATGCCGCGTCCTGAGGAGCTTTCAACGACTAAATCAGGTCAGAGCGTCGGTTGCAGGTCATGACGCGCCATGATAGCTCGCCGCATTATGTCCTTATTCAACCGCGTTCGGCCGCTTGCGGCATTGGGGTGTTTTGCGGTCTTGTCGGGGGTATTCGCCGGGCTTCACTCAGCTCGGGCGGAAGTCCTCCGGTACCGGATGACGCAGTCGCCGGTCAGACCTCACCTGTTCGTCGATGACAATGCCTGGGAGGCGCTCGACCGCTCCCGCGCTCTGCCTTCGCAGAAGCCGGCCGTGGGCGCGTCCGCGCCCACCGATCCGCGCCTCTACCTGCTGCGCGATCAGGTGAAACCCCAGAGCGGCCAGCTCGCCGCGGTGTACGGGCAGACGATCGACGAGATCCTCTCGCAGCAGTTCATCCCGGCCTTCTCGGAACTGATGCGCATGGACCTCGACGGCGCCTCGGCCCCGGTGAACCTGCTCGAGCGCGTGCTCCGCACCGCCGCGGGCCACCTGAAGGAAGCGCTGCCGAAGATCGAGGCCGCGCTCGCCACGAACGCCGGCCCCCGTCACCTGACCTTCCTGATCGCGCCCTGGGACAAGGCGCCCGCCACCGACGCGGCCGCGAAGGCCGCCTGGGAACGTGGCTCGCGCTACTCCCCGCGCCGCATGGGCTTCAGCACCAAACGCCGCACGCCCGTGCGCGACTGGGGCGTGAAGCACTGGCTCTACGACGAAGAGGGTTACCCCATCGTCACCGGCCTCAAGGGGAACCTCGGAAACCGCGTGAACGACGTGGCTCAGCACAATACGGCCATCGTCCTCCAAAACGCTTACGACGAAACGCCGCACCTCGTGCCGCCCTACGTTTACCCCGTGGCCTTCCTGATCAACCTGACGGTGAAGCCGGGCGCGAGCACGATCCGCCTGCAGGCGCTCCTGGGCATGCAGCCCCTGCTTCAGCGCCTGGAGCCCGCCACGACCTCGCCCACGGCCGAGATCACCCACGCCGGTGTGCCCCAGCCCGGCGGCTTCACGGCCAACGACACGTCGACGAACTACCCGATGATGCTCGTGAGCTTCGAGCACCTGCTCAAGAACGAGCTTCGGGACATGCGCCTGAACTTCAACTTCGGCACCTGGGAGGGCTACCACCCCTTCAGACGCCGCATGAAGCTCAATACCGCCAACTCGGCCTGGCGCCTCACGCCCTACCTGGGCGGCGACGCGATCAAGGGCAGCACGGCCTCGTACTGGACGCACCTGCGGGTTCCGATCCGCGTGCACATGACGAGCTTCGATATCGTGACGAACCTGACGGCTCAGACCGCGAAGATGGAGAACCTGAAAACCTCCATCGAGGTCTTCGACCGCCGGGCCGGCGCGCTCGTGCCCTTCGCCACGAACGTGCAGATCGGGCTCACGGACGGCCAGCCCACGCAGCAGGCCGCCCAGGAAGTTCAAAACACGGCGAACCAGATGATCGCCAAAGCCTTCGCGGACGCCAAACGCGGTGCGAAGGACCAAGCCCTGAAGAAGTTCCCGCTCGCGGCGCTCTTCATTGACCGCTGAGGTGACGACGATGAAAACGATTCACACGCTGTTTCTGACCCTCGCCGTCTCGGCCTCCCTTCTCGGCTCCCCCGCCTCGCAGGCGGGAAGCTGGGAAGACTACACGCTCCTCGCGATGCACCAGCGTGAGATGGCCTTCTTCGGGATCGACGCCGACGTGCGCCGAATGCTGAACGACTCGAACTTCGAGGACGACCTCCGCAAGTGGTGGCTCGCGGTGAACCCGCTCTACATCGAAGACGCCGTCCGCGGTCAGTACGACGACGAAAACATCCCCGAGGCCGCGGAAAACCGCGCCTTCGCGCAGCGCTCGAACCTGCAACGCACGGCCAACGACCAGTACAACCTGCGCCTTGCCTTCGCTCAACACATGAACGCGGCCATCCCCTCGGAAAAGGCCCAGATCTACCTGGCGTACTTCCTCCGCACGGGCCAGAAAGACAAAGCCCGCTCGCTCTTGCGCATCTACGCCCAGGAGTTCGCGCTTTGGGCGCGCGAGATCCTGCAAGATCCGCGTTACCCCTCTCTGGGCGCCCCCGCCGCCGCGACGCAGGCCCTGCAACGCGCGGCCGCCCTCCTGGACGGCGACATCTCCCGCTACAAGCAGTGCCAGACCCAGAGCGCGCTCGGCGCCAAGGGTGAGTGCCTGGCCTGGAACGCGCAAAACGCGGCCTTGAAGGGTTTCGCGGACTGCTCGGCCTCCTACACCGGCATCTCTTCGGTCTCGAACCTCGCGGCCTGCCTCAAGGGCCAGATCGCCTTCACCTCCGGCTGGAAGGATCTCGCCGAGGCCGCCCGCTGGCCGGGCCCAGCTCACGCCGCGGCCGGAATAGGATTCCTGGGCGGCAACGACGTGACTTACCTCACGCGTAACCGCCAGGACTCCGACTACGTCGAGCACTTCGAATCGCTCTATGCCGGCACCAAAGACCCCGTGGCCCAGGTGCCGGGTGCCCAGACCGTGGACCAGATCGTGGCCCTCATCAACTCAGGACGACTGCCCTTCACCGGCACCCTCTTCCCGAGGGCTGAGAACCACCCCACCTTCGCCTTGAACGACTCGATCGGCGCCCACCAGGCCATCTTCCCGCAGATGGTACAGGCCATCCGCACCGCAAAACACACGGTGTTCATGGACATGTTCTTCATCGGCGGCACCGTGGGCGTGGTGCTTGGCCAGGAGCTCATCGCCGCCGCGGATCGCGGCGTGAAGGTGTACCTCCTGCACGACCCCTACAACCCCTTCAACTACGGCCCCGAGATCCGGCCCGTGTTCAACTGGTTGATGGCGTACTCCAGGCAAAACCCCACGAAGATGGTGGCCGCGGGCTCGTACGTGTTCGCGCACCGCACGGGCCTTCCGGCCTACTTCGACGCGCTGATCCCCGACCACGTCGTGGAGTCCCTCATGCGCCGGGGCACTCAGGTGTTCAGCTTCCTGCCTCCGCTGTTCCCGAAGGCCAAGAGCGACCACTCCAAGGTGATGGTCATCGACGGCGCGGGCGCCTGGACGGACTCCGTGCCCGTGGCCTTCGTGGGCTCGAAGAACTGGACCGACAGCTCGGGCGCCATGACCTTCGACGAGGTGGCGAAAGTCACCGGTCCGGCGGCCGTGGCCACGCAGGACAGCTACTACTGGGACTTCTGGTACGCGCTCAAGGCCGGCGGCCATGGACGTGAGCCCATGGACCCCGCCGCGATCGAAACGGCCCTGGCCGCGTTCGATCCCCTAGCGCGCAAGTGGGACGCCTCGAAGAACCGCGTGGTGCCCACCCGCGCCGAGCTCGCCTTCGTGTCGGCCATTGAACCGAACCTGAGCGTGAGGATCGGCCAGAACAACATCGACGGCTCGGAGACGAGCGCGCTCGACCAGAACATCGCCGCGATCCGGATGGCAAAGAAGCAGATCGTGGTGAACGACCAGTTCCTTTACGATCGCCGAGTGGTGGAGGAGCTTCTGGACAAGGCCCGCACCTCGCCCGAGGTGATGATCTACGTCATGCTCGAGCCGATCTCGAAGAGCTCGGGTGTGACGGCCGAGCCGCTCGGGGGCTTCCCGAACACGCTTTACGCCGATCTGCTCATGTACAAGGAGCTCGAAGTCAACGACGCCGGGCAGATCGCCCGCCGCGTGGCCTGGCCGAATATCCGCTTCAAGTGGAAACACGTCCCGCACAGCGACGAGTTCCACATGGAGTACCACATGAAAACCATCACTGTGGACGGCTTCAACGCCCAGGGCGCGCGCGTGGCCTCGGGTCCGGCGCTCCTGATCTCCGGATCAGCGAACAAGGACCACATGACCATGCACGGCGCCTTCCGCGAAACCCAGCTCGAGATCTGGGACGGGCGGGGCTGCGCGGGCACCGGGCCCGCCGCGCGTTGTGGCGCGGTGGCCGAGGCTGACCGCATCTTCTGGGCGCGCTGGAACAACCAGCTCGACCTGGAGGCCGGCGGCGGATCGAAAGACGCCGACGCCTTCCGCTTCCAGGTTCCGCCGGAGCTGCAGCAGGTGTTCACGAAGGTGCTCAGGCGCGACATGACGCCGGCCGAGTTCCTCCTGTTCGCGCGAAGCCTGATCCACGGCGCCTACGAGCTCGAAGAAGACCAGGCGGTGGAGTGATTCATCGCGGCCTAGGCCATGCCAAAAAGCCTAGCACAGGGGGCCTCCGCGCTCCCCCTTGCGCCCGTTCCCGGCCCGCGCTACTTTCGCGCGCATGAACAAACCCCAGCAGCTCCAAGCACCCAAGGCCGGCGAACCCATCGCCGTCATCACCACCAACCAGGGCGTCATGAAGGCGCGGCTCTTCGGTGAGCTCGTGCCCGGCGCGGTGAAAAACTTCGTCGACCTCGCGAACGCGGGGAAGTACGTGAACGTGCCCTTCCACCGCGTGATCAAGGACTTCATGATCCAGGGCGGCGACTTCACGGCCCGCAACGGCACCGGCGGCCACGCCGCGGGCGGCCCCGGCACCACGATCGGCGATGAGTACCACCCGGAGCTGAAGCACCTCCGCGGCGCGCTCTCCTACGCCAAGACGGCGCGGCCGAAGAGCATCGGCTCGCAGTTTTACGTCGTGCATCCGGAGAAGGGCGCTCACTTCCTCGACCACCCGGCGAACGGGGGCCCGGCCGACGGCTACACCGTCTTCGGTCAGGTCTTCGAAGGCCTCGACGTGCTCGACAAGATCGCGACCACGAAGACCGACGGCAACGACAAGCCCCTGAGCGAGATGACCATCCAGAGCATCAAGATCGAAGCCTTCTCTGGCTAGAATGGTTTTCTAACTATATGATTTTTCGGTCGTTTTCTCGTTAATTGACCAAAATATTCAACAAGACTCGGCCCCCGAGACCCGCTAAACTGTAAGTGCGTGGTTTCGGGGGCCGCTTCACTTTCAATGACGTTCTTCGGGCTGGGGCTCATCGCCTTCGCGGCGCCCGTCTGGGCACACGGACCGCACGGCGATCACTCGCTGGAGGGACTGGATATGGGAGTCGCCATCGCCTCCCCCGCGCGAGTTCCCTTGGGGGTGCTCGACGGCCCCGCCACCGCCTACTGCGATGTGGATGATCCGCACACGCATGAGCGCGCGATGGCCCCCATGGGGAGCGGGCCGCGCCCCTTCGAGCCCATTTCCTGTTCCACCCTGGTGGCCGGCGCCCCCCCGGCGACTTGGCCCTGGCCCTCGGGCGAACCCTGGTTCCCCGTCTGCACCCCCCTCGCGCTCCAGGCCCGCCGCGCGGGCGGCTCGGGTGAGTCCCTGGGGTCCCCGGGAAACCTCTCCTCTTATGTCACTTATCAGCGCGGCCGCGACCTTTGCGCGCCCGGGAATTCCGCGCCGCGCGGCGCCGAAGGGTATGTGCCGGCGAGCGCGGCATCGATCAGCGCCCAGCCCGCGTCGACCTCCGAACGCGGCGAGGTGGAGGGCCGGGTGCGCGGGCTCATCGAGCAGATGTCGGGCTCCTGCTGCAATACTGGTTTGGGGCTGAGAGACCGGATGTGCCGCCGGATGATCATGAATGTGAGCGTAACCTGGTGCGAGCCGCCCACCGACCCCCACGCTCCCGATCCCTGCACCGACGGCGCGAAGTACATCCTGGGCGAGCCCACGTCCACCCAGTGGCGCAACCATGCGGTAGAGCGCCGCTCGCCGCGCCGCTGGCCCATGGCCTCGGGCTCGATCCTCCTTCCGCCTTACGTGTTCGGCCCCGCTCGCAAACTGGATTCGAGCCTCGCAGACGACGTGCTCCGGCACGAGATCGCCCACGCCTGCAGCTACATCCGGAGGCAGGTGGAAATCCGCCGCGGCAATGCGCGCGTGATGGAATCTCTCCGCCAGAGCTTTTACCCCGGGACAAGGTGCAGGATCTCGGAGGAAACCAGCGACGCTTACCAGCAACTCTACTCCGCGCTCCGGATCGGGCCGCGCGCCGAGCGCTGCATGGCGGAGGTGGCGCGCGGGGCTGACCGGCTTCGCTTCGTCGATGGCCCCTGCGCCAAAGGTTGTCCGCGAAAGTTCCTGGAGGAAGGCTACGCCGAGCTGATGCGCATCCGCACCACGCCCACCGAACGATGGGTTCCTGAGGTCATCCCGGGAGCCTGCCGGTACGTGAAAGACCTCTCCCACCCGCTCGGCGCCGATGTCATGCGCTGCGCCTTCGAGTCGCCCTCGTTCCAGGACCGAATCCGCGAGGCCACGGGCTGCGAAGGCGGCTCTGGCGGGGAGCCCACCTCATGAGAGCGGGGATCCTCGGCCTTCTCGCTCTGCTTCTGATCGTGCCGTCGGCGCGAGCTGCCTCCTTCGCCGAGTGCTCCGCGCTGAACGAATGGACGGTCGGCGAAAGATACCGGCTGCTCGGACCAAAAGAGAGCAATACGAAGACGCCGTCCTGTACCGCCACGCGTTCCACCGTGGGCGGCGCAAAGGAGTTCAGTCCTCTTGGCGAGTCCGGTTGCAGGGCGATAGCCAAGGTGATTCGGGCCAGGTGCAAGGAATTGGGAGAAACGGCGATCCCGGACTCTCGGTGGAATGATACGCCCGTGCTCTCCGACACCGCGCCTCAGGCCCGGCTCAGGTCGAACAACTACTCGTGGATGGCGGATTTCTCACCGCTCAGAACCTGCGAATCCTCGGGAAAAAAGTGCGAAAATCGCTCCGAGGACGCCGCCTCCGAGCTGGCCCGCGTAATCGCCACGGAGATCAACCGGGCGCTGGACGCCGCGAAACGTTGAGACTCGAGACCGCATCCCTCCAGAGGATCACGGCGTAGGCCAGGCAGAGCAGGCAGAACACCAGCTCGCGGACCTCGTTGTCGCCGTTGTTGTGCGCGGGAAACGAGCCGCGAAAGGCGCGATTCACGGCCACCAAGCCGAAGCTCAGCACGAAGACGCCAACCGAAGCCCATGCCACCCGCCAGCGGCGCGCGACGAAAGCCGCAACCCCGTAGACAGCCAGGACGAGGAAGCTCAGGTAGTAGAACTGGAGCTTGAGATGGCCCGCCCGGTAATAGATTGAAGCCAAGGTAAAGGCACAGACCAGATAGGCATCGGGTAGCCGATACCCGAAAAGCCGCTCCCGGCCCGCCAGGTGGAGAAGGGCGGGGCCTACGGCGAGCAACACGCACGCACGTTCGAGCACGCGGTCGAAGAACTGTTTGTCCACGTTGTGGAGATTCAGCTCGCCTTGATCGTTGATCGCGAGCAAGGCCTCGGGCGTCGGAATCGAGAAGATGCGCTGCCCCCAGCTGATCTCCTCGCCGGCCGCCCAGAAGAAGGCGATGGAGGCAAGAAAGAGCGGCCACGCCTGGCCCTTGCTCCGGCAAGCCCATCCCGAGGCTGCGAGAAACCCCGAGGTGACGAAAAGAGCCAGACAGGTGGCCCACTCCGCGAATGCGTCCTCGTCGACGGCGGCCTCGAAGCCCTCCTTCCAGAACACCAGAAGCAAGGAGAACCCCAGGTAGATTGAAGCGGCACCCGCGAGCGCCCCGGCCGAGATACGACTCTCAGGGAAGACCATCAGGACTGAGATACTACCACCAACCCAGGCTGGACGCCCCCTGGCCTCCGCCGGTATCATCGCTCGGTGATGATCCTGACCGACGAGCGCGCCGAGGACTTCCTCTCCAAGGCGCTCGTGCATCTCGAGGCTCAGGAGGGGAAAAACCACCTGGCCCTCGGCCTGGCGCTCGCGCTCGCGGATGGCCGGGCTGAATGCGCCGGCGCCTTTTTCGGCACCGTGGTGAAGGAGCGCACGGTGCACACCGTGGCGCTCCAGACGCCTCCGAACCCCCTGATCATCACGGCGGGGGATCAGGAGTCGATCGGGTTGATCGCGCAGGAGCTGGCCACCCGGAAGGCGAAGCTCCCGGGCGTGGTGGGCCCCGGCGACGAGGCGGAGTTTTTCGCGCAGGAGTGGAAACGCCATACGGGCAGCGGGGCCGCGCTGGCGCAGCAGCAGATCATTTTCGAGATCTCGCGCATCCGGGCCGAACGCCCGAAGGAAGGCTCCTTCCGCATGATGCATGACAACGAGCTCCCGGTCGCGGCGGAGTGGCTGGGCCGATTCGCGGCGGAGGCGCTGCCCCATGAGGTGCATTCGCCGGAACAGCTCCGCGAAGCGGCGCAGAAGCGCATCCGGAGCCACGAGCTTTTCGTGCTCGAGGTGGGCGGCGCGCCGGTTTCCATGGCTGGCCTGGCCGAGCCCACGCGCAACGGGATCCGCATCAACGCCGTGTACACGCCCCATGAGAACCGGAGGAAGGGCTATTCCACGGCCTGCGTCGGCTCACTGGTCTCCCAGCAGCTCGCGCATGGCCGAAAGTCCTGTTTCCTCTACGCCGACGCGGCGAGCCCCGCCTCGATCGCGCTTTACCTGCGCCTGGGCTTCCTGGAGGTGGACCGCCCGAGGCACTATCTGTTCGACGAGCCGCCCAGGCAGTCGCTCATGCCCGGAAGCTGAACGCCGACGTTCGGCGACGGCTGCTCGCGCGGGTGGGCCACGCGGCCGCCCATGCGCTTGAGCTCACGCTCCACCGCCGTCCAGACGGGAATGTGCGTATCGGTGAGCCCTTGGGTGACGAAAAACTGCATGAGCGTCGTGGCGTCGCGCATCCAGAGCGCCATGCCCTCGGGTAGCGCCACGCTGTAGCGCTTCGCGGCCCTCAGGGGCTCGCCGCCCACCTTGAGGTTCACGATCTGAGGCTTGCCGCCCGAGCCCGCCTCCACGTCGAAGGTCACGCCCCATACGTTCGCGACGTACCCGGCCTGCAAGACGAGATCCATGAGCGACTTCAGCACCGCCCCATGCACGCGCGCCTTCCACACGGTCCAACCCATCGTATTGCGGAAGCTGTAGATCCGCGGATAGAGGCCGATAATCTGCTCGCGGGTGATGTCGCCGGGCGGGATCGCCATCCCGTAGAACTCCTCGTTGTCGAGGCCGATCTCCACGCCAGCCGCGTTCGCGAACGCGCGCACCACGAGATCAGTCCCGGGCCGGCAGTTCCCGGTGTTGGGCCCATGGAGCTGGACCGCCGTGTGCCCCACGGACTCATGGAGCCAGTGGTGCCCGTACTGAGTCTCGAAGCTCGCGCGCGCGGATTCCACGGCCTGCTGGACGACCGGGTTCTTCGGCCCGGCTGAGTACACGGGCACCAGGCGGTAGCGCAGCACCTGCACCGGTTTGCCCGGAGTGACATCGATGAGCAGGTCGCCCACGGCCTCGCCGTGCTCGCCCGCCTGGACGATCGGCACGGGATTGCCGCGCGCGTCGTTCACCCACACGGCGTCCTCGAGGAAGTCGTGCGAATGGCCGCCCACCACCAGATCCGCTCCGTGCGTCTTCGCCACCATGCGCTTGTCCGTATCGATGCCCAGATGGGTCAGCGCGATCACGAGATCGTTGCGGCGTTTGAGCTCGGGCGCGAAGCGCATCCAGGTTTCGCGCATCGGGCGAATCGCGGTAGGGCCCACGCGCCAGCTGTAGGCCCACTCGGTGTTCGTGATGCCGAGGATGCCGATCCGGAGGCCCGCCTTCCGGAGCTCCAGGTAGGGTTTCACATGGCGGCGCAGGTTGGGCTGCTCCGCCGAGACGTCGAAGTTCGCGGCCAGGAGCGAGAACTTCGGCTGGATGTTGCTCACGATCCGGTCGAGGTCCGGCTGGCCTGGCAGGTAGTCGTGGTTTCCGAAGACCACGGCGTCGTAGCCGATGGCGTTGAGGAGGTTCCAACTGCTCTCTCCGCGGTCGGCGAAATAAAGGGGAGCGCCGTCGCCGAAATCGCCGGCGTCGAGCACCAAAGTCTCGATGCCCTGGGCCTGGGCTTCGGCCTTCAGCCGATCGATCTCGGCCTTCACCGCCGGGTAGCCTCCACGGTCGGCGTTCTGCGAGTGCTCGAAGTAGGAATGCAGGTCGTTGGTATGGATGATCTGGAGCAGTTCGGCCTCGGCCACTAAGGGCGCAAGAGCGAAGAAAGCGAGCGCTAGCGCGGCGGCTCCAAGACGCAGAAATCCACGATGCTTCACACGAAACTCCCCTCGAACCAGAAAAACAAAACGGAACGGAATGAGGCCCTGGAGTTAACGCGGCGTACCTAAGTACTCAAGAGTAGAATCGCCGCAGAGCACCATTTTGGAACCACCTCCAGTGATTCAGTTGAGGAGGGCTGCGACGATCTAGAGAGAGAGGTTTGTCGGAAGGGCCTTGCCCTGATGCCAGTAGGAGGGCCCGGTGGCGCGGATCACCCCACCCCCTAAGCATTCGTTTTCTTTATAGAAAACAACGTGCTGACCGGGGGTCACGGCGCGCTGAGGCAAGTCGAACACCACCCGAAGCTGGCCCGGGGCGCCGGTCACGGGATCACACTCGAGAAGCTCCACCGTCGCCTCTTGATCGCTCTGGCGGTAGCGCACCTTGGCCGTACAGCGGAAGGGCAGCTCGGGGGACTGACCCCGAATCCAGCTCAGGGACTCGGCCTGAAGATCGTCCGTGTAGAGGGCCGGATGGCGGTCGCCCCGCTCCACGTAGACCAGGTTCTTCTCCACGTCCTTCGCCACCACGTAGGGCGATTCGCCTGGGCCGCCGATGCCGGTGCCCTTGCGCTGACCGAGCGTGAAGAGATGCGCGCCCTGGTGCGTGCCCAGCACCTCGCCCGCGAGCGTGCGGAACTCGCCCAAGCGAGGCTTCAGGTACTGGCTCAGGAAGGGGCGGAATTTGCGCTCGCCGATGAAGCAGATGCCGGTGCTGTCTTTTTTGTCGTGCGTGGGAAGGCCGGCTGCTTCGGCGATCCGCCGCACCTCGGGCTTCGGCAGGTGGCCGATCGGGAAGAGCACACGCTCGAGCGCGCGCGGGCGCACGGCGTACAGGAAGTAGCTCTGGTCCTTGGCCGGATCGGCGCCTTTGAGAAGGCTACCCGACTCGGACTGGCAGTAGTGGCCCGTGGCCAGATACTCCGCGCCCAAAGCGCGCGCCCGCGCCCAGAAGGCGTCGAACTTGATCTCGCGGTTGCAGAGCACGTCGGGGTTCGGCGTGTAACCCGCGCGGTAGGCGCTCAGGAACTCCTCGAACACGCGGTCGCGGTACTCCTCCACGAAATCCACGGCGTAGTACGGGATGCCGATCTTCTCACAGACGCGCGCCACGTCCTCGTAGTCTTCGGTCGCGGCGCAGACGCCGTTCTCGTCAGCTTCGTCCCAGTTGCGCATGAAGAGCCCGGCCACGCGAAGGCCGGCCCGATGGAGGAGGAGTGCCGCCACGGAGGAGTCCACGCCGCCTGACATGCCGACGACGACGAGGGCGTCTTTGGGGATATGGGCGTAACTCTCGGACAGGGTCGCGGACATCCCCCGGGTCTTACCCCAGGGATGCTTGACTCATCAAGTCAGGACTGAGGGCCTGAGGCCCCGCCACCGTGGGTCCAAACGTCGCCCCGCCGACTCATCACCAACGTGACGTTTCGAAAGGATGGGGTTCGGCGGGCCGCCCCCCGAAGCCGCCAGACGATCAGCCCATAGGCCAGGCCGAAGCCGATACAGCCCGCGGCGGCGAAAGCCGCCACGATCTTCGGGAACGACCAAAAAGCCCAGCCCAGGAGGATGAAAAACGCCGCCGGAAAGTAAGCACCCATATGGGGGCACACTAGCCCGCGTTCCTCATGTGACCAATAGGCAAGATTCACCTGAAGTTCCGATGCGTTAGTGCCCTTTTCATGCGATCCTGGGACCTGGGGGAAATATTCGGCGCCTGAAGCTCAGCTCACTATCCGCCTCCTTGGTTTGCGCTCTAGTGCTCGGAGCATCGGCGCCCCTGCGCGCGCTGGCTGAGGAAGACCCGGCCGCGCTCACCTCCCCGGTTCCTCCTCCCACCGAGGTCTCGATCCAGGTTCAGGCCGGGAAGCAGTGGCTGCCTCGGCCCTGGAAGAGCTCGGTGACCTGGGGCTGGGGCGCCGTTCCCCTGCCCGGTCGGGGCGGCACGCTCGAGAGCCCCATGGCCTCGATCCGGATCACCCTGCCCCCGGAGGTGACAGAGGTGGTGGCGCCGGTTCCTCCCGCGGCCCGGCCCGCTGTTTTCGTGTCCCACAGGCAGGAGAGCAAGGACACGGTGGTGGTCAGCGCGAACGGCCCCTTCGACGCGCCGGCCTTCGCCGTCCGCGTGGGCAAGGCCCTGCCCGCGAACGTGCGCATCCGATTCAAGACCCAGGTCGCGCGCCCCTTCTTCTGGGTAAGCCCGCGCTGCCAGGAGTTCGGAGTGGGCGCGGCGAACCGGGCAGTCCGGGGCGACCCGAAGTTTCTTTTCTCCGCGCTGGCCTGCTCGGAAGACGCCGATGAGCTTCACATCGATGTGCTGAGGTCGGCGGATGCGGCCTTCGAGTCGCTTCGGCGGGTGAAAACCAGAGGGCAAGGGAGCGCGCCCGGCGTGCATTGGGTCCGTTACGCAACCGCGCTCAGGCCTCCTCGCCACAAAACTCCCACTCCTTTCGACGAGATCCTGGTGCGGGAGCTCGAAGGCACGGCCGATTACCGCGGCCTCCTGTATCGGGGGATGGGCCCCTACTACGAGGCGCTCCTGGATCTCGAGGCGATGGAAGCGGCCGAGCCCGGAGATCAGAACCCCTCAGAGCGGCGCTTCGCGCAAGGCGAGGCGGCGCTTCGGGCCGGGCGGAAGCCCGACGCGCTCGAGCACTTCCGCCAGAGCCGCAAGCTCGATCCGACTCAGGTGCAGCCCTGGCTCCTGGAGCTGCAGCTCCTGCGCGAGCTCAGGCGCGAGCGGGAGCGCGAGCTCGTCAGAAAGGCTTTCCTCGAGAAACACCCCCAGCTCAAGAACCACCCAGCGCTGCGCGAGGCGGCGGCGCCTCAGGGAAACCTGCGATGAGCGCGCTCCTGCTCGCGGCTCTGGCTCTCTTCTGCGCCGATGCGCGCGCGGCCGAAGAGCCCACCGACGCCGTGCTGATTCGGCCGCCCGAGACCCGGAGCCGCATCCAGGGACTGACCTGGATTTCGAAGGGGCTTTCGTACCTCCGTGAGCCCGGCGAGAAACCGGGCGAAGCCCCGCTCAAGATCAGGCTTCAGGGCCGTTTCGAGAGGAAAAACTGGCTCCTATCGGCTCCTCGGCAGCGCATCGAGCTCATGAGCACGGGGCAGTTCGACATCGTCGTGCCCGTGCGCTCCGAGATCACGAAGGTGACCTTCGTGGCCGTGAGCCCCCTTGGCGAGATCCAGACCGAGGTCGTGCTCGTTCGCTCGCACGAGGGCGCATGGCGGAAAAACGCGCCCGAGAAGGAGCGGAAGCCCGGAGCGCGGCGCCTGACCCTGAGCGCGGGCCTCGGGTGGACTTACCTCGCCTACCGCGAGGATCCCGGGAACATCCGGCTCTCCGAGGTGGCGCTCACGCCGAAGTTCGTGGCCGCGTATCCGCTCCTGCCCGGAAAGATCGACCTCGGCGCCAACATCTTTTTCAACGTCGTGTCCCTGACACACTCGCCTAGCACCATCAACAGCGTCCGCTTTCTGGGTGTCAACGGCCGCTTCGGGTTCACCCTGCCCGCGAGGTGGGCCGGGGCCACCTGGAAACTCCTCACGGGCTGGTACCTCTGGACGATGCGCACCGAGGGCCGCGCGTACGGCGTGGACCTGCTTTCCGGGCCGCAGCTCTTTCTCTCGGCCGCGAAGTTTCCCAAGGAGGGGCGGGGCTGGTTCGGTTACCTCAAGTACGCCCCGATCGGCGACATTCGCGAAGGCATCTCGCTCTCCCATCGCGAGCTCGCGATCGGGGGCGGGGTGCAGCTGCTCTCGAAACCCAATAGGTGGGGCTGGGCGATCACGCTCGATCTCACGGACGCGCGTTACGAGTCGGAGCTGCAAGGCAACTCGCTCGTGCTCAACACGGCGACTCTGGGCGTGCAGGCGAGCCTGCTCTAGATCCCGGTGAGGTCCACTCCGACCGGCGACGGTGAGCAGTGGATGTCCTGCCGTCGCCGAGCTGGCCGCTGGTGTCGTCGCCCCTGCTGAAACCCCCTAAAACCCGTTGCGGCTCACGATGGGCACGGAGTTGATGAGGTCCATGACCATCTGCTCCTCAAGCTGGTTCACGAGCTTGCGGTCCAGACAGAAAATCCCGGATTCGTGGTTCGTGCGCGAGGAGTGCCCGTCCCAGTTGAAGCTCGTCACGCCGGCGAGCGTGCGGTCGAAGAGCTGGGTCTTGGCGTGCAGGAACTGGAAGTAGCCCCAGGCTCGCGAGCCCGGCACCTTCTCCAGCACCTTGAGCATGTGGTCGCGGTCCTTCTCGGCGCCGTTCTCGCTCATGGACACGCCCAGGCTCCGGATCAGCTTCTTGATGAGCTTCTTGTTCTTGAGGCTGTCCGAGTCGAGGAACTTCTCGAAGAAGTTCTGCATGTCGCCCATGCCGCCGGCCAGTCCGTTGGAGACGAGATCGAGCTTCACGCCCCGCTCGTTCGCGGCGCGCTGGTAGGCGAAGAAAAGCTCGTCCTCGAGCTTGGGCTTCTTCACCTTGTCCTTCTTGTTGAACTTCACGCTCGGCGTGGTCATGAACACGTGGCTCTTCGCCGCGTTGATGTAGTCGATCAGGAGGGGCGCTATGGCCTGGCGGGAAGCCATGCGATCCTGCACCATCACGCGGCAGATGCCGTTCATGCGCTTCGCGGGGTCAGAGAGCCAGTAGGAGTAGCTCAGGCGCCCGCGGACGCGGGTCTGGCGCTCCTTTTCGATCCTCGCGGCCACGGCCGAAAGGTAGGGCTCGGCGGGCTGGTTCTTGCGCTTCTTGGCGTAGCGCTTCCAGAGGCGCAGGTACTCGTACTCGAGATCCGTCACCGAGGGGCCGCGCTTGACCCACACGTCGGTATCGCGCGTGAGGTGGAAGCCGTCGGAGGTGTTGGCGAAATCGTGGAAGTTCTGCCCGCCGATCACGGCCTCCTCGCCGTCCCGGATCCAGAACTTGTTGTGCAGCACGGAGATGAAGGAGGTGGGCTTCCAGAAGTCGTCCACCCGGATCACGTCCACGCCGCCCTTGATCATGCGGTCGATGCACTTGCGATTGATCGTGTAGGCGTAGAGCCCCTCCACGATCATGCGCACGTCGATGCCTTCCTTCTTCCGGCGGATCAGCTCCTCGAGGAACTCGTTGCCCGTGGTGTCGCAGGTGTAGAACATCACGGTGCCGAAGAAGTACTTCTTCGCCTCGCGCAGCATGCGCAGGCGCTCGCGGTAGGAGCTCTGGTTGGGGCGGAGCTCCAGCTCGTTCCCGTAGGTCATCTCAGTGCCGGTCTTGAAGTCGATGTCCCACTGGAGGCGCGGCTCGAAGTAGGGCGACTCGTGGGCCGCGGGATCCCAGGCCTGCATGCCCGAATGGTAGCGGGCGCGCGGGAGTGAGAGCCGCTTGATGGGCGGGTGGAAGAGGAGCTTCCAGGGCACCATGTAATAGTACGGCTCCTCGTGCTTCTGGCGCTTGGTATCGAAATCCAGGTTGCCGTAGAAGGCCCGTTTGGCCTCGGCGAAGTCGGCGTGACGGGTGCGACCCAGGAAGCCCTCCACGTCGAGCTGGAAGTAATCCTGCGCGGGCGTGTCCGGGGCGGCGGCCGGCGCGGGCGAGATCAGGCCCCCGGTCACGGCGTCGTAGTAGGGGATCAGCCACTCCATGGGAGGGTCCGTCTCCTCCGTCCAGGCCTCGCCGCCCGGGCCCTCGATGGGGCTGGGCGGGTCGGCCTTCATCCACATCGCGTCCATCGCGGCGGTGACCGCGGGGCGGGCGGCCGACTGAGCCGGCGTGTCGCCCGGGGGCGTGGGGATGATCGTCACCGGGCCTGAGCCCGCGGGGGGCTCGGGCCGCTTCTTCCCGGCCGCGAGCGCGGGCGAACCGGCGTTCGCCAGGAGCGCGGCCATCGTGGCCGCCAGAGCCATGGCGTACTTTCTTCCAACCAGTGCGGACACCCGTGCCCGACCGGTTCCCATCCGTCCGTGAAAAGGAACCATTCATCCCCCCGATGTATTGCCTCAAGTGTGCGGGAGAAGAGATGAGCGATGCAAGCCGGCAAGGGCGTGCGGGGCAAATTCTGACAGAGAACTCACGCCGCTCACAGGTCTTGCGCGCGAGCCCCGCAATCGTCAGGAGCCTGACGGCGCCGAGCGGCCGGCGTCGGGCCGAAGCTCCCGAAGCCAGGCGGCGCCGAAGAGCCCGGCACCCTGCCGCACCAGCACGGGCGCTCCGGGCCTGAGCTCCGCGAGCGCGCCCAGGCCGCGCGCGCGCCACACCGGGGAAAACCGGTCCACGGGTTCGCGCGGAGTGAGCCGAATCAGGTGCCCACCGAACCCGCCCGGCTCCACGCCCAGCCACTCCGCCCGCACGAGCGGTGCTTCGCTAAAGTCGAGGAGATGGTTGGCGTTGCCGATCAAAAGCGCCGCGCCCACGAACAGGGCCCCCACCCGCCCGGCCGCGCGTTCCGGTACGAAGGGGAGTTGGTTCCCGTCAGGGCCGCTGGGCGAGCGCGCCACGAAAGGCGCGGCCACTCCGGCCAGCACCACCGCGGGCGCCAGAAACACCCAGTTCCAGATCGCGGGGTGCGCCACGAGCGTGCCCAATCCCGCGCCCGCGAGCAGCCAGGCGGAGCTCGCGAGGCGGGGCCGGAGCCCCGGGATCGCCGCGGCGAGCAGCACGCGGGCCGCGAGCGCGGCGAGCGCGAGCCTGCAGATCAGCAGATGCCCCGCCGGGTCGGCGTAAAAGGAGCTCACCGCCGCGCCGAGGAAGCCCAGACCGGCGGAGACGGCCAGAAATGCGCCGGAAGCGGCGGGCGCGGGCCGAGACGCCGGCGCGGGCGCGGAGGATCGCGCGCTTAAACGGCCTCTGGCCTTACTCGGGGCTTGCTTGCTCACGCCCCGACCCTATCAACGCCACCCGCGCGCCGCACGAGGTTTTCTGGTGAAAATCCCGCCGAGAGCGCGCTCGAAGGAAAAAACACGAGATTTTCTCGTGCGCGAGCCCAGGGCCAAGGGTCCGGGAGCCCGGTCTATCTATTTCCCGTTCCTGCTCACCATCGGCACGGCGTTCGCCAGATCGAGCGCCAGCTCATGCTCGAGCTGCTGGCGCAGGCTCTCGTCCAGGCAGGTCACGGAGACCTCGTGGTTGATGTCGGCCGAGTTCAGGTCGAGGTTCCAGGAACTGATGAACGAGGCGATCCGGTCGAAGAGGAACACCTTCTCGTGCACGTAGTTCATGTGCGTGTAGGCGCGGAACTGCGGGTTCTGGTGCATCACCTCGGTGGAGTGCTTCCGGTTCCCGGCGGCGGCGCGGCGGCTCACCACGGTCTTCCACTGGCGCATGAACTGCTCAGCGAAGGCGCTGCCGTGTTGCTGAGCCTCCATGGTGCGGTACTGCATCCAGATCGACACCTCGCCCGCCCCCCCGGCCTCGCCGTTCGTGAGCATGCGGAGCACCGGATCGGTGGACGAGTTGCGCTCCGTGAGGAGGCGCATGATGCGCGCGATGCGCGAATCGAGGTGCTCGGCGTTCGCGGGGTCATCCAGGCTGAAGGTGATGTCGGGAGTGGAGAACACGGTGAGCTTGCGCGCGGCGCGCAGGTGCTCCTCCACCACCGGGGCGATCGGCTCCACGCGGGCCATGGTGCCCTGGAAGTTCGTGCGGCAGATGCCGTTCATCCGCGTCTCGGGCGAACCCAACCAGGTGGCGTAGTTCGCTTGGCCGCGTACGCCGCGCGCGGCCTCCGCGGCCTGCTCGGCTTCGGTCTCGCGCAGGCGCTCGTCGGCCCAGTCGCGCTGAGCCTGCGCCGTGGAGTAGCGCTTCCACATGCGCATGAAAGAGGCCTGCGCGTCCTTCGCGGAGGGGCCCACCACGCGCACGTCGGTGTCGCGGTTCATCCCGTTGAAGCCCGAGGCCTCGTTCTCGTAGTCCAGGATGTTCATGCCGCCCAGGATCACTTCCTCGCCGTCGCGGATCCAGAACTTCTGGTGATAGGCGGAGGTGGAGGTTTCGGAGTTGAAGGAGTCGCCGATCACGAGCACGGGGATGCCCAGCTGCTCGATCCGGTCGATGCAGCGGCGGCCCAGGAACTCACGATAGAAGCGTTCGGTGACCAGGCGGACCTCCACGCCCTCGCGCATCTTCTTCACGAGCTCGTCGCGAAGCGCGCTCGAGGTGGCGTCGCAAGCCCAGAACATCACGCCGACGTAGAGCGAGCGCCGGGCACGCTTCACGAGATCCATCTTAGCCGCGTAAGCCTGGCTGTTCGGGAGCATCGTTAGACGGTTGCCGTAGGTGAGCTGCGTGCCCGTGAGCCGGTCGATGTTCTTCTGGAACTCGGGGCTGAAGTACTCGTGACCGTCGGCCCAGTTCGCCAGGTGCGGAACCTCGGGCGTGAACTCCTTGAAGTAGCGCTCCTTCGGGAGCGTCATCTCTTTCACCGGAGGGTGGAAGAGGTGCTCCCAGCCTTCGAGGTAGTAGTAGTCCTGGTCGTGATGCTGGGTGGAGAGGTTGAAGTCCTTGCGCGAGTACCAGCTCCAATGCGCATCCACGAGATCGGCCGCGCCCTCGGCGCGGAGGAACCGCTCCTCGTCGAAGCCGAACAGGCCCTGGTTCAGGTGGTAGTCCAAAGGCTGCACCGTGCGAATGCGCTTCGGCCGCTTGCGCTCGTCCCAGGTGAAACGCAGGTGCCCGCCGCGGCCATGGGCGCCGGGCGCCAGCGGCACGAGGCCGCCGGACTGTTCCGCATAGTAGCGGGCAAGCTCATTGAGATCGATCCGGGGCGCTCTGCGGCCGCCCGCCTGAGCCTGGCCGGCGAAAGCGGAGGCCAGGACCACTGACACCAGAAGCGCTGAGCGAAGGGGGATCATCTGAGCCGCCCCCTCAGAACCGGAACCGCAGGCTCGCGAGGAACTTCGCCACGCCCACCGAGCGGTCGTTGCCCGTGTCGGCGTAGTTCTCGAGCGATCCGCCGATGATGAAGTCGATCATGTTGCGCCAGCTGAGCACGAAGTTCAGGTGCATCTCGGAGTCGACGAGCGCCGTGAAGTCGCCGCCCGAAGAGCCCATCGAGAGATCGCCGCCCACGCCGAAGGTGCCCGTGATCTTGAAGTCCTCGTTGAGCTGCCAACCGAAGGTGGCTTCGAGCGAGGCCCCGGCCACGTAAGCGCCGTAGAAAGTTTCGAGCTCGTGCTCGGCGAACTGGCGGATGTGGCCGCCCAAGGCCTCGAGCGCCACGACGATCATGGCTTCGAAGTCGCCCGGATCGGAGGCGGGCAGAAAGAGCCCGCCGCGGAAGCCGAAGAGCTTGATCGTGCCGTCGAGATCCTGGCCGGTTCGCTCGTCGTGCGCGATCACGGTATTGAAAAGGCGCGTCTCCCAGGAAATCGGCACCGGATTCGATTCGCCGATCGCGCGGTAGGGGGTGAACTCCACGCGGAAGCTACCCACGGAGCCGTCGATGACATCCATCCCGCCTTCCACGTAAACGCGGGCCCAGTAGGTGCCCTCTTTCACGCCTTCCACGCCGCGGTACTCGAAGCCCAGAAGCACTTGAACGGCCGCTTCTTCAGAGGAGGCCACCTCCACGCCGGTGGAGACTTCAATCATCGGCACGTGCACGCCGTCGGGCTGCATCTGGAAGCCCGTGCCCGGGGGCAAGGCCGCCGCGGGTTGCGCCGCGATCCCAAAGGCCAACGCCAGACCCAAAGCCGTAAGAATCTTTGAAAAGAACGACATGATACCTCCGGCAAACCCGATGGGACTCATCGTCCTGAATCCCAGGGTGCTCTCCCATTTGTGAGTCGTTCTGGCGGCAGACGACCCGGTCCAATGGGCGGGGGTTACCAATCCCGACTTATTCAGTCAAACCAAAAGCCGATATATCATGTCAGGCAATAGTTTTCCGACTCATTGCCCCGCCTAGGAGTGCGGGATTACTGTGAAATCATGCTTACCAGCTCCTCCCAAGCCATCGCCCTGGCCATCCCCGGATTCTTCGCCCTGATCGCCTTCGAATGGGTGATGTCCCTGAGGAAACGACGGGATGTGTACCGACTCAACGATTCCATCGCCGACCTGGGCTGCGGCATCGGCCAGCAAACCCTCCAGATCTTCACCACGCTCTGGATCGCGGCGGCTTACACCCTGGTCTACGACCGTTTCTCGATCTGGAAGCTCGACCCCTCGCGCTGGAGCACCTGGGTGATCGCGATGGTGGGCGTGGATCTCGCCTACTACTGGTGGCACCGGCTCAGCCACCGCGTGAACGCGCTCTGGGCGGTGCACGTCGTGCACCACCAGAGCCAGGAGTACAACCTCAGCGTGGCGCTTCGGCAGGCGATGTTCTCGAACTTCACCTCCTTCCCCTTCTACGGGATGCTCGCGCTCGTGGGCGTGCCCCCGCAGGTCACGCTCATCTCGATCGCGCTCAACACCCTGTACCAGTTCTGGATCCACACGCGGCTCGTGGGCAAGCTCGGCCCCCTGGAATGGGTGTTCAACACGGCCTCGCACCACCGCGTGCACCACGGCGTGAACCCGAAGTACATCGACAAGAACTACGGCGGCATCAGCATCATTTGGGACCGACTCTTCCGCTCCTTCGAAGAAGAGCGCGAGGAGCCCGTGTACGGCACGGTTCGCGCCTTCAAGAGCTGGAACCCGCTCTGGGCCAACATCGAGCCCTTCGCACACCTGTGGAACGAGTCGCGCCAGGCGCGAAACCTCAAGGACGGGCTCCTGCTCTGGGTGATGCCGCCCGAGTGGCGCGGAACGGGCCTGAAGCACCACGAGATCCCCGTGCCCGACAAACGCGCCAAGAAGTGGGACCCACCCTACGCCCGCGCCCTCCAGCCCTACCTTCTCATCCAGTTCGCCGCGCTCGCCACGGGCCTCACCACGCTCATGTGGAACCCGGACGTCATCCCGGCCCCCCTGCGCGCGGGGCTCTGCGCCTGCATCCTGCTCAGCGTGGCCTCCTGGGGTGGCCTGCTCGAGAGGAAAGCCTGGGCGATCCGGCTCGAATGGGCGCGGCTCGCGGGCGCGGCGACGGGGCTCGCGCTCACCCTCGGCCGTATCGCGACAGGCACGGCGGTGCCGGCTTCGCCCGTGACGCTTGGGCTGCTGCTCGCCTTCAGCCTGATGTCGCTCCTGTGGTTCGGGCGCGTGGCGCCGGCCCTCAGTGGGCGTGGCCGCCCTTGAGCAGCGCGATCGTCACCATGCCGGCCACGATCAGAGCCACCTGAAGGGCGCTGTGCCAGAAGTTCGTGAACTTGTGCAGGCCGGGCACGAGGTCCGACACGGCGATGTAGATGAATCCCGAGGCCGCGAAGGCCATTAGGTAGGGCACCGCCGGCTGCACGGACGAAAGGAAGAAATAGGCCGCCACGGCGCCGACCACCGCCACAAGCGCGGAGAGCAGGCTCAAACGGAGCGCGCGCCCTGCCGTGAATCCGCTCTTGAGAAGGATGGCGAAATCGCCCACCTGATGCGGGATCTCGTGGGCCACGATCGCGAGCGAGGTGGCCACTCCCATCGGCACCGACACCATGAAGCTCGTGGCGATCACCACGCCGTCGACGAACTTGTGGATCGCGTCGCCGATGAGGATCAAAGGGCCCGCGGCCGCGTGCCCACGATGCGGATCCAGGTGATGGTCCAGGTGCTCGACGCAGCCTGCGTCGTGCTGGCAATGGTGCCAGAGCACGGCTTTCTCGAGTACGAAAAAAGCCACGAAGCCCGCCAGGAGCGCGCTGAACACGCCGTCGGGCCGTGCGAGCTCCAGCGCCTCGGGCAAAAGACCCAGGAAGGCCGCGCCGAGCAGCGTCCCCGTGGCGAAACTCAGGAGCGGGGGCACGGCCTGCTCGCGCCCCTGCGGGTCGAGCTTGAGGAAAATCGACGCCACGCCGAGCGCGCCCGCGCTGCCCAACATGCTGAAACCTAAAATCCAACCCAGCATGCGGCTTAGCCTAACAGATCGTCCGCAAGCTCCGCCAGGGTTCC
>JADZFF010000032.1 GCA_020850015.1 Bdellovibrionales bacterium | reverse complement strand
GGGGGATCTGCGCTCTTGGTGAACCTCTTCTCGGCGGGCGTTCTACTGAGCATCTCGCGCGCAAGGGTCGCGCCCGGAAGCCGCCGGTGAGCGTCCCTTCGCGCAGGCCATCCTTGATCGTGGCGGGCGGGGGCTCGGCGGGACATATCCACGCCGGTTTCGCGATCGCCCATGAGTGGAAGAGGAAGTTCGGGCCGGAGTCGAGCGTTACGTTTATCTGCTCGCGCGGACCCATCGAGCTCAAGGTGCTCCCTCGGGAGAAGTTTTCCTACGTCATGATTTCCTTGGGATCCCTGAACCGGGCCGGGCTGCTGCAGAAGGTGAAGACGCTCCTCCAGCTTCCTGGCGCGTTCCTACTCTCGCTCAGGGTCATTCTCCGGGAGCGCCCCACAGCGGTGATCGGGGTGGGCGGTTACGCTTCGGGCCCGCCGGTGCTGCTCGCGGGGATGTTTGGATGGCTGTTGGGCGCGCGCGCGGCACTGCTGGAGCAGAACGCGGTGCCCGGGTTGACCAACCGGCTCCTTAAGCCCTTCGTTCATCTCGTGTTCGGTGTCTTCGACACGCTTTCGGCCTTTTTCGGGCGCGAGCGGGTAGTCGTCTCGGGAAATCCTATTCGGGCGGTCTTTGATCGCATGCCCTCGGCCGCAGCGGCCTTGGACGGGCGCGCCCCGTTCCGGATCTTCATCTTTGGCGGGAGCCAGGGCGCGGTCGGCATGAATTCGCTGGTGATGGAGGCGCTGAAGGAGCTGCGCCTGCTCTACGATCGTTTGTCCATCGTTCATCAGACAGGCGAGCTCGATTTCGCGCGGATCAGTGCGGCGCATGCGGAATTGGGAACGGGCGCGAGGGTCGAGAAGTTCATCTTCGACATGGCCGGTGAGTACTGCCAGGCTTGCCTGGTGATCAGCCGCGCTGGGATGTCGACGCTCTCGGAGCTAGCCGCTGTGGGCCGTGCCTCCGTCCTGGTGCCGCTTCCCACGGCGGCGGACAACCATCAGGAGAAGAACGCGCGCGTTTACGAGGCGGCCGGGGCCGCATGGGTAGTGCCCCAGGGGAGCCCGCCGTCGGAGCTCGCCTCCCTGATCGAGGGTCTGGTGGCGAGTCCCGCCGCGATCATCCAGCGGGAGCAGAAAGTGGTGGCCTTTCACCGCCCGGATGCGGCAAAACGCATCGTGGCGCGGCTCGCGGGAGAGGTCTGAAGAAAATGACCGGGAAAGCAGTATTTCAACTCCACTTCGTGGGAATCGGCGGAATCGGCATGAGCGGAATCGCCGAGGTCTTCCTGAACCAGGGCTACAAGGTCACGGGCTCGGATCTCACGGACTCCGAGAACGTCAAGCGCCTGCGCAAGGCGGGCGTTCAGACCTTCGTCGGGCATGCCGCCGGAAACATCTCCGGTGCGGACGTCGTCGTCGTCTCTTCTGCCGTGCGTTCCGACAATCCCGAGGTGATCGAGGCGAAACGGCTTCGGATCCCGGTAATTCCCCGCGCGGAGATGCTGGGCGAGCTCATGAGGGGCAAGACGGGGATCGCCGTGGCCGGCACCCATGGAAAGACCACCACGACATCGATGATGGCCTCCGTGCTCACGCTCGCCGGCCTGGATCCCACGGTCGTGATCGGTGGCATCGTCAACTCGATGGGTGGAAACGCGAAGCTCGGGCAAGGCGAGTACGTGGTCGCCGAGGCAGACGAGAGCGACGGATCCTTCACGCACCTTCCCGCGACTTACGCGGTTGTCACGAACATCGACAACGACCACATGGATCACTTCGGCCAGCTCGAGAACCTCGATCGGGCATTCGCGCAGTTCGTAGGGAAGCTTCCCTTCTACGGCCTAGTGGCCGCCTGCGGGGAAGACGGGGGAGTTCGCCGCGTCCTGGGGCAATGGACGAAGCCCTATCTTACCTACGGGCTCTCGCCGGAGTGGGATACCTACGCATCGGACGTGGAGATCCGGTCGGATGGCTCGTCCTACGTCGCGCACTGCCGGGACCGGGCTGGGGGCGAGCACAGGAGACTGGGGCGCGTGGAGCTTCGCGTGATGGGCAGGCACAACGTCCTGAATTCGCTTTCCGTCGTGACGATCGCGCATGCCTTGGGGATCCCCTTCCCGCAGATCGCGGCGGGACTGAACGAGTTCACGGGAGTGCGCCGCCGCTTCGAGCAGATCTGGATGAGCGCATCCCGTTCCCGCTGCGTGGTTGATGACTACGGCCATCATCCCACCGAGATTCTTGCCACTCTCGCCGTGGCGAGGCGGTTCTGGTCGGGCAGGGTGATCACGGTGTTCCAGCCGCATCGTTACTCGCGCACGCTGAACTGCAAGGAAGGCTTCATGTCCTGCTTCCAGGAAACGGACCTGCTTCTCTTGAGCGACATCTACGCGGCCGGGGAAGAGGCCCTACCAGGCGTGCATTCGAGAGAGCTGGCACAGGAGATCCAGTCCCGCGCGGCGTTGTCTGGCGGCCAGGGCCCGGAGGTCCGATACGTCGGCGACCTGGAGGCGGCGCTCGATTCGGTCGTGGAGCTCATGGATGAGGGTGACTTGGTTCTTTTCATGGGCGCGGGCTCGATCACCCGGCTTCCCTATCGCCTGAAAGAGCTCCTGGAGACCGCGGGTGACTGAAGGCCTGAGGGACTCCGCGCGGAGGGCTCTTGAGGGGTTCGCCGGCGACCTGCTCTGGGACGAGCCTCTCTCCAGACATACCTACTATCGCATCGGTGGCGCGGCCGACCTCGTTGCGGTGCCGAGATCGAAGAGCGACCTCGCGCTCCTCGCGGGGCTGCTGGGCTCGAGCCCGGCGCCTCTGTTCATCCTCGGCGCGGGATCGAATCTCCTGGTCTCGGACCAGGGCTTCCGTGGCGTCGTCGTGCGCACGCACCGGATGAATCTCGTGATCTCGGCGGCCGAGGGCGGGGTCGTGCGGGCGGGCGCGAGCGTGATGGTTTTCAGCCTCCTGAAACGCGCGGGTGAGGAAGGCTGGGGCGGCCTCGAATTCATGACCGGAATTCCCGGCACCTTGGGCGGAGTGGTGTTCATGAACGGGGGCACTCATCTGGGCGAGGCCTGCGATCGTCTGGAAAGCGTGGAAGCTTTTTCTCTGCGAACCGGAGGCTGGAGATCGATTCCGAAAAGCGAATTCCGGTTTTCTTATCGGCACAACGCATTTCTCGGCGAGGACGAGGCCATTTGGGAAACCTCGTGGCGGTTCGACCCGGAGGACCCCGCCTTGGTGAAGGCGCGCGTCGACGAGGCTTTGGCCCGCAGAAAGAGCAGCCAACCTGTCGACAAGCCCTCGTGCGGGAGCGTGTTCAAAAACCCGCGCGAAAGCAGCCTGAGGGCCTGGGAAGTTCTTGAAAAACTCGGCCTGCGGGGGCAACGGAACGGGAACGCGCAGTTTTCGGAGAAGCATCCCAACTTCATCGTCAACCTGGGCGGGGCACGGGCCGAGGACGTGAGGTCCCTGATCGAGCTTGCGCGCTCGAGGGCGAAGGACGAGCTTGGGATCACTCTCGAAGAAGAAGTCCGCTACCTGGGGTTCTGATGCCATGGCCGCCGCACCCGTCATCGGCCTCCTCCTCACGCTCGCTTTCCTCGACGCCGCCCTTCTCTTTCTCTCTGGGGGCATCGTTCTAGCTCAAATTTCTCGCGCCGCCGCCGCCGGGATTTGGCTAGCAGCCCGAAGGGTTCCGTCGCATCGGAGCGCCTCGGACTCCCGCAGGGATCTCATCCTCGTGGGAGCTTTCTTGCTCTTGGGGTGCACTGCGCTCCTGATCTGGACCGCGCGGCTCGACCTCGACGCCCTCTTCGGGGGTCCGCTCACCCGTCTTTCCGCGCTTTTCTATCTCTTGCTTCTGGCCCCCGCGGCGGAAGAGTGGGTGTTTCGCGAGGCGCTGTTTCGCGAGCTGAGGTTGGCTCTCCCTACCCGGCGCGGCGCAGCCCACTTGATCAACGGGGTGACCTTCGGCCTGTCTCACTTGAACTACGGCCTGTTACTCCTCATGCTCGTCGCTCCGAGCGCGGTGGCTTGCAGGTCCGGAGGATGTTTTCCGCTCGTAATGTGGGGCCAGGTCGTCCTGGGAACGGCCCTCGGGGTCTTGCTTTCAGCGCTCAGGGAACGTGAAAACAGCTGCCTGCCCGGCATGGCGCTTCACGCCCTGATGAACGCCGGAGTCGTCGCCTTCTACCTGCTCATCTCCTGATTCCCCTATAACGCGGCCGACAGAAGCCGAGCGGCCTGGCTATCTGAGCTCAGTCTTCCTTGTTGTAATCCACGACTCTTACGGAGGCCTCCGGCACCCCGACGGCCTCCGCGAGGGCCTTCTTGTCGCGAATGGCCGTGCCCAGGATGGCGAAGGTGAGTCGGTCGGGCGCAAGGTATCGCGCAAGGCTTTGGTTCACGGCCTCTCGACTGAGCTTGGAGAACTCCGCCCGCCAGCTGGACATGAAGCCCTCCGGAAGCTTGAGCGTGATCTCGAGGATTCTGTTCTCGACCCGTTTTCCCGGAGTGTCGTAACGAAATCCGTCGGATGAGACGATGCTCTTCTTCGCGAACTCGAACTCGTCCGCCGACAGGCCTCTCGCTCTGAGCTTCTCGATCATCCCAAGGGTGTGGGTGAGCGCCGCGGGCGCGTCCTTAACCGCCGGGAAAAGATAGAAGCGCCAGATCCGCGGCACGGTGCCGAAGCGAAAGGTGGAATAGGCTCCGTAGCTCCAGCCCCGTTCCACACGGATCTCTTTCATGAAGCGCGAGGTGAAGTTGCCGCCGAAGGCGTAATTCCCGAGATAGAGAGGAAAGAAGTCCGGATCGTCGAACCGAATCCCGATCTGGCCCCCATGAATCCAGAGCTGCGTCCGATCGGGTTTGTCGATGACCATCAGGCGCCTGGAGCGCGGTTCTGCAGGGGGCTCCATCACGGGTAGCGGCTTCAGATCCGTCCGATCTGCCAGCAGCCCGGAGGCCCAGGTCTGGATGACCGCCGGCTGCGCGTCTCCGGAGCCCACGATCGCGAGATTCGACGGACCCATCAACGCCCGGTACTGGTTCTCTATGTCCTTCCTGGCGATTTTCTTGAGCGACGCGATCGTGCCCGGAACCGGCTCTCCGAAAGGATGACCTTCGAGCAGAAAACGCTCGAACCAGACGCCCGACAGCGAGGAGTCTTCGGCCTGGGCCTGAACGAGCGACGAGATGACCTTTTCGCGATAGCGCTCGATTTCGGCGGGCGGAAAGGCCGGGTGTTCGATCAGGTCCTTGATGAGCGCCAGGAAGCGGTCCAGGTTGCGTGATAGCGCGGATCCCCTGAGGATCATGGCCTCGGTGCGCACTTCCACTCCGAGCGAGGCGCCTAGCTGGTCCAGCTCGAGGTCGATCTGATCTTTCGTGCGTGATCCGCTCCCTCTCTTGAGCATGGAGCCCATGAAGGACGTCAGCCCCGGCAGATTCTGGGGATCCGCCACGGATCCGGTCTTGAGCACCACGGCCACGTCGACGAGCGGAAGAGTGGTGTCCCGCTCGAAACTGACCTCCATCGCCATCCCCGCGCCCGGAGTCGAGAGGGCGGCCGCCAATAGGACCCAGGAGCCAGCGCGCTTCGAAGTAATCATTTCGGAACTCCCGTGATCACCGTTCGTGACGAGGGCTTGAACCAGGCCTGGGCCACTCGGAGCAGGTCAGTCGGTTGAAGAGCGGAAATCGAGTGGATCTGGTCCATGGCTTTGCTGTAGCTCCCCAGCGTCGTCTCGTAACGGCCGATGAAAGAGGCCTTCGCGTCGTTGCCCTGGAGCTCCGAATAGAGCTGAAACAGAACCAAGTTCTTCGCGCGGTCCAGCTCCTGCTGTCCCACGGGCTCCCGCGCCAACCGCTCCAGCTCGCGCAGGATCACGCTCTCCGCCTGGGCCGCGCTCTTGCCGCGCTGAAGGTCGG
>JADZFF010000031.1 GCA_020850015.1 Bdellovibrionales bacterium | reverse complement strand
GATCTGGAAGCCAAGAATCGCGAGCTCCAGCAGCTCCAGACCCAGCTCTCCACGGCTCAGACCACCAAGCAGCAGGCTGAGGCGAGGATCCAGGAGCTCCAGCGCGAGGTTCAGCAGAAGCAGACGCAGCTGACCCAGGTCCGCAACCAGCTCCCCCAGGCCCGCACGGCGAAGCAGCAAGCCGAAGCCGCCAAGGCCCAGGCCGAAACCCGCAATACCCAGGCCCAGGCCGCTGCCACCGAGAAAGACCGCGTGGCCGACCAGAAGGAAGCCCGCGCCGAAGCGGCCGCCGCCACGGCTCGCGAGAAGAAGCAGGCCCAGGACCGCGCGCAAACCCGCCTGAACGAGCTCAACCAGAGCCTCAACACCAAACGTGAAGAGCGCGAAGCCCTTGAGGCCCGCGAGGAGCGCCTGGCCGCGCAGCTAACCGAGCTCAGGGGCCGGGTCACCGAGCTCGAAGCCGCGATCCCCACCCTGGAGCGCGAAGCGGAACGCGCCCGACGTCAGGCCGAGAACAAGGCCGAGCGCGCCACGCGCCTCGAGCAGGAAGCAACGGAGGCCGAAGCAGCCGGGGCAGCGAACGCAGCCCAGATCCGCGAGCGAGCACGCCGAGCACGAGCAGAGGCCACCGAAGCCAAAGCCGAAGCCGACGCAGCCGACGCAAAAGTAGCCGAAACCCGCACCAAGCTCGCCGATGCCCGCACCCGCCTCAATGAGGTCACCTCCAACCTCAGCACCCTCCGCGCCCAGATCGAAACCCTGAAGACGGCGATCGCCGCCCTTCGCGCCGACCTGGACCGCGCCCAAACGGCCCTCCAGACCGCGATAACCGAAGCCACAGCGGCAGAGACCGCCTCACAGGCGGCTCGCGCGGAAGCCACGGCCGCCCGCACGGAAGCCAACCAGGCCAGACAGGCCGCCACGGCCGCCAAAGCGGACCTCGATCAGAAGGCCGCGGCCCTCACCCAGGCCACCGATCGCCTCGCCGATCTCGAGCGCCAGGAAAACACCCTGAACGACCGTATCGGCGCCATCGGCACCGAGATCGCCCAGAAGCAACAGGCGATCGCCCAGGCCAATCAGCAGATTCAGCGCCTCAGCGCCGACATCGCCGTGAAAGCGCGCGAGCGCGATCAGGTGCAGAGCCGCCTGGCCGCCGCCGAACGTGAGTCGCAGCAGGCCCAGCACGCCGTGCGTGAAGCGCGCGAGCGTGTTCAGCACGCCCGTCACCGCCTGCACACGGTTCGCGAGAACCTCCGCCGCGGCCTCGAGTGGGCCAACGCCGAAGGCCGGGCTCAAGGCTCGCGCGACGGCGCGATCGAAGGCTCGCGCGTGGGAACCGAGAACGGCTCACGCGACGGCCGCGACGTCGGCGTGCGTGAAGGCCGCGAAGCCGGCACCGCTGAAGGCATCAACCGCGCTCGCGCCGCCGGCACCGCCGAAGGCACGCGCGTGGGCGCCGCCGAAGGCGCGCCCGTGGGCACGCAGCAGGGCACCGCGAAGGGCCGCGAAGACGGCACCAACAAGGGCCGCGCCGACGGTCTCCAGGCGGGATACGACGCCGGCTTCCGCGAAGGCGATGCCAAGGGCTATCGCGAGGGCCAGGTGGCCGGGCACGCCCAGGGCGGTTACGCCCGCGGCAAGACCGACGGCATCCGCGAGGGTACCGATCGCGCCACCCGCGAGGGCAACGCCAACGGCCTCACCGCCGGCACCCAGCGCGCCGACCGCGAGTTCCTCAGCGCCGAGCTGACGGAAGGAACCCTTCCGAACGGCCCGACGCCTCCGTCGGCGCTCTTCGACCACAACTGGAACCCAACCTTCCCGACGCACAACTGGCCGCATCCCCTGTTGGCCCACGAGTTCCGCCGGGCTTACGAGTTCAGCTTCGCCGAAAGCGCTCAGATCGCCTTCGACCAAGCCTACCGTCAGAGCTATCGCGTGGCCTACGACCAGGCCTTCCGCGTGACCTTCGACGAGTTCGCGAATCGTCCCTACCCGCAGGAGTACCAGGCGGCCTACCAGGTGGCGCACCGTCAGGCTTACGACCAGGCCTACCGCGCCGCCTACGATCAGGCGTACCCGCTGGCTTACCAGCCGGCCTACGACGCCGCTCATCGCGCCGCCTACCCCACCCGCGTGGAGGAAGGCAAACGCGACGGATACCGCGCCGGATTCGAGCGCGGGAAGACCGAAGCCTACGCCGAGGACTACGCGGCCGGACGCCGCGATGGCGACAAGGAAGGCTACGAGCGCACCTATCCGGTGGTGTTCCAGCGCGCTGAAGCGGCGGCCTATGCCGAGCGCAAGCGTTTCTACGAGACGAACGCCGTGCTCGCTTACGACGGCTCGAGGCTCGTGGACAACAACCAGGACGGCGTCTTCGCCCCGGGTGAGACGGTATCGCTCTCGCTCGTGATGAAGAACTTCGGGAAAGTCGTGCAGGCCTCGGGCGTAACCGTGACGCTCGCGGCGGCGAGCCCCGGCGTGGCGGTGCAGACCGGCCAGGCCACCCTCGCCCCGATCCCCGGCCAGAGCCGCACTACCGTGACCGGCATCGGCTCGGTTCGCATTTCTCCTGAAGCCCGCCTGGGCGGAGTGGAGAAGATTGCGATCCGCGCAGTGCAGGGCTCGCAGGTGTTGGCCCAGACCGAGCTCACGCTCGCGGTGGCCTTCCCCTACGAAGTGCCCCGTCTGGCGGTGGCAAGCTACGTGATGCCCGACCAGAACAACGCGGTCTCCGTGTCTGTTCGGAACGTCACGACGAAAGGCTCGTCGAACGACGTGACGGTGAAGCTCGTTTCTCTCGACAACCTGGCTCAGATCACCGCGGGCGAAGCCGCCCTCGGTCGCCTGGGCTCGGGCGAGAGCCGCGACGCCGAGCTGGCCTTCGCGTTCAGCCCCGACCAGAGCTTCCAGACGCTGACCCTCGAGGTCCGCGTGTACGAAGGCGCCTGGCTCCTGGGACGCCGTCAGCTGCGCGTGGACACTTCGCGCCGCTGGACCTTCAACGAGTCAGGCCCGGGCCTGGCGATCATCGCCTCTAACGCGACGGGCCTCTCGCTCGATCGCGCGGAGCGAATCGCCGGAATGGGCTTCGACCTCTGGGACGTGCGCGTGGAAGGTCCCGTGAAAGCGGAAGCCATCGACAAGTACGTCGGCAAGCTCGTCGTGATCCCCACGATCGCCTCGGCGCTTGACGGCGATACGGCCACCGCGGTCCAGGGTTACCTGGGACGTGGCGGGAAGATCCTCGCCGGGATGAACCCCGGCACGGCGCAGGCCACTGGCCTGGGCCGGGTGATCTCGCTGGCCGAAGGGCGTCTGCCGCGGAAGGCGTTCAATGCGTCGAACGCACAGGCCAACCTGACGATCGCTGAGCGGAACACCTTCAAACCGAACGACCCGGCCTACGCCGTGATCCTCGGTGCGGACCGCTCGGCCAGCCCGGCGGTTCTCGCTGAGCAGATCGTGGCGGCTCAGGCCCTGACGCTCGGTCTGGAGTCGAAGGTCACGCGTCTCCTGTCGCTCTCGAACGCGGGCAGCTCCTTCGCCCCCGTGGCGCGCGGCGCGGTTCTCTACGAACTGGCTAAAGAGATGCACGACGACCGAGACGCCGATGCTGACGCGTTCAAGAAGAAGAACCGCGACAAGTCCAAGCTGGCTCAGTTCATCCGGATCGCGCTGGCCCAAACCGGCAACGCCCGGCTGAAGCTGCTCGGGTTCTACCCGGACCTGAACGCCGAGCGGAAGCGCGCCTCGGGCGCCCTGTCCATGCGCCGCGCGTACATGCGCACCACGCTGAAGCCGCTGGCGAAGGCGTACGGCGATGAAATCGACGATTGAGACCTAGTTAGGTTTCGATCTTAAGGAAAGGGCCGCCCGTCCGTTGGACCGGCGGCCCTTTTCATTTAGATCTTCATGTCCAGAATCCGCGCGACTCTTCGAAGCTCCCCCTCGTCCGACTGAGGTGAAAGAAATAATGCGTTATTGAGCGCTTCCAGCAGAGTTGCATCACGCCGGTCTGCCAAGAGCCGACCGCACAGGTTGACAGCCGCCCATTCGGTGACCGGAAGATCACGCACCTTCTTGCCCTTGAACCCAGAGCAATCCGGGCGTTCTCGTCGCACGAAAGGGGCTCGACCGGCGATCCGATACTCGATGTATCGCTCAATGCCGAAAGTCTTCTTCCCCTCAAACATTGAGACCACCGAAAGCGCGATCAGCTTTTCCGCATCTCCCCAGGCCTTCGACCGCCGAAGCACTTCCGGAACTAACCCCGGATGAAAATCGTAAACCATCCCTCTCAGGGCATATCGGATCCCCGCCGCGTGGGAGCCGCTCAGTAGGTCCAAGTAGAACGCCTCGTCGCCCTTCGCAGCCAGTAGCCTGGCTACAGTTCGTCCCCCCGTCTCCTTGGGGGCAAGTTCCCTCAGTCGTGTCATCACCGCCAGGCGCTGTGGCGCATCAAGCCGCTCCCGCTCCACCAGCTCCAAAAGTTCTGGGATCTCGCTCGCCTTCTGCCGCGCCCCAAGAGCTCGATCCAAGTCGACAGCACTCAGTGGCTTCAAGTTCCGGGTTCGCCACTCCTGTGCCAATCCTGTCAGCGCGCCCGTTGCTCCGCCTTTGGCGTAGAGCACTTCGAGCGTGGATCGCTGCGTGGATTCGGCGCTCACCAGAGGGGCGAGGAAAGTATACGCGGCCTGAAACCGCTTGGGGTCACGTGATCCCAAGCCGCTCCAGGCGAAGGCGCAAAGTCCGAGAGTGATCAGAGGCCCCAAAGCCAAAGACGACACCACGACCCGTTTCTCGAATACCGCACCGCCCACCCAAAGAGCCCGGATCGCCACGCCGAAGCGGTGGGTCACCACGGTAGCGATTCCCAGCGTCCAAAAAACGTCCGAGTTCAACAGATCGAAGGCCATCACGAAGATCACGCCGTAGAGCGCGCCAACACCACCCAGCACGCTTGTGGGACGCACGGCTCGCTTGGCTGACTGAAGCCTACCGAATGCCGATCCGAGCAGGGGGTAGACCAGGAACGCGCAGATCAGAAGAAGCATGGCCCACGACCGGGGACTGGACCTGCTGACGACGTCCCTGAGGAATTCAGAGATGGATGGGATCTTGCTCACCTGATTCACCGGATCGATGGGCAGGAAAAATAGAATCACCGCGAGCGCAGCGACGAGCACCCAGCCAGCGATACTGCCAAGCACAACGAAGGCCGCCCGTTGAACCCGGCTCAAAGGAAGCTGGCTGAGCCAGGACCAGTTGCCCCAGAGCACGGTCGAAGAGATCCAGCCGCCGAAAAACAGCATCACCATCGGAAGAACCCGCTTCGCGAACTCGGGCCCAGACGACCACAGCTCCCGAGAAGCCAATCCGGCCACATAGAGCAGCACGCATAGGCCTAGAATCCTCAGCAGCTGGCGCGCCAGCGTCCAAATGACTCCCTTCATCATGGCTCACCTCGGCCACTCTCGGACGAGACCCGGGTGAGATACTGAAAGATCTCCTCGATCTTTGGCTCTTCCCCCTCCCTCCGTCCGCCTTCGGCTTTCCTGATCCAGACCCGCTGACGAGCTCCAGGCGGCGTGACTTCCAGGGCTCCCGCGATGCTCTCTGCAATGGGAGACGAGCCGGACTCGGCGCGAAAACACGAAAATTGCGTATGGAGCAGCTCAATCTCGGACTGCATCCACATCTTGCCCTCCGCGATCGCAATCACGCTGTCCGCTACGCCTTCGCACTCGCTCACGATGTTGGTGGCAAAGACCACCGTGCCCCCCGCGTCCACCTCAGCTTCGAGTTTCTGCATGAGATAAGCACGCAGGCGGGAATCGAGTACCGCGCTGACCTCGTCTAGCACCAGAAGGCGCGGATGGGTCGCGAGTGCGAAACCGCAGGCTACCTGCATCCGTTGTCCCCGCGATAGTGAATTGAATTTCGCTCGCTCCGAGATTCGCCCCGTTTCCAACCAGGAGAAGAAGTCCTCGCCGCGCCATTTCGGATAGGCCGGCCCCACGCTTCGCGCAAAGGCCCCCACCCCAAGATCATGGGCTGGAGCCCAGTCTTCGCTTACCCAATAGGTGCGTTTCCTGAAGGCCCCGCTCGAAGCTCCCACCGATTCACCAAAAACGAAGGACTCTCCGGCACTGGGAGACTCCATCCCGGCAAGCAAACGAAGCAGCGTGGACTTGCCGGACCCGTTTCTCCCGATAAGAACATGGAATTTTCCCGCTGCCAGTTTGAAATCGAGGTCCCGGAGAACCCAGGTGCGTCCGTACTTCCGCCCCAGGCCCCTGCTCTCAACAGCGATTTCACTCATGATCGACCACCTCGGTACTCACCCAGCGCCAGCCATCCGGGTACTCATCGATGCAGACCTTCACCACCGGAGCGCCCTTGACCTGAGTCTTGACCACTCCCGGCCTGAAGTCGCCCTCCTTCACCGACTCCCAGTCAAGCTCCGGGCCATCCGCCAGGAGTCCGTCGACGATGACGTCGACATTGTCATGCCTCCGCTCGCCGTCCGATCCCCAAAGGCAGAACTCGCGAGCGCGGCAGGGCGCGATCAGCGCTAACAGGGCCTTTCGATCACCCTTCTTCACCGCCTGGAACACCAGAGTCGCGAGCTCGTTTTCGGTCTGGGTCACGCGGCCGCGGCCCCGTTCCCGCTCACACAGAATGAGATCGATCTCCCCTTTTGCATCCTCAACGAAAGAGGCTGGGCGGAACTCCTCGTCTGGGTCGTAGACCACGGCGTACTCAGCGAGAAGTTTTTCATACAGGGGCAATGCATCCGTCGGTTTGCCAGCGTCGCGCAAGGCATTGGCCTGCTCGATTAGGGCCACGCCTTCTCGGTACCTGCGCTCCTCCAGTGCTGTGTCGATCGATTGAGGTGGGTCGACGTCTTTGGCATTGGGCAGGGCGGCCTCCGAAATTGGCTCCAACCGGGCGGGCTCGGCCAGGCGATCGGCATCTCGGACGCAGCTGCAGCTCGCCTGCGTGAGGGCCGCAGGCCCGCACAACACCCCCAAACCCAGGAAGAGAAATGTCGCTCGCCTCACTGTGCCGCCAACGCCGGGCAATCCCCCGCTCCGGCCAGGAGCTCCGCCGGGTCGACGGTACCGGCGCCCAGCCGGCCGGGCTCGGCGTCGGCCACGGGCTTCGCGAACTTCAACACCGCCTCCTTGAGCGACTCCGGGTCCCAGCGCCCGGAGCGCGCGAGGCGGCAGGCGGCCCAGCCGCTCACTTCGGCGGCGGCATAGCTCGAGCCCCGTTTTCCGTCGCCGATCGCGTGAACCACGCAGAAGGCGAGCTCGGGCCCGGTGTTCTGCACGGTTTCCGCCCGATCGGCCGCGGGCGCCACGCCCACAACGAGCGTCTGTGGCAGAGACTGCGGAATCATCTTCGAGAGCAACACCGACTTGAAGGGGTTCGGAGCCCCGGTGCCTGCGGCCGCCACGAGCAGCACGCCTGCGGCGTCGAGTTTTTCGGCCGCCGCCTTGAGCTCGGGCGTCACTGGGCTCTCCACTCCGAGCGACACGTTGACCACCCGTGCGCCCGCCTCGAGCGCCTTAGCGAACGCGCCCTCAAGATCCTTCGCGCGCACGCCGGCGCCTCGCTTCGTCACCTTGAGCGGAAGTACGCGGCACACGGGGCAGGCCGCAAGCACCCGACGCGCCACCTCGGTGCCGTGGCCGTCCTCATCTTTGAAGTCTGCGTTTGAATCAAAGAAGTTCCAGGCCCCTTCGGCGAGCACGCGACCCTTAAGAGATGGATCCGCTGCGTCCACGCCGGTGTCTACCACGGCCACAAGAATGGATTCCGCGGGCCGCGTGCCCCACCAGAACGCCAGGCCCACGCCCGCCGCGAGCCCCACCGCCGCCGCCGCTACCGCTCTTTTTTTGCCCTTCGCCACGGAGTCTCTCCTTCGTCTTCAACTCATGCTTACGAGTATCTTTTCGAGCGCGGTGGGATCGGCCGCGAGCTTCTCTTCGGAAACAGGACGCTGAAGAAGAGACGCCAGAGCCGGTGGGGCCGTGATGGGCACGGACTCGGGTCTGAGCACTTCCTCGAACTTGGCGGGGTGCGCGGTGGCAGCCACGGCCGTATCCTCTCGCGCGCCGCTCGCGCGCCAGAAGTGAAGGCCCGTGGCCGTGTGCGGGCAGACGGCGACCCCCCACTCTGCGTAGGCCGCGCGAATCTCGGCGCGTATCTCATCATCGCTCACCGCCCGCGCGCTCACCACGGCGCGCAGTCTCGCCAGGTCCGGATAAAGACGGCTCAGCCGCTCGCCGTTTGAGGGCGCCCCCACATCCATCGCGTTCGCCAGCGTGGGCACGGAGGGGCGCGGCGTCCACTTCCCCGTGCTGACGAAGTCCGGCACCGGCCGGTTGGCGTTCGAAGCCAGATCCACCGACTCCAGTGGAAAGCCCATCTCGCGCGCGTAACAGGCGGCCACTCCGTTTCCAAGGTTTCCCGTAGGCACGATCACGTTCAGCCCCCGGCCCGTGCGCGCGCGATGCCAAAGCGAAGCCGCGGCATAGAAGGCGATCTGCGGCAGCAGGCGCCCCAGGCTGATGCTGTTCGCCGATACCAGCGCCGGCCCTTGCGCCGACGTCGTGCTCGCGAGCGCCCCTTTCACCAGACGCTGGCAGTCGTCGAAGCTTCCATCCACCGCGAAGGAGCGCACGTTGCCCCCCCAGCAGGTGAGCTGCCGGCGCTGCAGCGGCGAAACTCCACGGGCTGGAAAAAGCACCGCCACCTGAAATCCGGCCAGGCCGTGAAAGGCCGAGGCCACGGCGCCCCCCGTGTCGCCCGAGGTGGCCACGAGCACCGTGCGCACGCGCCCGTCCGCGCGGGGCTGGCGCGCCAAGGTGCGCGCCAGAAACCGCGCGCCCGCGTCCTTGAAGGCGGCGGTGGGTCCGTGAAAGAGCTCGAGCAGCTGGGGCCCACCCGGGATCGGCCGGAGCGGCACAGGAAAATTCAGCGCCTCCGCGCAAAGTTCGGCAAGGTACGGCTCCCAGGGCGTTCCCGCCAGGTAGGGAGCCAGCACGGATTCGGCGATACGCGGAAATCCCGCCTGCGCCGGGATCGCCTGGAGATCCACACGTGGAATCGACTCGGGGACGTAAAGCCCGCCATCGGGCGCGAGCCCCCGCTCGAGCGCCTCGGCGAGCGAAACCTCGCCGCCGCCGCCCCGTGTGCTCACCCACCGAACGGGGCTCACTTCGGCACTCCCCTACCGCGCGCGATCACCCGAGCCCCCTTCCGCTCAATGGGACCGCGCCAGCTCTCTACGGCCAGCCCTTGCTCGCGGAATACGGCCACCATCGCACGCTCTACCCTCGAGGCCACGATATCTGAAGGAGTCCAGGCGAAGACACTCGGCCCAGAGCCGGAGATCGAGCAGCCCAAGGCCCCAGCCGCGAGCGCTGCCTGTTTCACCTTCTCGAAACCCGGAATGAGCGCCATGCGCTGAGGTTCGACGATCAGGTCCATCATGGAGCGCGAAAGGAGCTCGAGATCGCCGGATGCGCAGGCCGAAAGGAATCCGGCCATGCAGGCGTTTTGCCTCACGTGCTCGGCCAGAAATATCTGGGGCTTCAGAAGTGCGCGGGCGGCACGGGTCTCCACGACTAGCTCCGGATGCACGAGCACCGAGCGCACCCGCGCGGGCACGGGAACCTCTGGCCAGGCCCCAGCCTCGTCCACCGCCCCGCCCAATGCCAATCCCAGGCAAAGCCTGAGCCCCCCCAGGAGAGAAGGCACGATGTTGTCGGCGTGCTGCCCGCCGCTGGCCGCCGCCTCGCCCTTCAGGGCGAAGGGAATCAGAGCCTCCGGTTTGAGGGGCTTCGCAAGAAGCGCGTTCAACGCCACCACGGCGCCCACCGCGGAAGCCGCCGAGCCCCCCATTCCCGAACCCATGGGAATGCCCTTTTTGATCCGGATGCCAAAACCTCCGGGGAGCCCAAGTTCGCGCACCATGGCCGCGAGCGCGATCGCCCCGGTGTTCCGCCGCGCATCGAGCGGCACCTCGCAGCGCCCGCCGCGCACCTGCTCCACGTGCACGCCTGGCCTGTCCCAGCTCCACACCATGACCTCGTCTCCCACCTTGCCGAAGGGGTATCCCAGGAGATCGAAGCCCACCGCAACGTTCGACACCGTGGCCGGAGCGAAGGCCCGCGCCCAGCCCGACTTGAGACGATGTTGGGCGGGAGCGCGTTTCGCGCTCATACCGGCGCTCCGAGATAAGCCGCAAGTTTCAGCAAATCACCGAAAACGCCGCCCGCCGTGACTTCGCGCCCAGCGCCGGGCCCCCGCACCACCAAAGGCCGCTGATCGTAACGGCGCGTGCGGAAGAGGATCAGGTTGTCGCCGCCCTGCACCCCGGCGAGCGGGTGGGAGCTCGGCACACGCTCCACGCCCACGCGGGCCGTGGCGCGGCCCGGGCCAGAGAACTTCAGGGTTCCAACGTATCGGAGCACGTCGCCCGTGGAGGCGGCTTCGGCGGCGCGAGCTTCCATCGCAGCGTCGGCTTCGGGGAGACGCTTCATGAACGAGTCCGGATCCGGCAGCGACTCAAGCGACTTCGGCACGAGGCTCTCCACCTTCACGCCAGCCAGATCGAGCGCCGCGCCGGCCTCGCGCGCCAGGATCACGAGTTTCCGGGCCACGTCCCGCCCCGAAAGGTCGTCGCGCGGATCGGGTTCGGTGTACCCCCTGGCCTTGGCTTCAATCACGGCGCCGGAGAAGGGCTTGCCCGGACCGAAGGCACCGAAAAGAAAGGAAAGCGTACCCGACAACACACCCTGAATCTCCAGGATCTCGTCGCCCGTGCGCAGGAGTTCCCGAAGGGTGGAGAGTACCGGAAGCCCCGCGCCCACGGTCGCTTCGGCGAAGAACCGCGCTCCGCCCTTTTCCTCGATCTCCTTCACCGCGCGGTACGCCGCGTATTCGCCCGAACCGAGCTGTTTGTTGGGCGTAACGATGTGAATACCCTGCTTCATCCAGCCCGCGTAGCGCGCGGCCACGTCCGGACTCGCCGAGCAGTCCACGATCACAGCGTGAGGCGCTGCGCCGGCGCGAAGGGTCCCGGCAAGTTTGGTGAGGCCTCCGGGCCCCGCCGAGTCCCAGGCACTCCTCCACGCATCCCAGGCAATGCCACGCGGCTCTAACGCCACACGCTGGGATGAGGCCACCGCGAGCAGCCTCAGATCAAGATCGAAGCGCTTCTTGAGCGCCTCCGCCTGCATCTCAATCTGGCGAAGGAGTTCTCCGCCGATCCCTCCGGGACCGATCACTGCCACCGAAAGAGTGAGGCTGGAGAGAAAGAACGCCGAGTGCGCGGCCCGAAGCGCGCGGTCGGCCTGCGCGCCGTCTACGACGACGCTGATATTGCGTTCGGAGGATCCCTGCGCGATGGCCCGCACGCTCACGCCGGCGCGGGCGAGCGCGCTCAGAAACTGGCCAGCCACTCCGGGCCGCTCCACCATGGCGTCGCCCACGGCCGCCACCACGCTGCAGTTCTCGATCACGTTCACGCGTTCGACCTGGCCGTGCTGAATCTCAGCGAAGAAGGCCCGTTCCACCGTTTCTCGCGCACGAGCCGAATCCGTGCCAGGTACGGCGAAGCAGATGGAGTGCTCCGAGCTCGCCTGCGAGATCAGGATCACTGAGATCTTAGCCTCACGAAGCGCACCGAAAACCCGCTCTGCTACGCCGGGCACGCCCATCATGCCCGTGCCCTCCACGCTCACGAGCGCCACCCGGTCCACCGTGGAGAAGCCCTTCACCGAGCCGCGACCCGGAGAAGCGTCGGACACCGGCCCGATACGCGTGCCAGGCGCGGAAGGATTGAGCGTGTTCTTGATCAGGATAGGAATTCCGAGCTCGGCTGCGGGCGCCATGGTGCTCGGATGCAACACTTTCGCGCCAAAGTAGGCGAGTTCGGCGGCCTCGGCATAGGACATGGAGGGCAGCACCACGGCGTCGGGCACACGACGCGGGTCTGCGCTTAGCACGCCGTCTACATCCGTCCAGATCACGACCTCTCGCGCTTTCAGCAGGCGTCCGAAAATCGCAGCCGAGTAGTCGCTGCCGTTTCGCTGAAGGGTCACTGGCACGCCTTCGGGGGTCGAGGCCACGTAGCCCGTGATCACGCAAAGCCTTTGAGTCTGCGACTTCAACCACTTTTCGATGCGTACCTGCGAGAGATCCCAGCGCACCAGGGGGCTCAAACCCGCGGGCTCCACGATCAGAACTTCTCGTGCGTCTACCCAGGGCGCCACTCCGCCATCCTCGGAGCGCGCTTCCCGCGCGAGCCAGGCAGCCATCAGTCGCGCCGACCAGAGTTCTCCATAGCCGCTGAAGAGCTCCAGTGTCTGCGGTGGATACGCGCGCGCAAGCGCCACGGCTCCCAGTACGCCGCTGAGATCCGCGCGGTCCCGCGCGAAATCCTTCTCGAGGGCGCCGGCCTCCGGCGCCGATGATCCGAAGAGACCACGCGCAGCTTCGGTCTGGCGCAAGATCACGGCATCGAGTGCGGCCTCGGCGCCCGCGTCCTTGAGGCGCGCCTTCTCGAGCGCGGCGATGAGCGCGTCGGTGACTCCGCCCAGGGCCGAGACCACCACGGCCGTCCGCACGCCCGCGCCCCGGGCCCGGTGATCCGCAAGCGCAAGCTCTGCCGCCACGCGGATTCTGCCCGCGTCGCGCAGGCTCGTGCCGCCGAACTTGTGAACGGTCCACATCCTCGAAATTTTAGCAGAAAAGAGCGGCGGGGAACCCCCGGCAAAGGGGGCCCCCCGCGCTCTTGAACGGAGACAGGAAAGCGTCGATTTATCGACGCCGGCTCGCAGCCGCGAAGCGGTCCACGAGGCCGCGGATCTTGGACTGAGACTGGTACCGGCCGCGGTCCCGACCCAACACCTGGACGTCAGCCACGACGCTCTTGCCGTTCACCTCCAGGGGCCCGCCGCGGTTGATGCGCGCCGCGAGCTCCCAAGGATCGCCGCCCGCCATCGTCAGCACGCCGGCCTGGTCGCCGCCCGCGGCGCCGCCCCCGGGATGAAGCTCCGCCGGTAGGAAGGGCGTGAGGTTCGAGCCGATGAAGATTCCGCCGGGCGACACCAGCAGGCCGTTCTGCGGATTGATTTTCGGCCCGAAGAACAGCAGCCCCAGCACCACCCGCCCCTGGGAGTCGTAGAAGGTGTAGCCCAGGTCCACCGCGGGGAAGTTCTGGTTGATAGCTGGAATCACCGCGGCCACGCCCAGGTAATACTGCCCGCGCGTACCGAGGTAGAAGTGCCAGTTCACGGCCGGGGTGTTGATGGGCGGAATCACCACGTCCACCACCGGGCCCGTCATCCAGAGCGGAAACGCCGCGCCCGTGGGGAGCGTGTTCACCTCCTGGTAGTTCACCCAGCTTTCCTGCAGAAAGGCGTCCGTGTGCAGACGGAAACCGAACTGAAAGAAGTTCTGCGGCGTCTCGGGCCTCAGGTACACGCTGCCGTACTGCAGGATATCGAAGTTCCCCGAGAGCCCGAGGCCATAGGCCCGCGTGAGCTCGGCGTCGAACCCCAGAGTGTTCGCTGCCGGTACCGTAACTGAGAACTCCACCGGCTTCTCGTTGGTCTGGCAGCCCGAAAGCACCACCAGGCCCGTCAGCGCCATCGTGCTGATTCTCTTCGCAAACATAGGTCACCTCTCCCTCTCAAGTTCAATATGAACTTATATTAATAATATTAAATATAATTAATATTACAACTTAAATCAACTCACTGCGAAAAACCTCAGTTTTTTCAGCGAGCTACCCAGTGCGGGTAGAGTCCGATCCACGCTGCGCAGGCATCCAGCGGAGACGTAGCAGCCCTCAGGGGGGAGGCGCGAAGATCGGAATCACCTACCCGTAACGGCAGGGATCGCCCGTAATATTAAGAGCGGGCGTGTCAGGAATGCGGAATCTGGAGGGAGCCGGAGCACCCGGCTTAGAGGTTTTTCCACTTAATGGAGCAGCCCATGGCGGGAAACTGCCGATCCGCGAGCGGCCGGGCCGCAAGAATGGCATCCAGCGCCGCCGCGAGCTCGCGTGCCTTCACCTGGGATTCATCCTTCCAGCTGTCGTCGATTCGCCCATGGTAGCGGAGCAGGAACTTTCCGCCGACGTTCTCGTAGACGTAGGGATCCGGCGTGCAAACCGCGCCGTAGGCCCGCGCCACTTCCTGGTCGTCGTCGCGAAGGTACGGGAAGGTGTACCCGCGCTCCAGGCCGCGCGCCTTCATCGCCTCCATGGAGTCGTCCGGGTAGCTCACGGGATCGTTCGGGTTGATGCCAACCAGTTGGACGCCCTTCGGCGCGTAGTCGCGCGCCAGCTGCGCGATCCTGGTTTCCACCGCCTTCACGTAGGGGCAGTGGTTACACATGAAGATGACGACAAGAACCTTCTTGTCCTTGAAGTCAGCAAGCCTGTGATTGCGCCCATCCGTGCCCGGCAGATCGAAATCCGGGGCCTCGGTACCCAACTCCTTCAGGTCTGAATGCATCAGCGCCATGAGGAAACGGATAGCGCCTGCGCGCTCAGAAGTCGATCACGTCGTCGAGCTTGGAGCCGTCGAGCGCGTCGGCCGGCTTCGGGGCGGACTTGGAGTCGCCGCTTCTTGAGCTGCCCGTTCCTACGATGGGCTTCTTGCTCGAGCTGGCCTTTGGGGGAGTCGGGCTCGCGTCGTCCTCCTCCGTCTTGTCACCACCAGGCTTACCGCCTGCCGCGTCCGTCTGTTTCAATTTGGTCCAGAGCTTCTTTCCTGATCCTTCTCGAATCTCTTTCGCGGCGTTCTGCGCGGCCTTATGGAGGGCCTCCTGTTTTGCCGCCTGGAACTCCCTTTCCGCTGGCTGAATGATTCTTGCTTTGAGCGCGGCGATCTCCTCAGGAGTCGCCTTAGGTATTTTCAAGAGCTGCCGCGTGTACTCCTGGTCGGCCTTGTTGCGTTTCTCCACAGCGTCATCGTAGAGCCCGGCCCCTCGGGCTTGGGCACCTATCAGCACGAAGCTCATCAAACCGATTGAGAACCTGCAGACCCACGCCCGCGCCATCGACACCCAGTATTGAGAAATCATTTCGTAACGCTCCCCATCTTTCCCAACCCCTGCAGCCCTCAGGAGGTGTCGTGCAGGACACACGGCCATGACTCGTTGAGTTGAACTCAAGCGTGCCTTTCGCCTATAATATAAAAACGGAGCTTCGGTTTCCAGGGCGGTACGGGGATTTGGGTGGATGGCACATTGCCACAGCCGCACCGGAGATGGGGCTTTGCAGGGGGTTGGCAGATGGCTTACGGACTTTTTGTTTTCGTCATGGGCGTGGCGTTCCTGAATGGAACTGTGGCTTCGGCAGCCGAACAGGGCGTCGAGCCCCTCAACTGCCCTCCAGGTGAAACCATCTGCCAAACGCTGAACTCGCAGCTTCCGGCCATCAACCAGGGAGTGGATTTCAGCGGCGAGGTTCGCGCGCCTCTACCCTGCGCGCCGGATGGCGTCTGCTCGCCGCTGCGCGCCTGTAGCGAGGTCGTTGCGGATGTGGTGAAATCCATCGAAAACCAGGCCTCCGAGCAGATCTGCCTCACCTACTCAACTGTCAACAACGGGATCTGCAACTTCCTGGAAAAGGATGTGCACCCACGCAACACCCACTGCTCCGGCGGGCCCTACACCTACTTCCGCGTTGAAGGCTCTCCTGACGTGGACTTCTCGGACCGCTCGAACGCCTTCATCCGCGGCCTGCGCCCGCAGGCCTATAAGAAGGCCACTGAAATCGTCCTGAACGAGATCCGTACCCAGAAGTCCCTGCGATTGTCGGCTTCCTCGGGCGCGCAACCGCTGGGAGGTCCCTACCTGAAACAGCTCTACCGCCATCTCAAGCGCAGCAGCTCCGAGACTCACCAGACCACCCTCAGGAAGGTCTGCGCCGAAACGGGGACCGGCGCGGGGAAGATTTGCGCGCAGACGGCCGAATTAGGCAAAGAGCTCTCCTCCAAAGTGCACCAGCTCGACTGCCGGAACGTACAGCTTCGCAATCAGGCGGAATACGTGTTTGCCATGATGGCCATGACCCGCATCACCGAGGAGTTCCGCGACGTCTACTCGCGCATTCAAGCCCAGATCGAGCCCAAAGTCCGGCAGTACACGAGTGCCATGGAGAGTTACGTCGATGGCCAGGACTGCTGGAGCAAAGGCTGCGGCGAGAGAGCGGTCAACCGGTACTACCGGCGCGACCAACACGTCATCAACTACGTCATCCGGCCTCTTTACGAATCCCCGGATATCGTCACCCCGGGGAGCTTCCTTCTTCCCACGGGACCGAGCTGCGGCGCGGGCGCCATGCCCGCGGATTCCGCGGGCGGAGGGACCGGGGCCGAAGGCACGACTCAAAATGGACCGCCTTCCATGCCAGGGGGCGCTTCTGGCGAGCTGTTCGGTCTGCTGGGGGGCTTCCTGGGCATCGCACGCCGGAAGCGGGCGGCGATTCGGAGCAAGAAGGGACGCAAGTGGAAGGCCTCCGACGTAGCGTTGTTCTTCGTATTGGTTTTTGTGCTGAACGCCACTAAGGGCTGCGATTGCGAATGTACCGATGTCCCCGCCGCGTCCTCTGGGGTTGAATGCCCCGATGGCTCGGCCGCGCAATCGCAAGCCCAATGCCCTCCGGTAGATCCAGGTGGCCCGGGCCCTGCGCCGGGTAGCCCGCCGGCTGAACGCGGCAGAGCTGGCCTTGAGGGGATGCAGGCCGCCAACACCGAGGCCGACGCCATAGACTCGGATTCTAGTCCCAGCGACGGCTCCGCGAACTCGGAGGCCGCGACCGCTGACCTCGGGGGTGGCGGCGACAATGTAGCGGACTCCGGGAAAAAGGACGAAACCGGAGGCTCCGGTGGCGGTCTTCCTTCCGGCGGCGGCGGAAAAGGCGCTGGGCGCGGCGGCGGCGGCGGCGGCTCGGGCATGTCGCTCGGCACCGGCTCGACGGGACCAAGCGTTGTGGATAGCGACGCCTTGAGTGGTTCCGCTGCGGGGGGCGACCAGAGTGCCGCGACCTACGCGGGTGGGGGCGGAAGCGGCCGCAAGGGCGGCAAAGGCGGCGCCGGCAACGACCCGATGGCCGCGTTCCGCGCGGGCTTCGGAGGCGGCAAAGGCGGCTCAGCCGACGGCAAGACTGAAAGCCTCGAGTTCGGGGCCACCGCGGGCGACGGAGTCGACCCCATGGCCTCCGAGGATCCGGAGGACTACTTCGGCCGGATCCAATCTTGGGAAAGCATCTTCAAGATCGTGGAGCGGCGATACAAGTCGAAGTCGCAGGGCTGGGCCCTGACCGACTCCAAGGTCCGCTGAGCGCACCACCCGCGCCACGGTTGCCCGGGCGCTTCAAAGCTGTCATCGTGAGATCCACGGAGGGATCCCGATGTTTTCCCGCAACGTCCGCCTCGGGCGGCCCCTGAAGCTCTCGAGCTGGCGCAAGGTCGCGATCGGCACCTGGCGCTCGGCCGGGGACCCCAGCGTGTACGGCATCCTCGAGATCAACGCGGAGCGGGCGCTCGCCTACATCGAACAGCTCAGGGCCAGGAGCGGCCGGCGCATTACGCTCAGCCACTTCGTGGGCAAGGCCGTCGCCGAGACCTTTCGCCGGCATCCCGACATCAACGTCATCCAGCGCTGGGGCCGGCTCTATCCTCGCCCGAACGTCGACGTGTTCTTCCAGGTGGCTTCCGACGGCGAGGGCCGCGACCTTTCCGGGATGACAATCCGGTCCGCGCAGTCGAAACGCATGGAGGAGATCGCCGCCGAGATGGAGGACCGCGTGACGAAGATCCGATCAAACAAGGACCGGAGCTTCACGCGGATGAAGAGCATGATGGACCTGTTGCCTGGGTTCGTCTCCTCCTGGATCCTGAGTTTTTCCGGGTTCCTGATGTACACGCTGAATCTCTGGACACCCCTGATGGGTACGCCGAAGGACCCCTTCGGAAGCGTGATGATCACCAACATAGGTTCGCTTGGGCTGAACCTGGCCTTCGCGCCGCTCGTGCCCTATTCCCGGATTCCCCTGCTCGTGGCGGTCGGCGCCGTGGCGGAAAAAGTCATCGCGGAAAACGGGCAGCCCCGGGTCGCCCCCTGCATCAACATCTGCGTGACCTTCGACCACCGCGTGATCGACGGAGTGCACGCCTCAAAGATGTCGAAGTGCATGCAGAAGATTTTCGCGGATCCCGAGAAAGAGTTGAGCTAAGGAAGGACACAACAATGCATCCCGAAAGCTCGCTCTTTGGGTTGACCATCAACTGGTATTTATGGACGCGCATCATCGGAACGATCCTGTGCGTGGTCATCCTGCTCCCCATCTTACTGCGATGGAGGGGGATTCCCTGGCGCGAGCAGATCAGGCCCCTTGCATGGAGCGTGACCTTGGGCTGGATTGGAGCTGCCCTTGGGGCCAATGTCATTGAGCACGGTCTGAGTGCGTTTCTGCCTCCACGTCTCTTTCACTTAACCGTCGGCTCTGAGGGAGTGGCGGGCTTCACGGTCGCAATCGTGTGCTTCTGGCAGATCAGCCGTATGCGCGGGGTGGAACCGCAGCAACTGCGGGATTTGGGCGACGCGATCACCCCCCCCTCGGCCTTTCTCATCGCTTTCTTCAAAATCGGATGCCTGCTTGCCGGTTGCTGCTACGGGCGCCCTACTCAGGATGCGTGGTGGGCAGTGGTCTATCCCACTGGCTCGAACGCCCACGCGCTGCAAACAAAAATGGGTCTCATTCCGCTCGGCGCACTCAGCAGCCTACCTGTCTTCCCGGTGGAGTACATGGAAAGCATTCTCATGTCCGTCTACGGCGTCTTCGCGCTCGTCGCCTATCGCAAGGGTTGGCTACGGGGCGTGCTCATGCATCTGGGCTTCGTGGTCTACACGCTCTGGCGCTTTTTTTCCGAGCAATGGTTTCGAGGTGATTCAGGCCGAGGGGAGTTGGGCCCCATCACGGGCACCCAGGCGCTGACGCTCTCCATCTTCCTGTACTGCTTTGCAATGATTGTTCGGAGCTGGGCCGCCGGCAGATCAGCCAGGGCCTAGCCCCAGACCGAGATTACGAAGCCCGGCGCGCACGACCGCGGAAACACCTCCGCGTCCGCCCGCGCCGGGCCAGCAGTCTGGGCTGCAAATCTGGGAAATCAGCGCGATGCGCGCGTCTTCTTCACCGGAGCCGCGCCGGGGCGCGCGCGGTACTGGTACCGCTGGCCCTGGATGCGCTTCATCGGCCCCTGCAGTCGGTCGCGGCCATACAGGGAAGGAAGGCGCTCGCGGTACCGGCTCTCGAGCGAGGTCAGGCGCGCGATGTCGCCGTCGAAGTTCAGGTCGCGCGTTTTCTGCGCCTGAATCTCCGAGAGCCCCTGGTAGAGAGCCGTATCGTCGGTGATGTTCTTCGGCACCGAGCCCATGGCCACGGTCAGGCTCGACAGCCCGGCCATCAGCCCGAGCGTGAACCACCACATCTTCTTCGTTTCGATTTTCATCGGGGACCTCGTTTCACGGCTTACGTTCAACATCTGAATCTGCCGGGCAGGCCAGGAGCAATCCCAGTGCCAGCAACTAGAGCCAAACGACCCAGAAAATCCCTTTCTTTTCCATGGGATGGTGCATTTTGACACCACGCGTCCGAGCAGGTTTTAGACACCCCCTGTACCTTCGATACAGTCCTGGGGGATGATGCCCCGAATGCCTTCAGCCCTCCCGCGGCCCATCCGCCTTACGCGCGTCCGCCAGAACAACCTCAAGGGCATCACCGTGGAGTTCCCGGCCCGGAAGTGGACGGTGATCACGGGCCTTTCCGGAAGCGGCAAGAGTTCCCTCGCCTTCGAAACGCTCTACGCCGAGGGGCAGCGGCGGTACGTCGAGAGCCTCTCCACCTATACGCGGCAGTTCCTCGAGAAAATGCCCAAACCCGATCTGGACGCGGTGGAGAACATCCCGCCCGCGATCGCCCTCGAGCAGCGCAATCACGTCTTGAACTCGCGAAGCTCCGTGGGGACGCAGACCGAGATCCTCGACTACCTCCGCCTCCTCTACGCCCGAGCCGGAGAAACCCGTTGCCGGGAGTGCGGCTCCGAGGTCAGGCGCGTGAGCGCCCAAACGGTGCTCGGAGAAGCCCTGAGCTGGTTCCCCGGCCGAAGCGCCGCCGTAGCCGCCCCCCTACCCGGACCGGGAGCGGCGCGGCCCGCCGGAAAAGCCGCGAAAAAGAAGAAGACCAAGGCCCCCGAAAGGGCCGTCAAGCCCGCGGCCGACGTGGCGGCCTATCTTCGCCTTTTCCGGGAGCAGGGGTTCCGCAGGATTCTGTGGCGCACGAAGGGCTCCGCGGCCGTCACGCTCGACTTCGACGAGCTCGACACGCCGGGCGTGAAGCTCCCGCCCGCGGGCGCCTTCCACGGGCGGGAAGCGCTCCTGCTAGTGGACCGTTTCAGGCTCAAGGGCGAACCAGACCAGGACACCCGGGCCCGCCTGCTCGACTCCATTGAGCAGAGCGTTCGCATGGGCCGCGACTCCGTGGCGCTCCTCGACCTCGAGTCGGGAGAGACACGCTGGTTCGAATGCCGATTCGCTTGCGTGAAATGCGCCACCCCTCACCGCGAGCCCGAGCCTGACCTCTTCTCGTTCAACAGCCCGATCGGCGCCTGCGCCCATTGCAGCGGATTCGGCTACAACCTTGAGCTCGACGAGAGCCTCGTGGTGCCCGATCCCTCGAAAACCTTGAAAAACGGGGCCATCGACCCCCTGAGCAAACCCTCATACGGCGACTGGCAGAAGGGCATGTTCCGCTTCGCCGAACGGCAGGGCATCTCGATCGGGAAGCGCTACCGTGAGCTCACGCCCTCGCAGAGGAAGCTCCTTTGGGAGGGAGCCGAAGGGGACGACACCTTCCCGGGCCTGCGCAAGTTCTTCGAGCTGCTCGCCCGCAAGAAATACAAGCTTCACGTCCG
>JADZFF010000030.1 GCA_020850015.1 Bdellovibrionales bacterium | reverse complement strand
GTGACTGAGCGAAGGCCCCGCCCCCGGAGCGAGGGCAGGAGCCCGAGCGCGAGGGGGCGAGTCCTGCAGGGCCCACCATTCAACTGAAAAAACGAACCCGAGACCGAATTTTTTTTCTGCAATGAAACTGCGGGGGAAGCCAAAGCTTCCCCCGCTTTCACTTGTTCCACTCCCGCAAAGAACTTCAGTTTGAACCCAGATTGCGTAACCCGGACCTCCTGGACGAGGGCCTGGATCACTCGGCGTTTCCGATCAGGTTCGATCTCCCCCTCCTCCTGGATGGCGGCCTTCAGCTTGCTGAGCAGACGTTCATATTGAGCCGGGGTCACGATTGATTCGGCAGTGGACTGCTGCCTCAGCTCGGATAACTCCTCGTCGAGCCGGTTCTTGGCCGCGTTGAGCCGCTTCATTTCCTCGTAGAAGGCATCCGCCGGGACGCCTTCCGGCAGATCGGCCACCCTCCGGGCCAGGGTGGCGATCTTCGCTTCAGTGCCTGATTTCACGATTTCTCCACAAAACAGACGCCGCCAGACTGGGGTTATCCAAAATAAATGTTTTTAGTTTCTACGCCGCCAACGCCCGAATTACCGCCGAGATGGTTGAAAGCTCGGGGTTGAAGTCCTTCTTGGGGTCGATCAAATCGTAAAGTGTTCTGCGTCCGATGCCCGCCTTCTTCGCGATCATGACCTTGTTGACGGTCATGAGATGCGCAATGAGAACGTCACGAAAAGAATCGAGATCACCGGTGCGGATGCAATCCAAAAGAGTCTCGGCGACCAGCGGCGAGTCTTTAAGCTCTTTACTTGCGAAGGGCTCGTGAACCTTCAAGGATTTGATCCCTGATTTTTTTCGCTTTTCTGATGTCCCGGTCTTGCGCATGTTTATTCCCTCCGTACAGAGCTACGACGATAGCTGAACCCCAAAGAAACGAGTAAACGCGGGTTCCGTTCAGCCACTTCAGCTCGATTAAGCCTTCAAACCGTTTGTGGTTGCCGAAGTGACCCAGAGAAAGCAGGTCAAGTCGGGCCAAAACCTGTGTTCGAATCTTAGGCTGCTGTTCTGCAAGCCAGTCCTCGAACTCATTGGTTTTTAGGACTTCATATTTCATCATAGTCATTGTACGGTATACCGCACATCTTGTCAACGGTAGCGACTGGGCCGGCGCGCTCCTACTCCTCCAGTGGCGCCATGATGCAATGGCGGGCCAACGAAAGGAGCCGGGAGCGGATTTTCAGAAAAGCTCGGAAAGCCTTGAATGCGCGGACAGATAGCCTGCGAGGATTCACCTCCTCCGTCCCTCATCCGTCTCTCATTCATGAGAGAGTCTCTTGCGAAAAGTCTCTCACGTGCGAGAGATGGGGCGCGTCGCGATATAGCAACGCATGTGCCAAGTGCGGATCACGGTCAAAGCCGCCGCGAGGTGATCGGGCATGGCCAGTTTGGCTAGCTTGCGCAGGAAGAAATTAATTCGTGGCTTCACTTTCCTCTAATCATTTTGTCTCGGTATGCGGTTGCCTAAGGGTGTAGCGCTCGGGGCGATATTCACGGCAGCCGCTCTTGCCAAAGATCGACGGACAACCCCAGTTGTCCGTCCGCCGCACTTCTTTCAAAATCGAGTATTCGAGCTTTGCCAGTTCGATACGCCACGTCTTGGGGTGCTGAATCCAAAGGCCCATGACCGTGGCCAGGGCGATGGGGAACAGTTTATCTACGAGACTTGCCATGTTTTCCGTCCTCAAGGGTTCTGCTGAGGTGTCGCGCTATTGTGCTTTTGCCCAGGCCAAAGCGTACCGCGATCTCCTTGCAGGTCAGTCCCGACTCCCGAATGGTTACCAGCTCCACGGGGTCGATCTTGGGTTTGATCCACCTTTCGCCGTGGTAGTCTAAAACCACTACGGCGCTAGGCTCGTTGAGTTCGGTTTTACGAGTTCTGCGCCCACCACTTCCAGAGAAATCCAGATCGACGCTGCACCCAGGACTCCAGCGATGCCTTCGCTAGGGCCCACCACTTCAACCCGTCCCCATACTTTTTTCCTCCCGGCTATGGGTGGCAAAGTACCGACCTGGCGATAGGATACACCTCATATGCCGAAGAAATGTAACGTTCGCTCGCCGCAGGAAACGAGGCTCCTTTGCTAGGAGGTCTGCTGTTCCAGTTTTTCCTGTCGGCAGCCGTCATCGTTATTGCCGGGACGTTTCTAGCCAAAGCAGCAGATTTGATCGCTGAGTTGACGAAGCTTGGTCGCCTGCTTGTCGGGAGCGTGTTTCTCGCGGGAGCCACCTCTCTGCCGGAGTTGTCCGTTGATATCAGCGCGATACGTGGCGGTATGCCGGACCTTGCGGTCGGGGACCTCATGGGCAGCAGCCTTGCCAATCTCCTTATTCTTGCCGTAGCCGACCTGATGCACAAAAGTTCCCGTAAGATTTTTTCCCGCGCATCCGCCGCACACGCGCTTTCGGGTGCGATCAGCATCAGTCTTGCTGCTATCGCGGCAATCATGATTTTTCTCAGCCCGCGCGTTACAGGCTTTGAAGTGGGGGCCGTGGGTGTCGGGCCCCTTTTTATCGCGGTTTTCTACGTGCTGGGGCTGCGACTCCTCTATTTTGATCAAAAAACATTCGCATCCGAAATGGAGCAACCCAGGTCGTCCGCACCTGACCGGCGAAGAGAGCTTTCCAAGGCGGTCATGGTGTTTGGTCTGTCTGCGATAGCAATCCTCGTCGCAGGTCCTTTTTTGGCGGAGTCTGCGGGAGGGATCGCTGACCTTACGGGCCTAGGTAAGACGTTCATTGGCTCGACGCTTGTGGCATTGAGCACCTCGCTTCCGGAAGTGGTTTCAACGGTGGCGGCTGTGCGAATGGGGGCCTTCGATCTTGCCGTCGGCAACATTTTTGGAAGCAATTCGTTCAACATGTTCCTGCTGTTGCCCCTGGACCTGGTTCACGATGGACCGCTACTCGCATCAGTTTCGCCATCACACATAGTCACAAGTCTGGCTACGATTCTGGCGACCTCGGTCGCAATCATGGGGCAGCTCTATCAGGTGGAGAAACGAAAGCGGCTGATCGAGCCGGATGCGTTCGCGATTATTGGAGTTGTACTGACTGCTCTGCTTGCTCTCTACCATCTAGCTGCCTGATGACGTCAACAGGAACGGCTGCCGAATTTCCGATTAACAATGACCCTTGACTCGCGCTAGGCCCCTCGTCTACCTCTGCCCCCATGAAACTCGACGCCATCGGAATCGTTTCAGCCGACCTCAAGCGAGCCGTACAGTTCTACGAACTGCTCGGCCTTTCCTTCGGGAAAGACGACGCCGGCGCCGATCACCTCGAGGCCAACACCCCGAACGGACTTCGCATCATGCTCGACTCCGAGAGCCTCATGAGGAAGCTCGACCCCGCCTGGAAGAAGCCCGTGGGCCAGGGCATGACCCTCGCCTTTCTTTGCGGTTCGCCGGCCGAGGTAAACTCGAAGTTCCAGGCGATCCTGAGCGCGGGATTCCGCGGAAAGAAGGAACCCTGGGACGCGTTCTGGGGGCAGCGCTACGCCTCGGTGATCGACGCCGACGGCAACGCCGTAGACCTCTTCGCGCCGCTCTGAGACGCGATCCTCCCGGCCAGGATCGGAAGGCACGACTCGTAGTATCTGCCTTCGGGAACCTGCGCCGAAGTGCGTGTGGTGGGCGGTGTGAAAGCCCAGGTTCCCGGTGAGCAGGTTGTGGATGGGGTCCTTGATGTTGTTCAATTGTTTTACGATGGGCAGCGCGCGCCAGGCAGCCTGGGTGAGCCCCTCTCCATCGTACCGGTTCAATCACCTTCAGCGGCAACAGATCTGGGCTGAACTGGTACCCACTGAATACCCCGCTCGATGAGCGTGGCGTATGACCCATTCGTCGTGGCCGATCTCAACAACCACCGCAACCGGATTCTCTAAGGCTCGCGGACTCGGCAAACTAGGGCGTCCGGAAACCCTCCATGAGCGTGATCATGAAGGCCGCAAAGAGCGCTGAGTTGTTCCAGCGCATGACGGGCAGGTAGTTTTCCCCCCGGAACACCACGGGGGAGTTCCGAAGCGGGATCTCAGCGGCACCCTTCAGGTCCCGTCCGGGCGAGGGAGAAGGCGCGATCCGGCCCACGGGTTTTCCCGCAACCCACCTGGCCTTGCGAAGGTAGTTGGCCATGGTTGCGAAGGTATCGGGGAGGCTGTTCCAGATGTCCTTGCGCCCGTCGCCGTCGAAGTCCACGGCGATCATCTCGTAGCTCGTGGGCATGAACTGACAGTGCCCCATCGCCCCCGACCAGCTCCCCGTGAAGTCCTCGGGCCTGACGTGCTTCCGGTGCAGAATCTTGATGGCGGTGAAGAGCTGCGTCTCGAAGAATTTCCGGCGCCGCCCCTCGAACGCGAGCGTGGCGAGCGAGCGGACCACGTCGTACTCCCCCTTCTGCGCACCGTAGAGCGTCTCCACCCCCCAAAGCGCCACGATGGCCTCGCGGTCGACCCCGTACTTCCGCTCCACGCGTTCCAAGAGCGCCGCGTGCTCGCGCAGGAGCTCGCGTCCGCGCGCGATGCGCGGAGGGGTCGTCTCGAGCCAGCCTTTCATGAATGTCGGATAGTCAGCCTCGATGCTGGCGGTGATTTGGTTGCGGTCGACTGCAATCACCTTGGGATCGGGCATCACTTCGCGGAGGGCGTCGCGCAGGTAGCGTGGCGGGACCTCGCGTTTGGCCCAGGTGGAGACAAACTTGGACTTCCAGGACTCGAACGAAGACGCCGAGCCGTCTGCTGCCTGCGCCGGATGGACCGCGAGGCCGAGGGCCAGGCCGCCGAGGATTGCCGAAAGTGCCCGCACCCGGCCAGTCTACATTGAAGCTGGCGCTCGATAGGGCCGATCAGAACGGGGTGATAGATTTCCTCAAGACTCGGCTCAACGTGGTGGTGATCGTCATTTTCATGGCTGGGGTGTGGCTGGGCAGGGAAACCTGCTCATAGTGTTTCTTGAACGCAGGATCGTGGGCAACGTCGAGGAGGCAGCCCGGCCCATCGAGCTCGCCGGCCAGCTCAGGACCGCCGCGCGATACCGCATCTCGTGTCCGCCTCGACACAGGGGCCGCGGCCCCGGCGCGTGATAAAATCTTGGGGCGGGGGGACGTCGGTTGCTCGCACGGGGGTTCATGCGCTTCACGGCCGCTTGCGCGTTCCTTTTTGGAGCGGCGCCGGCCTATGTCGCGGCTACGGACTGCCCTGAGTGCGAGGCGGGCGACCGGGCCTGCTTCGGCCAGGACATCCGCGCCATGCGCTGCACGGGCGGCTACGCCATCGACCCCATCAAGGTCATCGAAGCGCCAGCGGGCCGCCTGAGAGGCGAGTGCCGCCGCGCGCTCCTCGATGCGGCCGCGCGCACCGTGGCGGGCACTCCTTCTGTTTCCGAGACCGATCGGGCGGTGATGTCGGCCTGGACCTCCTTCACGGCGGAGTTCACTCCCGCCTGCACCTCGCCTGGGCCGCTCGACGGCGCGCACCTCGACGAGTCGCTGGCGCAGGCCCTGCTCCGCACGCCGACGGCCGCGGGTTCCGACTGGAGGAAGACCTTCCGCGCAAGCTTCTGCCGGAGCAACGACAGCTTCTTTGCCGCCTGCCGGGCCACGCGCTCCGCATCGGGCGCACGCGGCGCCCCCCTCGACGAACATCCCATCCGAGGCACCCACTCCCCGGCCACGCTCTGCCGCGTGGACGGCGTATTGCTCGACCCAAGCTGCTTCCTCACCCCCGGAAACGCCCGGGCCGTGCTCGATGGCGTGGCCGAGGCACGCGCGCGCTCCGGTTGCCTCGCGAACGTCGTCGGTCCCTCGCAGGCGGGCTTCATGGCCGAGTACCGCGCGGGCTTGGGTATGCGCGGAGCTTCAGCCACTCCGCCCCCCCGCACTGAATCGGACCACCGGCGCCGCGAGGAGAACAACGAACGCGTGATCTGCTGCGGGCAGTGTTTGTCTGCGGCGCCAGGAAATCGGGCGGCGGAGCTCGCCTCCTGCGGAGTCACCGGCCCCAACAACATGAACATCATCACCCTCTCGGCGCATACGCTCGCGGGCGACGCGCGATGCGCGGCCGAGAACGAGCTCATCGAGGGCACCACCCCAGCGCCGCCGAGGGCGCGCGTGATCGGGGGCGTGCTGAGCCACGAGATGCTTCACTCGCTTGGAGTCTGCTCGGCGGGCTCGCACACGCCGCACAACCACGACCCCGTCTACTCCTGCACCCAAATGTGCTGGGCTCAGCCGCTCCCCGCCGACCGCTACCTAGGGGGCGACGTGCCCCGCGCCACGCTCAGAGCCGCGCTCACGGAGACCCGGACCTGGGACATGAACGACTGGACCACCACCGGCCGCGCGCGGCCGGATCTCATGGCCAACCTGGACGAGATCATGGCGGCCAAGGACATGAACCAGGCCCTCACGGGCTCGCGCGAGGGCACGCTAACCGACACCTCCGCGAAAGTCTCAGCCTGCCACCGCGCCATGCAATGCATGGAGTGCCAAGCCGGGATCACGCTCGCCGCGCGCACGGGATACGCGGCTTCGACCTCCACCGACGTGCTCGCGGAGGTGCGGGCCGCGCGCGACGGCTACCGCGCGACCCCGGCCTGCACGCAGACCTGGGCGGCCTATCAGCACACGCTGCGCACGGATCCAGGCGCACCCGCGCTCTGCGCGCCATGAGCGGTGCCAGAGACGGGCGCAGGCCCGATCCCGCGTTCCGAAATGAAAAGGGCCCGGATCGGCTCTCGCCAACCCGGGCCCTCTTGAGACGATGCCGAAATCCTACTGCGTGAGCCGCACCTGCATCGAGGGATCGCCCTGGAGGTGGTACCAGCGCTGGTTGTAGGCCAGCTCGCTCGCGCCCGAGTAGTTCTCGGAAAGGTAGACGTGCCCCGCCTGGATGATCGCGCCGAGCGTGCGGAGCTCGGCGTTGTCCGCCATCCGGAAGGCCATGCCTCGCGCCAGGATCGCCGGCGGATGCCAGGAGATGTTCACGCTGCCGCCGTAGTAGGCGCTGAGGCCGATCGGGGCGCCCTTGGCGTCCACTTCGTTCATCATGCGCTCGCCGGCGAAGCCCTGCTCGAGGCGCCCGTTCTGGCAGGCGACGTCGATCCAGATGGCCTTCACCTGACCCGAGTTGTCGAGATCCTTGATGTCCGTGACGTCGTACTCCTGCCCGAAGCTCGGCCAGGAGGTGCCCGAACCGTGGCCCATGTAGGTGGTCCACATGGCGCCGCGGTTCATGGCCTGGTTGAACTCGCGGGGATTGGAATTGGCGCTGTTCTCGTAGAAGTGGTCGAACTCGGTGTTGAATGCGCCCGCGATCTTGTTCTGGATTGAAAGCACGTACTCGTTGTCCGAGGGGCCCGAACCTTCGTTCGAGGCCACGCCCAGCGCGCGCGCCCAGCCGTTCGGGGACTCGAAGCCGTCTTCCTCATAGGCGCGGAAGCGGGAAAGCTGCTTCTGGGCCTGCTCCGGCGTGGAAACCACGAGCCGACCCGCGAAGACGTCCGGGATGATGTCTGACGTTCCGCCCATCGCGAAGTACGGCAGATCCGACGGGGTCTGGCTCGAACCCGAGGTCTGCACGCGGTGCGCGGGCACCACGTTCTGGTTCCCTACGATCAGGGCATAGGTGAAATTGCTGTCGCGGTACTCGTTCCGAATCGTCGTGGTGAGCGAGGCAGTGTTCGCGCCGATGTCCTCGAGCGCCATCATCTTGAAACGAAGGCCGCGGGTGGAGGTCTTCCATAGGGCCCAGGGCTCAACCGCGCGCTGGAAGGAGCGCGGGGCGATGATCAGGAAATCGTAGGCGCTCGCGGCCCGGCTCCCCTTGGCCACGCTATTCCGAATGAGCGATTCCACCGTATCAGCGCGGTTCAGCCGGATGCTCAGCTCCAGCCGGGGGTAGGCCACCAGGGCCTGGGTGGAAGCGTCGTACTGCTGCGGAAACACCACCACGCGCGACACCGGCGTGCCGCGGAAATCGCCGAGGCTCTCCACGCGGTAGAAGGCCTGAGGCGTGCGGAAGGTCACCGGGGTCTGAACGAATTCGCGGGTTTTGTCGTCCGGGCAGCGGCATTTCTCAGGCTGCGCGGGATAAACCCGAAGCGCGGCCACCGGAACGGCCTGACCCGGCTTCACTTCAACCACCAGCTCGGAAGCGGCGATCGGGAGCGTGAGGGCGTAGAACGGTAGTGCGGGAGCGCCTACGTCCGAGCTCAGCGCGAGGTCGTCCACGGCCACCTTCTGGAACTCCTGGCCCGCGGCCTTCACCGCGGTGGTGTCGAGCGCGCGAAGGTTGAACCGCAGCGCGATCAGGCGCTCGGAACCCCGGACGCTTTCCTCGCGCTGTACGCTGGGTCCAGCGGTCTTGGGGCCGTCCTGCAGGACGTAAGTCTTGGCGAAGGCTTCGGCCGAGAGCAGCAGGCCGAGCACGACTGCGAAAATCCGTCTTCCTTGAGTCATGAATAATTCCTCTTCCGTTGAGGGGTTGAAACCTTGTCAGTGAATTGTGCGACCCATCGCCCGATGTGTCGAATTTTTGTTCAGCCCGCGCCCCCACGATTTCACGGCTTGAGAGGAGCGGCTTCGGCCACTCGATGTCCGCGGAACTGACGCGGCGTTTTCTACACGATGGAGGGAACAAGAGAGAACAAAGGAGACCCGCCATGACCCGACGTCCAGCCCTGTCCCTGCTTGCCCTGACCCCGTTGAGTGCCCCGCCCGTGTGACCTGGCCCTTCGAGCGCGAGCGCTGCGACCGCAGGATGGTGCCGCCCCAGCCGCTCCAACGATTTACGGACCGGGTGAACCAGAAGCTTCGGCGCCACAACCGGCTCCAGCAGCGCCTGATCCATCGAGGCGAAGGCGGCCGCGAGGAGGCGCCCCCCACCACCTACTCGGATCTCCCGGCCGTAGAAGACGAAGGCTCGGCGGCCTCGTCTCTCGTGGGCGCCGAACACCTGCCCTCGGTGACCGCGAACTAAAGGTGTTCCCCGGCCGCGGGCGCGCTCCGCACCCCGTCCCAGTGGGGCACGCCAGAATTTCGCATCGCGTCGTTCAAGATCATTCGAGAAGTCTCCGCCATCGTGGCGGTACAGGGATTGCTCCCTGCCCGCACAAATGGAGGACTTTCGAATGTTGAAGTCAATACTGACCCCGAGTGTTTTGTTCGCCCTCTGCGCC